>MGNI01000197.1:0-1524 GCA_001795115.1 Chloroflexi bacterium RBG_16_48_8 | reverse complement strand
ATCGGGTGAAAGTTCCAAAATTCTTCCGTCGAGATCTCCTGTAGAGACGATCGGGCGGCGATTTCCAGTTTCACCCTCAATCAACCATGCATTCTGGGCTGAAACATATACAATTTTGCCTGGAAAGGTGAGAGGAGTATAACCCTGCTGTGTGCCGATCATCATGATCTCCGGAACCGGCTCTTCCATAACAACCCGTTTAATCGACACTCGCGTGCTTTCGACACCTTCCTCTTCGATTACACGATAGGTGATTTCCTCGAGACCATTTTCTCCCGGCTGTAACAGATGAGTCTCATCCATGGGGATGGTTTCGTTCTTCAATATCTGCCTTTCAAAAGGCAAGACCACACTCACAACTTCTAAACGCTCCACAACTCTTGTTACTTCTATCTCCATGTCATCCAGTAGCAGCGTATATCCTGGAGGAGCGACCTTATCACTCAAACTTAACTCAATACCACTGGCCTGGATGGCGTCGGATACAGTAGAGCCTTGTGGCAGAAATAGGGTCTGGACATGCTGATCGACTTCAATCTGAACTTGGACCAAGCTGGCTCCGAGTTGAGAACTCGCGCAGCTTGCAGTTAGCAGCACCAATAAGATGCTGATCGTGAAAGAGGATGCTGTTGTTTGAAGCCTATTCATTGCCGGTGATTCACCGCACTGGTATAATTCGTGCCTCGGAGGGTTCTGGGGTTATCGAGACGACGATTCACTGTTCATTATACGACTTGATTTTATCCATAGATCTCCATTTAACGATTGGAGAAAGTAAGCTATAGTATATAAATTTTTATTTTCTGTACAAGGTGAAGGAATTGCTCGAGGGTGATCTCTTCGTAAGCAGGCAGTTGATTTAAGATCTGGTCTCATTCACTTTTGGGAAGATTGTTCATCTTGGATGGTGTTGGAGAATGTCGTTTCGGATTTTTACCATCAGGGTGGAAACCTGCGTTAGCAACATTTAAAAAAGTTATGAGCTTGTTCTTACTAACAACTTGGTTGGAAGTTGGAAGAGATCATCCTGGATTTTCGGTCTGCCTGAGAATAGTACCCTATGGAAGAAATAAAATCACAAACCCCATCGAACCAGGACGCATTGGATCCCAATAGAGGTGTATCCCATCAAAGTTCCGGATCTGGAGAATTATCCCTTGAGACCAGGATCGAAGCGCTTTTATTTGTTTCATCGGGTCCAGTCAGTGTCAGCCAGTTGGCTGATGCACTTCAAGTTCCATCCCGAATTGTTAAACAATCCATTGATGCATTGCAGGATTCCCTTACAGATAGAGGAATTCGACTTCAGGAATTCGGTTCCCAATATCAATTGACCACTGCTCCCGAATTTGCAGAAGATGTAGAAAGACTGTTGATCTTAGAAGATACCAGCACTCTAAGTCGAGCTGCTCTTGAGGCGTTGGCAATTATCGCCTATCAACAACCGGTAACACGTCCACAGATTGATTCCATCCGCGGCGTAAATTCCGATAGTGTCCTTCGAACTCTGCTACGACATGGGCT
>MGNI01000196.1:26200-26275 GCA_001795115.1 Chloroflexi bacterium RBG_16_48_8 | reverse complement strand
CAGCTTCAGCTACCGCTTGCAGGCCAAGTTCCCGCTGGTGGCCCAGACGCCCGCCAGCAACGCCTATGACTACTA
>MGNI01000196.1:24662-26107 GCA_001795115.1 Chloroflexi bacterium RBG_16_48_8 | reverse complement strand
CTACTGGTTACCCAGATTCTGGCCGCCAATAAGCCTGCCGCAGGTTTCTCTTCTGTGTCTTCATCCAGTCCGGGTACCTGTGGCAGGCTATCTTAACTGACCTTCCCGGAAGCTTGGAGCTTCCGGGAAGGTTTCAATCACCTCCACCTACATCTCCGCATCCACAAATTCAAAATTGACAACCTAAGGTCATCCGTTTATCAAGACTGGTACTCACTCCTTGATTATGATGAACTCAAAGTCGATTTTAAAGAGGAAGGAACAGCATTATGTTGGTAAAAAAAGGATTTCCCACACTAATTGAGCGTGTGGATACAATAAGGTACTCTCCGCACAGGAAATTTATTTTCATCGCTGCGGTGCTTATCGCCCTATTGCTTCTCACCGTGTCTTTGTGGAATGTTTTTCAGAACGAGAATAATCGTAGGTACAGTGGGTCTTTCCTCCTGGTTGAGACTGGAGAAGTTCTATATGCAATGAACTTGCCACACAGTAATCGTAGCGAGTATTGTGACAAATTTCATTTTTTATATACGATTGGATAAAGCCAATTTTTCAATATCACGGAACGATTACTATTTGCAATTGGGCCTAGATGAGCGGCTCTTGGATAGGTCACTCGATCTCTCTCAGACAAAAATAAAGGATGGATATCATTACTTTGCCTATCTAGCAAAACAGCCTCACGGTCCCGATATTCCAGCGACAGAACTTCAATGCATTGTTTGGGAAGACACACAATCCTTCTCGAACCATGGGACTTTGTTGATCAGGAATTTAACCGTCACCTACGAGGAGGGCGTGTAGCATATTTACGCAGATATTGAGGTTCAATTTAAACATTGCCACATTGAGGATTGGGGAATAGACGGGGAAGACATTACATTGGTGGGAACCTTCTACCGTTGATCCTTCACGGCTATTTGCGATACATAGAGGCACGATTCACTGTGCCCCTATCTGCAATTTGCTCCGTAAGTAGCAAGAAAGCTCCTATAAGGGTGGGGTGCGAGGACCTTTCGAGATTAATATTCGCTTGATCGTTGCCTGCGAAATCTTGATATTCTTGTGCAGGTTCTTTTTGCGCCCAAGTTCAAGTCTGATCCTCGCCATCGCGATTCCCAAGGAAACCACTTCTCCTAGAAAATGTCCACCAACCTCAGGCAAAAGTGCCTCTTTCACGACGAAACGCTGGATCCTCGAGTAGGCAACAGCCCAATTAGGATGCTAGGGTGCCCATCCATGCACATACCCGTCGATTCCGGCTAAGGCGATCACCTCACAAGTCTTTGGATCGATCAGGGCTGGGATTGGCGTCGGATTGGGCAAGTTGTTGTTGAAAATGCTGGCAAGTAACCATTTGCCACCCGGTGACCAAACTGGACTTCCGATGCCCCACTGGTCCAATTGGGCGATCAAATGACGATCGGAGCCATCCAACCATG
>MGNI01000196.1:23635-24584 GCA_001795115.1 Chloroflexi bacterium RBG_16_48_8 | reverse complement strand
TTACCCTTTTCAATCATAAAGCCGTTGCTGATGACGCCGGTCAACAAATCCAGAAAGCGCAGTTGCATTCCCTCGGGACCGGGAACGGCATAGTTTAGCGTCTGGCTGCCCGGCAGCCAACCGATCAACTGCTCATACTCCCGGCCTTCCGTAACTCTCCGTAACCCGGAGCCATCGACGTTGACGAGGTACAGATTCAAGTCATCCGTCCGGACGAAGGCAATTTGCGAGCCGTCGGGGGACCAGCGGGGGTTGTAGTCGTTGGTTGATGTGCTGGGCAGGAGACGGTTCTTCCCGGAGGCAAGGTCGACGACATGAAGACCATCCGTCCAGGAGTAAGCGGCCTGGGTACCGTCGGGGGAAAGCGAGGGCCATGTCCCCGAACCAAGCACTTGATGCCCACCGCCCTCCAGATCCACGACAAACACACCGGCGTTTTCAGGTGAAAGGGACTGACCATCTTCCCGAATTCGCCCGTAGGCGATCAATTTGCCCGTCAGACCTTGGGGCAATGTTGGGTTCTCAGAAGCCAGCAGCCACCGGTCGAGCGTCAGGCAGGCCTGCGGGACGACAAGGGTTGGGACAGGTTCATCGCCTTGCGGGGGTTCCCAGCTCAGCGTCCAAGGCCCTGGCTGCTGGGCGATGAGCGCGGTGATCTGGAATGTAAGCATCCCTGTGGGGATCGGGTGGGAATACTCGAACCCGACCGTGAATTCGCCCTGCGAGCCTCCCCCGAAACCTCCAACGGGCTGATGGTTGCTGTCCAGGACAGAGACTCCCGAAACCGAAGAGTCGGATTGAAAACGAAATTCGTAGCCATTCTCCAGCCTTTCCACGGATACAAGAAGGACCACGTGATCAGCGACTTGAAGTTCCTGGTTCAGCGTCCACTCCTGCCCCACCTGAGGGTCGGACCCAGTATCGAAGTGGAAGGTCACATCAGCGGGGG
>MGNI01000196.1:23110-23563 GCA_001795115.1 Chloroflexi bacterium RBG_16_48_8 | reverse complement strand
CCAGGGGAATACACCCATTTCTTGGGAGCTTAGATCAAGATCCGAGGGGATCTCATAGGGTAAGGCCTGACCATTGGCATCCGTAATTTCCAGCCAACTCGAAATCCCCATGACCACAGCACCGTGCAAACCCTCACCCTGGCGGAAGGTTCCGACGAGGATGTAACTATCCTCAAGCTCGATCACCCTCTCCAGATAGAGGCCCATGGCATTGGCTTCATCAGATGTCCCGGCAGCTTCGGGCGAGGATGTAATCTCGAGGACTGGGACGACGGTCATATCTGGCGGCGCGGCGATAAAGCGCAAAGCCAATTCCCAGTTCTCCGGGGCTGCACCTGGAGAAGTGCCTTCCAGGCATGGGATCACGAGCGTGGCTTCACTGACCTCCAGTGGGACAGCAGCATACACCAAACGGGACTTGTAGCCAGAAGCCCAGCCGGAACCCCCGCCATT
>MGNI01000196.1:22758-23097 GCA_001795115.1 Chloroflexi bacterium RBG_16_48_8 | reverse complement strand
GCGCTATGCCATCGGGGAGACGCAGATAGGGGGAAGAGCTACATTCCGGCGGACCAATCAGCACCTGACTTCGCGGCCGTTCCGGCTCATCCCTCGGGTAGGCCTCTGCGGGGATGCCGTCTGCCTGGTAGATGACCACAGTCCGCTCAGCGTCGAGCAAGGCCTGCTCGACGGTTACCGTGATCCCGTCTCGCTCGAGACTCACCGCAGAAGCCAATATGCGCAGGCCTGCCCCCTCATCGACAAGGCCGATGCCCGGGATATAGCCTCTAAGCAACCCGCGCAGGGCCGCAAGCGCCTCATCCGGACCCACAACAGCCAGCGTGGCAATGAGGAGAG
>MGNI01000196.1:16783-22480 GCA_001795115.1 Chloroflexi bacterium RBG_16_48_8 | reverse complement strand
AACTGAGCGGGCGATCCAACTCCCGAGAAATCTCCCGATCCTTCATGTCCAGGAAATAACGCATAACGATGGCCGCACGCTGTTTGGGCGTAAGCTGTTGCATTGACTCCCAGACCATCCGCCTTGTCTCTGCTGTGTTGGCAAGCTCCTCTGGACCTGGATTCGGATCATGTAGCCAATCCGGCGCCATGGCCGCCTCTTGCGCCAAGTCAAGTGATAGCTGTCTTTTTGATCTCGATGAGGCCTTGATCGCATCGTTTGTGACGATGCGTAAGAACCAGGGTCGAAAGTTGCGGTCGGGATCAAATTGATGGATTCTCTCAGCCGCCCTTAGGAAAGAAGCCTGGACGATGTCTTCCGCCAGCGGTCGATCTCCCAAGATCAGATAAGCGATTTGCACAGCCTCAACCTGGTGACGTCCAACAAGCTCCTCCAGGCCGCTTAGATCGCCTTTCTTGAGCTCCATTATCGATTCGAGTTCATCCATGACCGGCCTTCAATAAAAGAAATATCCCTATAGATATTATCCTTTGGCATCTGAAAAGGATAGGTGATGATCTGGCTCATTTTCTTGCAGAAGAATGCTCGCTGGGGAAGTGCCTGTTTTTAAAATGAATAGGGCATCGCACTTTGAGGATTGTTACAGAATCCCCTCATTGACCGCCTGCTGTTTGAGCTACCGATGGACCCGCCCTCGAAATCTATATAGATTCTGCTTCTGAGAACCTTGTGTTTCCCCCGGCGAAGACCATCACCTCCCATAGGATCCATTTCCATGGTGGCAAGGCAAGCAGCTTGATCCTGGCAGGATGAGATCCATATTATCGATAGATCCTTTATTGCGATGTCGATTTTGTCGTGAAGCCCTTGATGTATAAAGCGGCTTCACCAATATTATAGATGCCGCATTTGCATCGATTAAAATGATGACATGATGCTCTCAAAACAGACTTACACCTACAAAACGGTGCAAGGATGCGAAATCCAGGCGGACGTCTATCGGATGCCTGATGATGTGATCCGCCCCGTCATCCTATGGCTTCATGGTGGAGCATTGATCTTCGGAGATCGCAACACTCTCTCACCAGAGCAACTGGAGCGATATGTTAAGGCAGGTTACACGATTTTGCCGCCGAGGTAGGTCTCACAAAACATTTCGGAGGAATCGGGGGTACAGAAGAGCTCATGGAGTTATGCCGCATAAGCGAAGGCAAATACATCCTTGATGTTGGCTGCGGTGCAGGGGTGACCCTTTGCTTCATTGCAAAAAAGTATGGTTGTTAGGTGGTCGGTGTAGACATTCGTGAAAGGATGATCGAGAGGTGTAAGGAAAGGGTGAAGAAAAGGAAGATATCGGATAGGGTTGAATTCAGAGTGGCAGATACACAAGAACTACCTTTCGAGGATGCTGGTTCCTCTCGGCTGAGTAGCCTTTTTTCAGGTGAATCAACAATTGAAAGCTGTATTGGATCTAACCTTTTTCATTGAACAGCGCCATTTCTCTTTTGAAAATCAACACAAGGCAGTCCTTTCCCTCCTCCTGCTGTTGTTCTGGGATAAAAAATCCTTTTCTCTCACATTTTAAGAAGATCCATAAATGTAGGATGTATTTCGAAGCTGTAATAGCATTGAAATATCTGTGTCAAATCGTTATGTAAATCTTGTGGTGGTCAAATTAGGCTTTATGAACCAGGGAAGGTTACCAATCCATGCGTAAATTCCACTACCTATCACCCATAATCCTTTTCTTCACGCTCCTCTTTTTTGTATTCATTCTCAGTGCGTGTCAATCGGGAGGGATCGAATCTGGAAACATCCCTACTGCAACGATGACCTCGTTAGATCTTGAAGCTGAGCCTACAAGAACACTCTTCCTTAATCGCCAGGATACTGTCATAGAGACTACAGAGACGGAAGCGACGGAAGGTGCGATCGTCCTCCGTAAGGGTCTTTCACCCTCTAGCCAACGCCCATGCCGGGCGTACGAGGAGAACAGGCCAGGCGATCACCTGGCCTGTTGGATTCCAAATAGCTGGTCTATCTGCTCTGTGAGAATAACACAATGATAGAAAGCGCAAATTAGCCTATTGAGAATACAAGCAATTTTTGGCTCATTTGTAGGATAGATAAATTGAATCAGCACCAGATCGATCGGCAAGTCGCAGAACAGAGGCGCATACTCAACTCGCCAGTCGTGTTCCACCAGCACATAATCCACAACACCATTGTTGCCTGCTTGTGATAGGCCAGCAATTGTATGGTGCATACCTGAAATTAAATGATGACCGACCAGCCAGGCGTGGTGGCCTGCCCCAGCGCATCATCCTAAAGCGGTCAGTCAAGATAGAGCTTCGTGGTAGCATCCAGATAAACTTATCAATGCCAGCGTCTAGAAAGGGTTTGTTAGGGAGTAGTGCCGTCACTTGATTCAAAGTAGGAAAAATCATAGGGCTTGGTCTGGGCGGCTTGGATGGCCACAACATTTGAACCATTCTGGCCAAACATGCCTAAGACTTTCACGAAATAGGGCCCACTGACCCCGTTCTGGACGATCTTGCTCCCATGGAAGACGAAGTCGATGGTTGTCAAACCGGCATCGAGCGCGCCTCTTCGTATATCAAAGTCGATTGTAGTGTCATTGATATCCATAAGCGATGCACTCCACTCGTAGAAGTCCGCTTCGGCCAGTTCCACTTCCACCTCCACGCGTAATTCTTCGAAGAGGCCGTTGTCATTGGTATCGACGCCTTGCTCGGTAAATTTTCCAGTTAGCATGATAGCGGCCCACCCGAACGGCTCGAAGTCGGTGGCGCGATAAGACGCTGTCTTTCGTCCCAAGAGTACACGGTCCAACTCGTCATATGTGGCAGGGTCCCGCAAGCTGACCTCGACCTGATAGGGTCCGTCCAACTCCTGATCTCGGATCAGTGCTCCGGAGAATTCGAGCGTGAGCATTTGTGGGCCTCGGTCCAAAGTCATTTGCACGTCATCGGTAAACACGAAGCGTGGCTCGCTCGGATTCCTCAGTGCGCCACTGACCAAATAGATGCCCTCTTTGCTGATCTCAGCTCCGAACTCAATTCGCAAGATATCGAACAACCCGTTGCCATTGGTGTCGATTCCCTGGTCATTGAAGCGACCGTCGAGCTCCAGCAACCCCGAGAATCGAGTCGAGCGATAGGCACGCGTCATGAATTCGATACCGCCTATGTTGTGTCCACCGGGGTCATTGACTATGCTGACAACCCCTTCATAAGGACCACTCAAGCCAGAGCGAAGAATCGGAAGTCCCGGAAACCGCAAGTTCAGGGTATGTGTTCCCGGTGTCAAGGCGAAGAAGATATCGCTTGTGTGGACGATAGAGGTGCTATCCTTGCTCAGCGTGCCCTGGAGCCAATAGTCTCCGGACATGCGAACTGTTACGTCAAGCGCCACTTCCACGAAGTCCAGTTTCCCATCGCCATCCTCATCGACAGCAGTCTCGGACACACCGGTGAGGATGGCCCCTATCTCACCAAACACAGTGGGGTCGTAAGCCGGTGTTGGGATCGTGAGATCAGCATGACTCTTCTCACCGATGGCATGGAGGCAGAGGTCGTAGGGGCCATTTTCTCCTGACAGAAAGATCTCCTCCCCGGAGAATGCAACCAATACAATGTAGATCCCCGGAACTCCGCTTACATTGGCCTGGCTAGAAAGCATGGTTTCAAAGGTGGGCCGGTAGGAGATCGTTTCCCCGTTCTTCTCCAAGCGTCCTGTTACTAGATAATCCCCGGCTGTTAAAATCTCCACTTCGACATCCGCAACGACCGCTTCGAAGAAGCCATTGCCATTCGTGTCCACCGTGCTGAAGGTCACGTTTCCAGTGAAACGGATGTCCTGGATGTCCGTGGTTCCTGCACTCATTGCTGTGCTGGGGTTTGACTGTGAGGTCTGTGGCTGTGGGTTGCAGCTGCTGAACAATAGAATGACGGCAGAAGCAGCGAGTATGAGAAATGAAAAGAGCCTCTTATTCATGCCTTCCTCAATTGTCATGCGCCCTCGAGATTCACACAACTCCCCAGTAGCATAGCTCTCATCCAAGCGTGGTGCCCCTTAAGGTTGAAAGCCTCCCCTTCCACGCAAGGATCTCGCCTCGGGCTCAGGGGCTATGTCTCTCCTGGGCTTTCTTGCTTTCGGTTCGGGATCCTGTGCTTATTGAACCATAGCTGTGTGACAAGGGCGTGGCAGCGGAGGGGCTGATTCCAGCCCTACCTATGTCAGCTCCCTTAAAACCGCCTCCCGATGGCAGCGCGGGTAAGTAGAAGCATGACAGCCGGGAAACGAACCCCCCTCTGATCCCCCCGCAAACGGGGGGAAGCACCCCCCTGTCAGGGGTAGGTTTTTTTGAAAGGGGAAGAAAAAGGGAAAACATAGTCTCTCAATCAAGCACGAAGGAGAAGCACTATGTCACCCCCATGCTCAAGTATAGACGAGTGGATCAAAACTGTCACGGCGCATTTTCCTGCTTTGAGTAAGCCTCAAGCGACCGTGCTGGCCTTGTGGAGTTTCGGGATGATGATGACCCAGAAATGTGGGCAAACCACGGTAACGCGCTTTCTGGCGGAGGTGCTTGGCAGAAAGAAAGCCGCCGTCCGGCAACGATTACGGGAATGGACTTGGGAGAAAGAATCCAAGCGGTTGAGCGAGCAAAGGAATTGGATCTGATTTGAACAAGCTCACCTGCTCATGCTGTTTCCATCCTCTCCCCCACAATGATGTTGTGATTTTTTCTATTTTCAATCCCCTATCCTATTCCCCCATATAGGGGATGACATCTCCCCCAGTCAGTAGCTATCCTTTGGTCAATATATAAAGAATACGAGCCTCATCGTGGCGATTCCCCATACCACACGGAATAAGGAAATCATCTCGACAACAAGGAGACTTTGTTCATGGCTGAGGGTAAGGAATATGACCGACTTGGGAGGTATGAGATCAGGGTTAAAGGAAAACTAGGAGACAGGTGGTCTGTCTGGTTTGATGATTTTGAAATCAGTGTTGAGAAGGATAAGACCGTATTGTCAGGCCAGATCACAGATCAAGCAGCCCTCCATAGCCTGCTCAATAAAATAAGAGATGTCGGTTTGACATTAGTGTCGATACAGCAAGTGGCAGATAACGAATAGATTGCAAACAGGCTTTATCTGGTGAGGGTGAAAGACAAAAACCCGAAAAGTTGCGATGTTAAATCAGATCATGCTTATAAAAACTCGATCTCTTTGAGGAAGGATGGCTGATCAGATAGGGTGAGTTGAGCTGGATGAAGGAAATGGAATGGTCGGGATGTTTTTGGAAACTCAGACAGAGGTTTCACTTCGAAGCGTAATGTAGGAATGGGGAGTAGAAGGCGATGTATATCAATCCACACTTAGAAGATCGATTGGCTAATCAGCGTATTCATGAAGCTTTGTGCGTAGGGAAATTGGACTGTGCTTGCTCAAGGGAGATGGTGTTTCTTCGAGGCACAAGCGGAGGAGGTCTCCTGTGGGGTTTCTTTCTCTGCCCTTGATGATCCTTCTGGCACCGTTTCGTTGGGGGTTGTATCTCGGTGATTGGCCAAAATAATTTGACAAACAGCGACCGTAAAACCTGGCCAATCACTTAAGCAAACCGCCATTCAGGCAACTCATTTTATCAAAATAATCTCGGCGGTTT
>MGNI01000196.1:15678-16642 GCA_001795115.1 Chloroflexi bacterium RBG_16_48_8 | reverse complement strand
AGCGACCGTAAAACCTGGCCAATCACTTAAGCAAACCGCCATTCAGGCAACTCATTTTATCAAAATAATCTCGGCGGTTTGCCTCGTACGGAGAATCTAGGCTGAAATTGTTGGGAGAAGCTGGTGATGTACAGATGGCTTGAGGAACATAATAAACAGAGACTTGGTTCTGTGGGTGTCTGTGTTATAGCAGGATCTGGATTTGGGCTGGGATTAGGCATACTGTTAGGGTTTTCCCTTGACAACATAGCTTATGTCCTTATTGGGGTTGTATATGGCGCTATGATGGGACTTGCCATTGGTGAATCAAATAAAGATTTCAAGGACTATCCAACCTCATAACCGCTTCTGGTTCGGAAGCGGACTCCTCCTCAATGTGGTGTGAGGGAGTCTTTGGGCGAGAGATACCCTCACCCGCGTTTAGAAGGGTGGCTTGAACTCAGGTGGTTAGAATAATCCTTTGTTCATCGGACTTATGAATCTTGTTTATAGACTGTCAAAGTAAGATCACTCACATGTCAGTTTCATCTCAGGAAGGTTGCTTTGTTTGGAGTGAAACTAAGTCGAACCAATTGGTTTATTAGAAGATAGAACTAGAATTAGGAGCGTCGGGACTTTAGAGGGTCAATTCTCCTTAAGGTTCTGCAAGTAGGATTTCAAGGTTTGTTATCAGCATGGAGAACAATTCCAAAACAGCTTCCAATCTTAAAGGGCTAGGAATCAAAACTATGGAGCAAAAGAACTGATATCATTTTAGCAAATCAAGGGCGACATTATGGTTGATTGAACAAGGGGTAGAAGCTGATTAGATATGAATCATTTCAAAAGAAAGCTAGGTTGTCCAAGAAGAGCATCCTTGAGAATCAGGAATTTGTCAGGATGGAAGCCGAGACTTTTATCCGAAATGAACTTAACGCTGATCAAGTCGTCAATAGATCTGAATCTGCTGTGATCATTCCATTAG
>MGNI01000196.1:14711-15672 GCA_001795115.1 Chloroflexi bacterium RBG_16_48_8 | reverse complement strand
CTCGGACTGTAGTCTCAGCGACTGTAGTCTCAGCGACTGTATGGTACAGAATGTAAAGGAGAGGAAAAGATGAAGGCTGTTGAAATTTCGCACATTGCAAAATCCTTTGGAGAGGTACAAGCTGTTAGGGATGTATCTTTTGCGGTTGAACGGGGAGAGATTTTTGGTCTGCTAGGTCCCAATGGTGCAGGTAAAACGACAACTATTCGGATCATGCTGGACCTTTTCAAGGCGGATCATGGGAATGTGTCCATATTAGGCGGTCCCATGACCGAAAAGAAAAAAGAATCCATCGGATATATGCCAGAGGAAAGAGGTTTATATCAGGATGTGCCCCTGGAGCGGTGTTTGATTTATCTGGCGACCCTGAAAGGGATCCCCAAACTGGAGGCGAAGGCCCGTTTGGAAGGTTTATTGAAGCGGTTCGATCTTGAAGAACATAAAAATAAGAAGGTCAAAGAACTCAGTAAGGGCATGCAGCAGAAAGCCCAGATTATCAACACGATCTTGCATAAGCCTGAATTGGTGATCATTGATGAGCCCTTTGCAGCTCTTGATCCCATTAACACACAATTGGCAAAGGATGTTATTCGTTAGCTATGTAATGAAGGCACCAGCATCCTGATGTCGACGCATCAGATGCATCAGGTAGAGGAACTTTGTGACAGGATCGTCCTAATCGATGAAGGTCGAAATCTTCTATACGGGAATCTGGATGATATCCGCCGACAATATTCAGGTCATGCCATCCTGGTTCGTTCTGTAGGCGAACTTCCAAAGCTAAAGGATTTTGAAGCTGTACTACCACACAACAATGCGGTGAGAGTGATCTTATCGGATCGAACAACTCCCAACGAGGTCCTTCATGAGTTGGTTGCGAGGAATGTTGTCCTGGAGAAATTCGAAATTGCGATCCCAACCCTAGATGAAATTTTCATCAAGGTTGTTGAAGAGGGGGACA
>MGNI01000196.1:13712-14694 GCA_001795115.1 Chloroflexi bacterium RBG_16_48_8 | reverse complement strand
CTTGTGGCAATCAACGAATACAAGACAAACGTATTCAAGAAGAGCTTTATTTTGATTCTTCTGATTGTTCCGCTCTTTATTGGTTTCACGGTTGGTTTTGGCGCGTTTATGTCTTCCAGGGAAACGGATAATCGACCGGTTGGTTATGTCGATCTCGCTGGAGTATTCAACAATCCTGTTTCTTTTCCAGTAGAAGATCCGGAGGACGCGATATCTTTTATACCCTTCACGACGGAAGAGGATGCGCAAGCTGCTCTTGAACAAAAGGAAATCCAAGCCTTCTATCTCCTTCAGCCTGATTATATGGAAACTCGTGCTGCTGATTTGGTTTATATCCAAACACCGGGTGAAAATGCGACCAGGCAATTCTACGATTTCCTGCAAATCAATCTGCTCTCTGACAAGCCGGCTAAGATTGCTCTAAGAGGTGCAGGTGGAAATAGCGTAACCGTTCGCTCCCCAGACGGGTCGAGGGAATTTCCTCAAGGAGGGCCACCCTTCGGGGTCGTGCTACCTATTTTTATTGGTCTGGGGCTCATGTTCCTTCTCATGACGGCGGGAGGGTTCATGATGGATGGAGTAGTTCAAGAGCGAGAGAATCGCACTATGGAAGTGATCGTGACCTCCATCTCACCTGGGCAGATGGTGGCTGGGAAAATCTTGGGGATTGTCTGGATTTGTTTGACGCAGCTAGTTGCCTGGGTCCTCTTCGGAATGCTGGCGGTTTTCCTTGCTCAGCATGTCTATAACATGGAATGGTTCCAGAATCCGAGCATCGATTGGAGGGGGATCCTGTCGATCGTGGTGGTAGGAGTTCCAACATTTATCTTGGCTTCAGCTATTATGTTCATTGTAGGCGCAACGGTGGCAGAATCTCAGGAAGGTCAAGGTTTGGGCTCTATTCTGTTCTTGCTCTCTATCGCGCCGACATGGTTCATCACGAAAATTGGAGACGATCCGAATGGGATGTTCGCCATCGCGC
>MGNI01000196.1:12330-13678 GCA_001795115.1 Chloroflexi bacterium RBG_16_48_8 | reverse complement strand
CGGTCTTCGAAACATGCTCATTACAGTGCCATGGTGGCAGATTCTAGCAAGTGCTGGATTGCAGACCTTGCTTGCAGTGGGTGCGATCTGGTTGGCTGGGCGTGCATTTCGATTCGGAATGCTGCGATCGGGACAACGCATTCGATTGGCGGAGGTCGTCCGCAAAGTCACCACGACCAAAGGAAAGGCGGCTCAAGGAGAATTGTCATGAGGAAAATCATGTTGATCCTTCGCCATGAAATCATCACTGCGCTAAGTCGTCCTGGGTACCTTTTCTTTGCTTTTGGCCTCCCTTTGTTGGGCATGTTGATTTTCATGGTTGTAACGCTTGTCAGAGAGGAAGAACCTTCTGTGGATAGTGCCGCTTCGGCACAGGAAAGTACTGAATTTGCAGTAGAGGGGTATGTAGACTACGCCGGGATCATCCAAAGCATTCCAGAGGATTTGCCGCAAGATCACCTGTTGCCCTATCCCGATGAGGTTCAAGCGCAAGAAGCGATGGAAGCGGGAGAGATCTCTGCCTATTACATCATCCCGCAAGACCACATTGCAAGTGGCGAGTTCATCTACGTCCATCCCAACAACTCGCCCTTCTCTTCACAGGGACAAGATTGGGTGATGAGTTGGACCTTGTTAGTAAATATTCTGGATGGAGATATGGAATTGGCCTCACGGATTTGGAATCCAATGGATCTTACCATTACAAACTTGGATCCAGCACCCAATGTCGACCGCTATACGGAAGAGGATTGCTCCAAACCGGGTTATCAATGTGAATCCAATGCCCTGGTGCAAATGCTTCCCTTTGGTGTGGTTATTCTTTTCTTCGTCTTCACATCCATCAGTTCAGGACAACTCCTTACCAACATCACCAAAGAGAAGCAAAACAGGATGATGGAGGTCTTGATGCTCTCTATCGATCCACGAGAGATGCTGGCAGGAAAAATCATTGGGTTGGGTTTCGTCTCCCTTCTTCAAGTGGCATTTTGGGCTGGCACGATGTTCATCATGTTGAAAATTGGCGGTAACACGCTTAACCTCCCAGAAAATTTCTCCATTCCAACGACAGTCCTCCTTTGGTGGCTGATTCTGTTTCTGTTGGGGTATGCTATTACGGCAAGTTTAATGGGGGGCATTGGTGCGCTGGTCCCCAACACGAAAGTAGCCAGTCAGGGAAGTTGGCTAGTGTTGCTACCATTGATGATCGGATATTTCTTCGCAATTACACCCCTGGGCCAACAAGATCCGCATGGGCTGGCTTCTACCCTGCTAAGCATCTTCCCCCTGACTGCCCCGGTTGTGATGGTCATGCGAGTGACCATTGGGAATGTCCCTATCTGGCAGTTGC
>MGNI01000196.1:11482-12314 GCA_001795115.1 Chloroflexi bacterium RBG_16_48_8 | reverse complement strand
GGACGGTGGTCGGCATTGTCCGATCTGTGGCCAGGATGTTCCGTGCGCAAACACTTCTCTCTGGGCAGGAATTCTCTCCGAAGAGGTATTTCTTGGCGTTGATGGGAAAGGTTTAACCCTTCTCAAGGTGGGTCTGGTTGGAACAGGGTTGAGAAGAAAGCTTGTGTGGTAAAGGGATTGTTCCAGAATGGAGGTGAGAGCTACGGGGGGCTCTCATCTTTGATATCTTTGGGTATCAATTTTCACAGACAAAACCTTTTCAATTTTTACCCAGAAAGGAGCATAGAAGTAATATTCGATCCTTCGATGAACATCGTG
This sequence comes from Chloroflexi bacterium RBG_16_48_8, assembly GCA_001795115.1. Lineage (GTDB taxonomy): Bacteria > Chloroflexota > Anaerolineae > Anaerolineales > E44-bin32 > MGNI01. The sequence goes on along the minus strand of MGNI01000196.1, from coordinate 11,996 downwards.
TTGAATACAAGAAGGGATATAGGCAACATTACCTCCTCATAGACCTTCTGATCTGCACCCCTCCCCCTGGAAGAACCTTCAGCGACAAGTTCGCCTGATAACACCTGGATAGACACAGGTATAACAGAAGCAATCTACACTTAGGACAACTTGTGTGTGGAAAGATGCGGTGGATGTAACTATCCTTGTTTAAAGAACTGCACTAAAATCTAGCTTTCGCCACGGGAGGTTCTTATGCAACCAATCCTTTCTCTCAGCTACACCAGACTATTTGCCGATATCCCTGCAGGGTTCATCTTAGCAGCGTATGTTTTCATGGGGGTATGCACCATCGTTTCCGTCACCCTGGTCGAGGCGATCGCCTTGTGGTTGCTCAAGTGGGACTCCTTTTGGAAGTCGCTACGCGATTCGTTCCTGATCAACCTGGGTTCAAGCATCACCGGCTACACCCTGGCGATTGGAGAACCTGGCCTTATCCTCTGGGATGTGTTCTCTCATTACTTCTTTTTGCTTT
>MGNI01000196.1:1822-11355 GCA_001795115.1 Chloroflexi bacterium RBG_16_48_8 | reverse complement strand
TTGTTGCAAGTATGGGCTGCAGGTTAGGCGAGGTTGCCACCATGACCTATATGGCTACGAGTGATTAATCGAAGACCTAAAGACCAGGTTTAGAATTGGCAGTCCTTGATCTTCTTATGGTCTCAATCCTTGTGGGTATAAATATTTTATTTTGAGCAGGAAGGAGAATCATATACCATTCGATTCTTCAATGCATGTAGTCGTTTTCAACTCAAGATGCAAATTCGGACATGGAAGTGGTCTAATTAAATTTCAATTTCTCGAATCCATCTTAAACATTGTCATTCTAAGGCGCCCTTTGGCTTCGCTCAGGATAAACTCCGCGCCGAAGAATCCCTGAAGCGATGCCTTTTTTCACTCCATCATAGGGATTCTTCGCCTCCGCTCCGCTTCGGCTCAGAATGACAATAAGAGTGAAGCATTACACCTACGATAAACGTCTGAACTCGCGTCTGAAGTTGAGTGTTGTATCTTGTTTTATTCAAAATTTGATGTACCTTTGTAATATACTGTCACGCACAGGCTCATAGGAGATTTACATGCCAGAAATCGAGAAACATGAACGGATTCACGAAATGCTCTTAGGCCCATTGGAGAGACCTGCTCTCCAATGGCTGAGCGCACGGCTGCCCGCATGGATGACACCGGATGTTCTAACCTTGATGGGTATATTTGGTTCCTTGGCAACTTTCGCTGGATATTGGGCAACAAAGGTTGATAAGAATTTTTTATGGATCGCCAGTTTAGGTTTTGTCATTAATTGGTTTGGTGACAGTCTGGATGGTACCGTCGCCAGGTATCGCAAAATTGAGCGCCCAAAGTATGGTTATTTTGTGGATCATACTGTGGATTCGTTCAGCATGGTGTTGGTTTTTACGGGATTGGGTTTGTCTCCCTATGTGCGCCTGGATATCGCCTCTCTGGCACTCGTGGGATATTTGTTGATGTCCGTTCTTACTTATTTGGAAGCTTACGTAAGCGGAAAATTCCAACTTTCCTATGCGAAAATTGGTCCTACAGAGATGAGACTCATTGCCATTTTAGCCAATGTGCTGATCTATTTCCTTGGGAATCCTGTTGTTGATTTTTCCTTTGTTAACTTAACTGTTTTCGATTGGATAGTTGCCATAATTGCTGCCTTATTGTTTCTTGCATTTCTAATAACAACCTTCCGCAAGGCGATGTACTGGCGGGAGATTGATAAATAAAAAGCCGTTGCTGGTTCCTCTTCGGTTATTCAAAATGGAGTGGGGTAGCTGACCCTAAACCTTGGAGCGATAGACGTTTCATCTTAACCAAGAAAACCAGACCCTTCAAGTTCTTGATTGAAGAAAGGTCTTGCTTGACCTCCTGGCAAGGATCCATCCATCCGGTATTTAAAAACCGAGATACTCATTTTGGAGAAGGTAAGAGGAAATCGTATGGAATTCATTGGATTTCCAAAACAAGCAGTCGGCTTCTTCAAGGAACTATCGGAGAATAACAATCGGGAGTGGTTTAACGAGCATAAGAAACAGTATCAGGAAATGATTCTTCTCCCCGCTCAAGCGTTTGTGCTTTCTTTGGGTGAGAGCTTAAAGCTGCTTTCTAATAGCATTGAATATGACTTGAGGACAAGCGGGGTTGGTTCCATTTTCCGTATCTCTCGGGACATCCGCTTTAGCAAGGATAAAACTCCATATAAAACCCATCTTGGGATTCTCTTCTGGGAGGGTCACCGGAAAAAGATGATGAATCCCGGCTTCTACTTCCAAATAGATACTGATGGCGCAGTTTTCTATACCGGGTTCTATCAATTCCCGAAAGATTATTTACAGGCTTATCGTGAGGCCGTCGATGACCAAAGATTGGGCTCTGAGCTTGCAGCCATCCTAAAAGTTATTCGGGAACAGGTTGGGTTTGAGGTTGGTGGAGATCGCTACAAGCGAGTACCATCAGGATATGATACAGAACACCCTCGCGCTGATCTGCTGCAGTACAAAGGACTTTGGGCAAAATCACCCTTCATGGATCCAGAAGTAATCTCTCGCTCTGAGTTGGTTGACATGTGCTTCCACAATGCTGTCAGGATGATAGCCTTGCATAAATGGCTCGTTCATATCGACCAAGTTATCTTGAGTTGATATCTTTCCTTTTGATCCTATTTCTAAATGTCTGAATAGAGAGAAGCACCTGTTTAATGAACTGGCTTGCCCTTGCCTATGCGCCGGGTTATCATGGTAACTGTTATGGATGAAACCGCGCTTATTCAGGATGCGCAACGTGGGGATCTTGATTCTTTTAATCGTCTTGTTTTGGCTTACCAGTCGCTGGTGTTCAATGTGGCTTATCGCATCATGGGGGAGCCAGATTTATCTGCGGATGCCACACAAGAGGCTTTTATTTCCGCTTTTAGAAACCTTAAGAGTTTTCGAGGTGGATCCTTCCGATCTTGGCTGATGCGAATTGTAACCAATGCTTGTTACGATGAGCTGCGTAGACAAAAACGCAGACCATCTACCTCATTAGAAGAGTTGACTGAATTTTCTGAAGGCAGTGACTCCCAGGAACCGGATACCTTCGGCACCCACGAAACATCGCCCGAGTCTGCCGCGGAAAAGAGCGAATTAACTGCAGCCATTCAGGATTGCATCAATCGATTATCGTCAGAATTTAAAATAGTTGTCGTTCTGGTGGATGTACAAGGTTATGATTATCAAGAGGTATCGGATGTCATCGATCGCCCCATAGGAACCGTAAAGAGTCGATTAGCCAGGGCGAGGGTCAAATTGAGGGATTGTCTTCAGCGTTATCGGGAACTTTTACCCGCCTCCTTTCGTTATGAAGATGAGGCATTATTGTGAAGCGTATGATGGATCTAAAAGAACATGAACTTGCACAATTATCCGCTTACTTGGATGGGGAGCTCAATCAGAAGGAAGCTGCCCGTTTGGAAATGCTTTTAAAAGCCGATCCACAGTTGCGGAAAGCTCTATGGGAGATGGACGGGACCAGAAAGTTAATACGTTCCTTGCCTCAGGTCCGCCCACCCCGAAATTTTACTTTGACCCCTGAGATGGCGGGGCTTCAACAAAAACGCAGCCTTTACCCAGTCTTCCGTTTTGCTACGGTCGTTGCCGCGGTTGCCTTAACTTTCCTTGTGGGCGCGGACGCATTCTTCCGTTCCGGACCAGGCATGATGAGAGCTCCTGACCTGGCTTCTCAATCTGCGGAGGTTGCAGTTGAAATGGAGGTTGAAAAGGCAGCTGAGGTCGTAGATGAAACGATGGCGCACGCTACGGAGGAAGTGATGATGTTGGGGCAGGCAGAAGAACCCATTCTCTCTGAAGCGCCTCGTGCAGCTGATGCAGTTGGTACGGAGGCGTTCGATACAGGAGAAGTAGAACCTTCCACAGAAGGGAATGGTATTCAATCTGTTCTACCATCTGAAACGACCATTCCCCCCTCAGAGCCGCTTCACGATGGAACACAACCAACTTTTGAAGAGCAAGTCTCGACTGAGACGCAATCTGCCACCCCATCACATGAACCAACACCTGCCCCAATCAATAAGCCTGAACCCGCCTACCCACCGATCTCTGTTGATCCCATTCGTACAACTGAAGCTGGGTTAGGCATGCTCGCGCTCATTTTGGGAGTCATCACAATTATCCTTCGCAGACAACGCTAATGGCAGCCCCTGATAGCATCCGTTTCTGTCCTTCCTGTGGAAGGCCTATTATCCATAAAGAAATCGAAGGTCAACCGCGACCATACTGTGTAGCGTGTGATCGAGTGTACTTTCAAGATCCGAAAGTTGCAGCTGCAGTGCTGATTGAAAAAGAGGGTAAAGCCCTTCTTGTAAAACGAGCCAATATACCCGAGCGAGGCAAGTGGACTTTACCTGCGGGTTTTGTGGATGCAGGCGAGGATCCCCAGGAAGCGGCCCAACGAGAATGCCATGAGGAAACGGGCCTGCACATCAGCATCCAATCCCTCTTAGATGTCTTCTCTGGAAAAGAGCATGAGCGTGGCGCGGACATCGTGATTCTATATCGCGGCCGGATTGAAAGTGGTGCTTTGACCGCTGGAGATGATGCGCAACAGGTCGCTTTTTTTGGACCGGATGAGCTGCCACCCCTGGCATTTGATGCCACTCGCAAATCAATCCAATGCTGGCTTCATTCCCTGAAGATGGATAAGGATTGAGTTACAATGCTTGTCTCGCATTTTAAGGGTGTATTAAATCAGGGAGTGAGTTGTTCAGGTGCTTCAACGTACCGCAAGAGGACTTAATAAGGTTGAATTTGGCATTTCATTGAGGAATTTTGGTTGAGAGCTGTTCCTCATCCCACCTTGAGGATCCCTGCTATGGAAATGCATTTCCTTATATTCTTGTTATCATTTTAATCCAGGTATTGGCCAGGGGATGCCCAAAATGAGAATGGATGTGTTTACCCTACTGCCCGAAGTTATGGAGACTTATCTGCATACCAGTATCCTTGGGCGAGCGCAAACTGCTGGACTGTTGGATGTAAAATTACATAACATCAGAGATTACACAACCGATCGTCATCGAACGACCGATGATGAACCTTTTGGTGGGGGAGGGGGGATGGTGATGAAACCTGAACCCATCTTCGCAGCGGTTGAAACGATTCTGGGCAGTGGCTTGGGAGAAGTGCCCGTCATTTTGCTCACTCCGCAAGGGCGGTTGTTTTCACAAAAAGTTGCCATGGAGCTTTCTCAACTGCCCCGTTTGGCGTTGATATGCGGAAGGTACGAGGGTGTAGACGAGCGAATTCGACAATACCTTGCAACGGATGAATTATCGATCGGGGATTATGTGCTGACGGGTGGTGAGATTCCCGCTTTAACTGTAATCGACGCAGTGGCACGGCTCATCCCAGGTGTTTTAGGGGACTCTGAAGCGATGAATAAAGATTCACACACGAAGGGTCTATTGGAACATCCCCATTACACCAGACCATCGAACTTTCGCGGCTGGGAAGTGCCAGAGGTGCTTCTTTCGGGTGATCATGGAAGAATCGATGCGTGGCGCCATCAACAATCCCTGAAGAGGACGATCATCCGCCGACCCGATTTACTCCGAGAGGCCCATCTCAGTGAACATGATCAAGCCATCATTGCAAAAATGATCGAAGATAAAGAGGTCAGGTTGGAAGACGAGGAGAAGAAAAAGGAGAAAGTAAAAAGTAAAAAGTGGAAAATGGAAAATGGAAAGTAGAAATTGCTTGGAAGAATCAACGACTGGGTGATTCAGATTAAGAGGAGAAAGGTATGCGACAGCTTTTTCGAGAAACCGTCCTAAGGATTTATCCTTTTTTATTTATATTGATTTTATCGGCCTGTGCTAAACCAACACAGTTTGATCTTCCCATCTCGGTTACACGGCAGCCGCCTCCAACTCCTACTGAAAATGTCATTGTACCCACGGAGATGCCGCCACCACCCAAAACCCTGGTCGTATGTCTGGCTGGAGAACCCGAGTCCCTTTTTATTTATGAAAATACCCAACCTGAGACGGATACCATCCTGCAAGCCATCTACGATGGACCCATGGATGTGCGCGATTTCCGTTATGAGCCAGTCATCCTGGCGAAGCTCCCTAACCTGGAGGATGGCGACGCGCGTATTGAACAAGTGGTTGTGAGCGAAGGTGAAGTTTATCTTAATCCGGAAACCCAACTTCCAGATACGCTCGATGGACAGAAACCCTATTTCCCTTCTGGATGCCATCATTCGGATTGTATAGAGATTTTTTCAGAAGATGATGTTGTCATGGATCGGCTGGTTGTCGAGTATCAACTCTTGCCGGGCATCACCTGGTCAGATGGTGAACCTTTAAAGGCCAGCGATTCTGTTTATTCCTTCCAGGTGGATGCCGATGAAGCTACACCCACGACGAAATACCTTGTCCAAAGAACCAGCAGGTATGTTGCTTTGGATGAATTGCGTACACAATGGGCAAGTATTCCAGGTTTCCTCGATCCAGAATATGAAGCGAATTTTTGGTCCCCATTGCCTGAACATCTTCTTGGATCCTACCGTGTCACCGAATTATTTTCTCTTGATGAAGCAACAACAACTCCCCTGGGTTGGGGTCCCTATGTGATTGAGCGTTGGGATCGCGGGGAAGAGATTATCATGAGGAGGTCTGAGACTTATTTCCGCTCTGGGGAGGGTCTTCCAGCCTATGATCTCCTTCGTTTCCGTTTTTTAGGGTCGGATTATATCTCCGCCTTGGAACAGGTGCTAACGGGGGAATGTGACATTTTAGATGAGACTCTTCTACCTGCCTCGCAATGGCAGAAGGCGTTGGAATTGGCGGAGGGAGCTCATTTACAACTGGCTTCAACGGTCGGTACCGTGATCGAGCGGATAGATTTCAATATAACCAAAAACAGTAGTGTTGACTCAATCTCACTCTTTTCTAACGTTCGTATGCGTCAGGCTCTAGCAGGTTGCATTGATCGACAGACTTTGATGGAGGAAATCACGCTTGGTTTCTCGGTTGTTCCTGATTCCTACCTGCCTCCATCTCATCCCCTTTATTTAACCGAAGCTGCGATGGTGGTACAAGACAGAGAGGAAGCCATTGACCTGCTGACACAAATGGGATGGCAAGAGGTTGATGAGGATCCCACAACACCGCGGATTGCGCGAGGTGTTGTGGGGATCGTGGATGACACCCTATTGGAGTTTCGCCTTCTTACAACAAGTGATCCATCGCACGAAAGGATTGCAGAGAAGATCAAAGAGGATCTGATCCAATGCGGTGTAAGGGTGAATATCGAGTTCGGTGATGCAGAGGAGATCTTCACACCCTGGCCTAATGGTCCGGTCTTTGGAGGCAGATTCGATACTGTTGCGTGGGCTTGGCCTGCTTTCGTCAGCCCACCATGCGAGTTGTATGGAAGTTTTGAGATACCTTCCGTGGATTTCCCCTTTGGTCTGAATGCATCCGGATTTACGGACCAGGACTATGATCAGGCCTGTAAGAGGATCCTATTCGGTCCATCGACAGGCGAGGAGTATCTTGAGGCTGTTCGAAAAACACAGGAAATCTATCAAACCCAGCTGCCTTCCATCCCGCTATATATTCGTCCAAGGGTGATCGCCTTCGGAAATGAAATATGTGGCATTGAAATGGATCCGACTTCTTTCAGTGCTCTTTGGAACATAGAGGAGATCGCCTTCGGGGAGGCTTGTACACCTTAGTCACAAGGAAAAAGAAGAGTTTTCGTTAGAAGAAGGATCCGTGGTGAATAATAACCGGGATGAATGCAAGTTGACTGTAATGATCAGGGGATTTAGAATGACAATGGAGGCATTAAAAACTTTGAGGGGGGAATGATCATCGTTGAACCTTTTGAGGCGAAAAGCAGTAATCTATGTGGCGAGCCATCGTGGAGAATACACCTGATCGGGCGTTGATTCTTAAACTTCAAGCAGGCGACCTGGAAGCGCTTGGAGAGCTTTTTGAGCGTCATCGTCACATGGTATATCGCACGGCTCTTGCGATTACGAACGATGAGGATATCGCCGCGGATCTTCTGCAAGATGTTTTTCTTCGCCTCTATCGTTTTGCATGTCGCGTAGATCCCTGCCGTCCATTAGAGCCATGGCTATATCGAGTGACAACCAATCTGACTTATACCTTTATGAAGCGCCGGAAGCGGTGGTGGCAGGCCATTAAAGATATGGCAGAAATCCTGGCCAGGGAGAGCAAACCATCCTCTGAGAAATTAGTTGAGAAGGAGGAGGAAATACTTTGGGTGCGTAAGGCTATTGCTTCGCTGCCTTTATCCCATCGAGTCGTCATCGTTTTATATTATGTCAATAATCAGTCTATACAGGAGATCTCCCAAATCCTGGAGATTCCCTTAGGTACAGTAAAATCTCGCTTGTATTATGGTCGTCAGACGTTAAAGAAGAAACTGGGTATGGAGAAGGAGTTGCGGCAAGAGGTCACATATGAATTCACGTAATCATCCTAAACATGATTCTTTTGGTAGGTACATTGGGCAAAGTATGAAAAATTGGCTGGGACAGCAAAGTCCACCAGCGGATGCCAGGGAAAAATTGTTACGCGCCGCCTCCATGGACTCGCTTGAGAAAACAACTTTTCAGCGATTATGGCAACCTTTCTTACGAGATTTAGCGCTAGGAATAGCATCAGCATTATCTCTCAATACGAAAGAGCACAGCAAGTATTCCAATCATGCTCAGTATTTGCTACTTAAAAATACCCATACCCACTGTTGGGGGGCATACCAGATGATGGTCCGTTCCGTCCCAGCTGGAATAGGATTACTATGCATCTTGCATTGAGTTGGGACAGGGGTCATTAGTGGTAGTGAAAAGACCCTATGAAAGGAGAGGCACCCAAAGCGTTTCTTTGATGGTGGCAGTCATTGTTAATGGTTGAAAGGATTACTTTTAACCAAATTTTGTGACCTTTTACACGAAGGTTAATACGATAGATGGAGTACGATCTATCTTTGAAACATATTTGACAGGGATTTTTCTTATATTAGAATCCAAAGTATAAAATGGCGACTTACTCTATTACTATGTGCATGTTTCATCATCGATACGTATTCTATTCTGTAAACCTAATATCGGTAATCAGGGCCTCATTCGCCCTTCATTTTCAGGTATCTGGAATATAGTCAATCAAATACGATGAAATTGACACACATTGAGGAGAAGGCAGCTTGGCAGATCTCGTTCTGGATGTCAAAGATTTAGTCACGAGATTTTATATCCCTGAAGGTATTGTGCATGCAGTAAATAACGTTTCCTTCGATCTAGATGAAGGGGAAACGCTCGGGATTGTAGGCGAGAGTGGTTGTGGAAAAAGCGTGACCATGCTCTCTATCCTTCGATTGATTCCTCAACCTCCAGGGAAGATAGAGAATGGCGAAGCTGTTTTTCTTGGGAAGGATCTGCTGAAGATCCCAATGCCTGAACTGCGAAAAGTGCGTGGGGCCGAAATTGGGATGATTTTCCAAGATCCGATGACATCGCTCAATCCTGTGCTGACCATTGGAAAACAAGTCTCCGAACCCATGGTCGAGCATCTGGGCATGACGCAGAAGCAAGCCTCTGAGCGTGTGGTTGACCTCCTTGATCTGGTTGGAATCCCGCAGCCGAAAGATCGATTAGGAGATTATCCTCATCAATTCTCTGGTGGGATGCGACAACGTGCTATGATTGCTATGGCATTGTCGTGTAATCCCAAGATTCTCATTGCCGACGAACCTACAACTGCATTGGATGTGACGATTCAAGCCCAAATCGTCGATTTGGTAAACCGCTTACAAGGACAACTTGGAATGGCAGTCATTTGGATTACGCATGATTTAGGTGTTGTTGCAAGAGTCGTACGACGGGTCATTGTCCTTTATGCAGGATTTATCGTCGAAGCAGCCCCAGTCAAAGAGGTGTATGCAAATCCGTCTCATCCATACACCATTGGACTGCTTGGATCCATCCCCCGATTGGATCAACGACATGGAACTTCGAAG
>MGNI01000196.1:1290-1795 GCA_001795115.1 Chloroflexi bacterium RBG_16_48_8 | reverse complement strand
AAGAACCCAATTCCTGTCCCTTTGCCCCTCGCTGTCCGTATGTGGAAGATATTTGCCGAGAGCAAAACCCTGTTTTACGAGCCATTGGTGACACCCATTCGATCGCATGCTGGTTCGATGTACATTCAGAGCTAAAATCACCCATTGAGAGAATAGACGAATGACGATGATGGAAACGAAATCTGCCGCCCCAAATGGAAAGCTATTACGAGTCGAGAATCTCACTAAACATTTTCCCATCGAGAAAGGCATCGTCATAAGAAGAAAGGTCGGTGCTGTTCGAGCCGTGGATGGGATTACCTTCGATATCCGACATGGCGAAACATTTGGGCTGGTTGGTGAAAGTGGTTGCGGGAAGTCCACAACGGGAAGAACCATCCTGCGTTTATATCGACCTACGGATGGAAAAGTATTTTTTAATGACATCGAGGTGACTTCACTTCCAGAGACGGACATGCGTCGTTTCCGACCTCACATGCAAATGATTTTCCAGGATCCTTATGCC
>MGNI01000196.1:808-1163 GCA_001795115.1 Chloroflexi bacterium RBG_16_48_8 | reverse complement strand
GAATTCTCTGGCGGTCAACGCCAGCGAATTGGTGTTGCCAGGTCTTTGGCTTCGGCTCCTGAGTTTATCGTGTGTGATGAGCCCATTTCAGCCTTGGATGTATCCATTCAAGCTCAGGTCGTGAATTTGCTGCAAAGGTTGCAAGATACTCTCGGACTAACCTATTTGTTCATCGCCCATGATCTCAGTATGGTTCGGTATATCTCTGACCGTATGGCAGTGATGTACTTGGGCAAACTGGTCGAAATATCCAAGAGCGATGAGTTATACGAAAATCCTTTGCACCCCTATACACAGGCATTGCTATCCGCAATCCCCATCCCTGATCCGGTTGTAGAGGAGCAGCGTAATCGTA
>MGNI01000196.1:339-720 GCA_001795115.1 Chloroflexi bacterium RBG_16_48_8 | reverse complement strand
CTGAAGCGGAACCAGAATTGAGGGAAATTGGGACGGATCATTGGGTAGCCTGTCACCTTGTCTAAGGAGCGGTGTTTGTTTATGTAGGGATTGATCATGAAGGAAGCTTGATGGAAGATTATGGAAAAGGAGGTGATGTTATCGCTGAAGGATTTCTATCCGTTCGGAGGTCGAACTTAGACCATAATGTTAGTGAAATCACAATAATCAAAGATCAGGAGGAGAGATGATTTCTAAGTATCACTTAATGAAGGCAATTGGGTTTGTCGCAGTACTTGCGATGGTACTCTCTGCGTGTGCAACACCCACACCGGAAACGATTGTTGAAACGGTTATTGTTAAGGAAGAAGGCGAAACGATTGTCGTTACCGCTACCCCTGA
>MGNI01000196.1:0-327 GCA_001795115.1 Chloroflexi bacterium RBG_16_48_8 | reverse complement strand
ACAGCCGTGCCTGCACCAGAAGAAATTACGGAATTCGCCAATGTGCCAGCCGAGGTCCTGCAGCAAGTGTGTGAGGATGTAAAAGCGGCTGTCACCTATGACGACGAGGCCCGCACCTTGACCTTGAAGTTGTCAGCTCCCTTTGGCCCGACTTTGCAGCTGCTTTCCAACGGTTGGGCTTCACCACTGGATATGGAGTGGATGGTTGAAAATGGTGACTGGGATGGCGACTGCGCTAACTGGGTGCAATTCCATGACCCGGCGGCCGAAGACAGCATTCTCTTTGATCAAGAGAATGGCACAGGTCCCTTTGAACTGGAGGACTGG
>MGNI01000195.1:22303-25162 GCA_001795115.1 Chloroflexi bacterium RBG_16_48_8 | reverse complement strand
GGAGCTGCCTCTGCTTTCTTCGAGCAGGTCAGGCTCCCATGCCTGACCGGACTCACCCATATCCGGCAGCATGGGAGCTACCTCTGCTTTTATGGAGCAGTCCTTTCCATATTCGACAACATGGGAGCTGCCCCTCTCTTTTATACAGCAGGTCGGGCTCCCAAGCCCGACGGCATTACGTCATTCCAAGGCTCACCGCTATCGACATAGGGCGGGTATTGAAACCCGCCCTACGCATTTCTATCCCTGATACGAATGCAAACCTCCCCCTCATTAACATCATCCCGAGCGTAGTCGAGGGATCTCGTTTGCCCATTAAATGGACCGTGTTATCCGAACAACTCTTTCGTGGTTTGAATGATCCGAAATGATTATTCGGATCTGTTCTCTCTGCGCGCTTATCCTGGAAATTGGGTATTGATAAATCGTGTTAAAATCCGACCATCCTTCTCACATCCAGCAGCTTGGGAGCTGTCCCTGCTTCTGTGGAGCATTTCGCGCATCTATGTCGGTTCATCTACTTTTTTATTTCTACCATGTCTTTTGGCAAAACTGGCACAAGGGGCGTTATTACTGTAGGGTTGTCTCTTGCCAGCATATTTCCGCGATGCGATGGGGGATAAGGAAAGCATGGGCGAAGTCGTGAAATTCACCGCCTTCTTTTCGGTAAGCATGGATCATTGGGTCAGGCGCCAGGAGTATACGCGCAAAGTAATCTTGCAGCTCTGTCAGGTAAGGGACAATGAATTGAGGCAGTCCGAGTTTGCGTCCATGTTTGCTACCACCCAGTGCTACGATGATTTCCCGTGCAAGCGCATAGCGCCGTTCATCTTCGGGCAAATCGGAGGGTGAGATGATCCTTCCTCCCATGTAGAGCAAACGCTCGTAAATTTCACCGAAGATATCCGTTGTCTCTTGGATTTGGGTAGTGCCCTTTTGGGAAGGAGTGGAAGGATAGTGAAGAAAATTTTCTACCCACACCGGAGGATCCGTTGCACCCATATAAGAAACCAAACCTAATGCCAGGTTGCGCACAAACCAGAAACGCTCTTCTTGGGAAGTGAGAATCATGAAATCTCACCTCTCAAAACCAATACCTTCATTTCTTTCATATCCCTATTCTAGGCCTAGCAAATCTTAACTTAACTTACAATCGCCTTACAGGGTAGGCTTTAACAATAAGACGGGGGAAGCCATTTGAGGGTGCAACCTGCATGTTGAAAAACAATATGGTATATCACCAGGAATGGATGCCCTATGACGCGGATACCTACAACTCTGATAGAATCACCGCAGTTGAAAGTCCTTGAAGAGGATGGAGTGTAGAAAGGGCAACTCAGGATTTCTTTTCGTGCTTGAGATCCACCAACTGAGGAAGATCATCAGCTTGACAACTGGTGCAGGCATTTTTTAGAATGACCATTGACAATCGGACACAATTAGGGGAGAGACCCAAGAAATGGGCACCGAAGGGGCAAGCCTTGTGAGATGGTGCATACTCGAGGCGAAACTCTCAGGTCAAAGGACCCTGGCTGGAAGCGTCTCTGGAAAGCAAGGTAGCACCGAAGGAGTAAACCGTGATACAACGGTTAATCTCACAGGTTTACGACAGGGAACGCACGCGTGATAGCGTGCGTCCTTATTATTTTCTAAGCCAAGATATTGGCAATAGGAGGTCATAATGGAATTTCCGGACGATCTGAAATACACGAAGAACGATGAATGGATCCGAGTTGAAGGTGATAGCGGGACGGCAGGAATATCTGATTACGCTCAGGATCAACTTTCAGACATCGTGTATGTCGAGGTCACTGCAGCCATAGGGGATGAGGTGGAGAAGGGTGAGGCTTTTGCCTTGGTTGAGTCCGTGAAAGCGGCAGTGGATGTATACATGCCCGTCACAGGGAAGATCACCGAAGTCAATGAGGCTCTTATCGATACACCTGAGCTCGTAAACTCTGATCCTTATGGCCAGGCCTGGATGGTGAAGTTTGAGGTATCGGACCCCTCTCAATTGGATGACCTGATGGATGTCGAGGCATATAAGCAATCTATAGAGAAACGGAGCAATTGATGGCATATATCCCTCATACAACACAAGATCGCCGGATGATGTTGGAGGCGATTGGCGTAGAGAGGATTGAAGACCTTTATGAGGGTATTCCGGAGGAGGTTCGTTTCCCAGATCTTGATCTCCCTCCAGGACTATCTGAAATGGAGGTTATGCGTGAGTTACAAGCCTACTCAGAAGCAAACCTTGACACAAAGCATTTCGCGTGTTTTCTGGGTGCAGGTGCGTATCATCACTTCATCCCCTCTGTGGTCGACCACATCATCCGTCGCAATGAATTCTATACGGCTTACACTCCTTATCAGCCGGAAATCTCCCAGGGGACGCTGCAGGCTATATTCGAATACCAGAGCATGATTTGCAATATCACAGGCATGGATGTTTCCAATGCATCTCACTACGATGGTGCCACAGCTCTTGCAGAAGCCGTCATTATGGCCCTCAATCAATTTAGGCTCAAAAGAAATAGGGTTGTCCTCTCCCCCAGGATTCATCCGCAATTCAGAGAGGTGGTGAGAACCTACATGCAAGGAATAGATTTGGAGCTTGTAGGTGATGAAAAACTGGATGGGGGTACTCAAGCCCTTTCAAAGCTCCTGGACGAGAATACCGCCCTTGTGGCTGTTCAATATCCTGATTTCCTCGGTCAAATTGAGGATTTCACCCAATTGGGTCAAGCTGCACAGGATGTGGGTGCGCTCTTTTGCGTTGTGGTGAATCCATTAGCCCTGGGTTTACTCAAGCCCCCTTCAGAATTTGGCGCAGATATCGTTGTGGGTGAAGGACAA
>MGNI01000195.1:21888-22259 GCA_001795115.1 Chloroflexi bacterium RBG_16_48_8 | reverse complement strand
GAGAAATATGTTCGCAAGATGGCGGGTCGACTTGCGGGGGAGACGGAGGACACCCGAGGTCAACGAGGGTATGTACTTACGCTTACTCCAAGAGAACAGCACATCCGTCGGGATAGAGCCACCTCCAATATCTGCACCAATCAAGGTTTAATGGCACTAGCCTCGGCAGTCTACCTTTCCGTTATGGGGAAGAGCGGCCTTCGGAAGGTGGCTGAGCTTTGCTACCATAAAGCGCATTATGCGGCGGAGAAGATCGATAAACTGGATGGATATCATCTCTGGAACCGGGGGCCCTTTTTTAATGAATTTGTCGTAGCCTGCCCAAAGCCCATCGTTGAAATCAACGATCAACTCTTGGATTATGACATCCT
>MGNI01000195.1:19731-21864 GCA_001795115.1 Chloroflexi bacterium RBG_16_48_8 | reverse complement strand
AGCTTCAAAACCATATGCTCCTGGCGGTTACTGAGATGAACACCAAGGATGAGATCGATACTCTGGTCATGGCGTTGGAGGAGGTGTCTCATGATTGAGCCCCGCATCTACGATCTCTCCTCACCAGGACGTATGGCGGTCAGACTTCCTGAATCAGATGTGGAGCTTTCTAAGCTTCCTGATCATTTGGTGCGGGAGGATTTACCTTTGCCAGAACTATCGGAGCTGGATGTGGTTAGGCATTTTGTACGCCTATCCCAATTGAACCATTCCATTGATACGGGCTTCTATCCGCTTGGCTCCTGCACAATGAAGTACAACCCCAAAGTCAATGAAGACGCGGCTCGCTTGCCGGGATTCGCCTTCAGCCATCCCTTCCAGGATCAGGAGCTTTCTCAAGGAAATTTAATCTTAATGTACCAATTACAGGAGTGGTTGAAAGAAATCGGGGGATTTGCAGGGGTGAGTTTGCAGCCGGCAGCTGGAGCCCATGGCGAGTTGGCGGGTTTGCTCATCATTCAAGCCTACCATCGTGACCGAGGTGATCATAAAAGAAGGAAAATCCTGGTTCCAGACTCGGCTCACGGTACCAATCCTGCCAGCACAACCATGGCAGGCATGGAGGTGATTGAACTGCCCTCCGACCCGCGCGGCAACATCGATCTGGAAAAACTGCGTCAAATTTGTGATGAGACTGTCGCGGGTGTGATGTTGACCAATCCCAATACATTGGGCTTGTTTGAGGAGCATGTCTTGGAGGTATCGAAACAGGTGCATGGATGTGGTGGGTTGATGTACGGCGATGGAGCCAACATGAACGCACTTCTTGGAGTCGTTCGACCTGGGGATTTGGGTTTTGATGTGCTCCATTACAATTTGCACAAAACCTTTTCAACACCACATGGGGGTGGAGGTCCTGGGTCAGGCCCTGTTGGTGTAAGTGAACAGTTGATTGATTTCTTGCCAGGTCCGGTGGTTGATATCGTTGATCCTGGCGATGAAGACCTGCCCCCGCTCTACGGTTTGGTGGGACCTGAGAAGAGCATTGGTCGTGTGAAAGCTTTCCATGGTCATTTTGGGATCTTCGTGCGAGCGTACACTTACATGCGGATGTTGGGAAAGGCCGGATTACGGGATGTTGCAGATCACGCTGTGTTGAACGCGAACTACTTGAGGGTCAAACTGCGTGATACCTATCACATCCCCTTTGATCGAACCTGCATGCATGAATTTGTTGCCGAGGGGCGGTGGGCTGATGCACCTGATATCCATGCTTTGGATATCTCCAAGCGGTTGATGGATTACGGCTTTCATCCACCGACGAACTACTTCCCCTTGATTGTCCATGAAGCCTTAATGATCGAGCCAACGGAGACGGAGAGTAAAGAGACTCTGGATGCCTTTGTGAATGCCATGTTAAGTATTGCAGAGGAAGCTCGTTCACGTCCGGAATTGCTCAAGAATGCTCCCCACAAGACGCCCTTCGGACGGTTGGATGAGGTCAAGGCAGCCAAGGAACTCGTCCTTTGTTGTCAACCGGTTGAAGTTCCTGAGTCGTAACACATTGGAGTTAGGATTCAACCGGAGAAGGGTCCATTTGACTTTATGAGGTCGCGATGAGCGTCGTATGGGGGCTATCGCGACCTCATATTTTAAGGGCTTATGTTCAAGGGAGACTATAGGATAGTTTTATTTCTCCTTGGCTTACCCTCTGGTCACTTCATTCTGATGGTTATGGGTTAGAATGGATGCGGTGAGTGGGGCAGAAGAGATGACGCGTTGGCAAAACACAGAATGCTTGTGTATGATGTACGGGCGTTCTGCAGGAAAATAAATAACTGCCCCTGGTCCCCTGGGTTCCGGAGCCAAGAATGATTAAAGCCTATCCTTACTTTAGTGATTTATACTCAATGGAACCTGAACCGAATTAATGAAGAATCATGTTGAAGTGTTCATGAACTTCTGGGTAGAATCGCAGGTAGTGAAGCAGGTGAGAGATGATAGAAAAGCTAGAAGAAAAAATTATTAAAAACGTTTCACCTCGTGAGACTGTTCAAATACATCTCCCGGATGGACAAGTTTTAGAGGGGCCGCGAGGAACGCAGTTGGAGTCGTTCCTCAAGGATCTCAGCA
>MGNI01000195.1:17841-19714 GCA_001795115.1 Chloroflexi bacterium RBG_16_48_8 | reverse complement strand
GTAGGCGCAATTGTCAATGGTGAGCTTCGAGAATTGACCTACCCAGTTGAAATGGACTCGCACGTTCGCGCGGTGACCATGGGTGATGCGGATGGAATGCGGATTTACCGTCGTTCCTTGACTTTCCTTCTAGCGATAGCCTTTGAAGAGCTATTCCCTGATGCAAAATTATATGTTGAACATTCTGTTTCTTCGGGAGGATATTTCTGCCAAGTTGCAGGGCGGGAATCTCTCGATGAGGAGGAGTTAGGAAGAATTGAAACACGCATGCGCGAGATCGTGGATGCGAATTTGCCTTTTGCGAAGAGTCAAGTTTCCATTGACAACGCCATCACTTATTTTGAAGAAAAAGGACATTTAGATAAAGCACACCTTCTGTCACACAGGCGGAAACCTCATCTCGTTCTGTACCAAGTCCGTGGTGTGAGAGATTATTACCATGGCTATATGGTTCCCAGTACGGGATACTTGAAGTGGTTCCGATTAGCGAAAATTAGCGACGGTTTCACTCTGGGTTTTCCAAGACGACATCGGCCAACGCAGCTCCAGCAACCCCCTGAATACCCGGTCCTTTTATCCACATTCAGGCTTTATGGCGATTGGCTGAAGACTCTTGGCATCGAGAGCGTTGGAGCCTTGAATGATGCCATCATCGCGGGTCGTTCGCGTGAAATCATCCTTGTTTCAGAGGCTTTGCATGAGCACCGCATAGCAGAAATTGCCACACATATTAAAGAGAACCAGGGGAAGATCCATCTCGTTCTTGTAGCAGGTCCTTCATCTTCAGGAAAAACAACTTTCTCAAAACGTCTCTCCGTTCAGCTGATCGCCCTTGGTCTTTCACCCTTCCCAATTGAATTAGATGATTATTTTGTCGATCGAGAGAAATCCCCTGTCGATGAAAATGGTCAGTTCGATTACGAAGCATTGGAAGCTCTGGATCTAGATAGACTTAATCATGACCTGAAGCGTTTGATTGCTGGAGAAGAAGTCCTTATAACGAACTACAATTTTAAAACAGGCCGACAGGAGATGGGTGACACTGTCCAATTACGAAGCGATCATATCCTTATCCTGGAGGGGATTCACGGCTTGAATCCGGAATTGCTCCCTCATATACCCGTGGAGCAGACATTTCGAATCTACGCTTCTGCGCTCACACAGCTTAACTTGGATAGCTACAACCGGGTATCGACGACGGATACCAGGCTGATCCGCAGGATCGTCCGGGATGCCGCTCAACGGGGATATAACGCAACGGAAACCATCCTACGATGGGAATCCGTTCGACGGGGGGAAAAAAGATATATCTTCCCATACCAGGAGAATGCGGACGTGATGTTTAATTCCGCTTTGGCGTATGAGCTTTCTGCCCTGGCTCCCCTTGCAGAACCTCTGCTGCGTCAGGTGCCTTTCCGCTCAGAAGAACACATCGAGGCCAAGCGGCTGCTAACCCTGTTGGAGTGGATGCTTCCCCTGGATACAGAACTCATTCCGGATAACTCGATTCTGCGGGAGTTTATTGGTGGATCCATTCTCCGTGAATTTGTCCCCTGGCAGCCACCTATGGTTCAGCGATGAGAGAAGAAGTCACCCATCAAGTGTAACTTTTTTTCTTGTCAATCGTATGTGTTAAATAATCACTTGTCTACCAGAGAAGAATGCCCGGTCATGATGATAAAGGGGATTGCCTTTTTCTATAAGACAACTATTCTAGGTGATTGGCCGGAAGTAATTTGACAAACAGCGAACGTAAAACCTGGCCAATCACTTAAGCAAACCGCCATTCAGGCGACTCATTTTATCAAAATACTTTGGGCGGTTTGCCTAGTATTGTTGCGAATTCTAGGGTGAATAAGATAGGATTATGTGT
>MGNI01000195.1:16946-17822 GCA_001795115.1 Chloroflexi bacterium RBG_16_48_8 | reverse complement strand
GAACGAGAAGGTTATTGATGCGACCTGGAAATTTGGGTTGATCAGTCTCTTTTTGTGAAAATTATGAGCAGCTTGAAAGACCTTATAGGCGAAAATCTGGGGAACTATCATATCCTGGAGGAAGTAGGTCGGGGGGGGATGGCGACCGTTTTCAGGGCGATGGAACTCGCCTCAGGTCAAGAGGTCGCTATAAAAATCTTGTCCCCTTATGTTGCTCAGGAGCCCAAGTTTAAAGCGCGCTTTGAACAGGAAATCCAAGTTCTCCTTGATCTTCAGCACCCCAACATTGTTCCAGTGTTGGATTATGGTGAAATCAGGGATTATTCCTTCATCGTAATGCCCTTTCTTACCTCTGGCACGTTAGGGCAGAGGCTTACCCAAGGACCTCTTCCTCTTAAAGCAGCTGCCGAGGTTGTGAGTCAGATCTCGCAGGCATTGGACTACGCCCATGCAAGAGGCATTGTCCATCGAGATCTTAAACCCTCCAATATTTTGATTACTGATGATGGCCAGGCGATACTCACCGATTTTGGCTTTGCACGAGTGACTGATAAATCCCTCAGCCTAACAGGCTCAGCATTAATTGGCACCCCTGCTTATATGTCCCCTGAACAATGCCGAGGAGAAGAAGCGACACCGCTTTCGGATCAGTACGCTCTGGGCATTATCCTCTACCATATGACAACCGGGACACTTCCCTATGAGGCTGAGACACCGATGGGCGTTGTCATTATGCATGCAACTGAGCCTATTCCGCCACCCCGAGATGTGGATCCAGATTTGCCTGAGGATGTCGAGGTGGTGATCCTGAAGGCGTTGGAAAAAGATCCAGGGAAACGTTACCCTTCACTCATTGCCTTTAATGAGGCTGTACAA
>MGNI01000195.1:16660-16928 GCA_001795115.1 Chloroflexi bacterium RBG_16_48_8 | reverse complement strand
AGAAGACCTCATTTGAGTGGATTATCGGATACGGAGTTGTTTGGACATCCGACGGAAGTGTTGGAAGGTCTCAAGACTAAGTTGTTGAAGTTCTATATGCGTCTGCGGAATTGGATGCGAACCCAACCCTCCGTTCTCTTCCTATTAATCGTAGCGATTGTGTCTATTTTGTGGGGCATTTTTGGTTGGAGGGGGGATGGGAATGAGGCAGGGGATGGTACTGAAAATCCGAAGGTTGTGGCAGGGACAGATCGGTCAGCCGAACTGG
>MGNI01000195.1:16376-16627 GCA_001795115.1 Chloroflexi bacterium RBG_16_48_8 | reverse complement strand
CACCCTTGCCTGGAACACTGCTGGCTCCAG
Organism: Chloroflexi bacterium RBG_16_48_8; assembly: GCA_001795115.1. Lineage (GTDB taxonomy): Bacteria > Chloroflexota > Anaerolineae > Anaerolineales > E44-bin32 > MGNI01. The sequence continues at coordinate 16,597 of MGNI01000195.1, read as the reverse complement.
GTCAGTTTGAAACGGCCGTGGCAGGCACGCTAGAAGTCTTATTGGCGACTTCACAAAGCAATGATAATGATGAAACGTTGGTTCGGGTTCCGACGGAAGGTGCAGAGGGGAGTCATACACCCTCTGCGACAGCAACTTTTTTCTTCTACTTCTTTCCGACACTTACTCGTTCAGGACCAGGACCAACCGCGCTTCCCGGTCCAACGGGAGGGACTCCCAAC
>MGNI01000195.1:13171-16318 GCA_001795115.1 Chloroflexi bacterium RBG_16_48_8 | reverse complement strand
CAATCCTCACAGCGGGTCCCACGTCTCCTGCTCCGACAAACACGTTTATACCACCTGACCAATGTAAAAAACATGAACATCAAGAAAATTACTGTACTCCTACGCCAACACCATAAGGCTAAAAAATGAGCTTCTCTATGTGAAAAATATTTGAAATGACTGAGGTGGACCTGTGATGGACAGATATCTTATCGTTCTACTTCTTCTTTAGGTTTGTCCAACCGATCAAGACCTTCATCCCCCCAAGAGCGTGGATCCTCCCTCGGTTCGAGGTGAGTGAATACAGTCACCAGGGGTATGGCTTTACGGATACTTCGCTCGATCTCCTCCGCGATGTCATGACCTTGCTACACGGACCAGGTCCCTGGGGTTTGTATGTGCATGGAAACAAAGCTGCGCGCGCCCGCCTGCCTGGTTCGTATGGCATGGTTTGTTATTCCCATCGCTGCATATTTTTCCAAGATGGCGTTGATTTTTTCAATCTGACCATCGGGTAAAGCAGGATCCATAAGACCTTGAACGGAGCGTCCCACCAGACGGAACCCCATCCAACCAATGTTGGCAGCCAAGACAAGGCCGATGATTGGGTCAAGAGCTTGCCAACCAGTTAGCCCAACCGCTCCCAAACCCGCTAAGACACCCACAGAAGTCCATACATCCGTCATGAGATGCTGACCATCTGCTTCTAAAGCGATGGAGTTTCGCTGGTGACCTACACGGATGAGGAGTTGTGCAACCAGCAGGTTGAGAACTAAAGCAGAAAGTGAAATAGCCAAACCCAGACCGATTTTATCAATGGGTTAAGGATAATGCAACCGTCGAACCGCAGTGACGACAATGCTGGCAGCAGCAACAAGGATCATGCTACCTTCAAAAAGGCTGGAAAAGTATTCCGCCTTTGTGTGACCATAAGCATGATCTTCATCCGGAGGTTTGGCGACAAGGGTCAAGATACGTACTGCCATCAGTGCAGCAGACAGATTCGCAAGCGATTCGAGTGCATCCGAGAGCAGTCCAACGGATTTTGTTAAAGCATAAGCCGTAGACTTAATCGCCATGGTTGTAATCGCCACTCCAACGGAGAGCAAGGCAAAACGTGTCAACGGCCAATCCTTAAAAGTCAGCATGAGTAGATTTTACCATTAGGTCATTTTCTTAAGGTTTAAGAGGAGGGGGAGCTGAGAAAGGTTATCTTTCAAAGGCACCCAAATCGGGTGCAGCGCCAAGATAGGTTTCTCCGAGATCAATCCCAGCATCGAGACGTCGGATATGTAGATCTTCAATGCCAACGTTTGCGATAAGTCCATTGGGTCGTATGACCGGGTTTAATTCCGGATCGAAGTCGATATAAAGGGGTCTATCGAGGGCCAGCCTATTACCCTCCACGGAAGCAATTCACACAAATTGACCTACTGCATTCTGCGCCCATGATTCATTCCATTCTGGTCTGGTGTACATGATTTGGGGATCATTTTCCTGCTGGATCTCAGCAGTATCTCCGGCACGAAATTGGGAGGCATCTTCAACGATGAGTGTTGTAGAACCCTTTTCATAACCTGAATGTACAACGACAAAATCGCCTCGCTCAAAGGTGAGAATTTCAACGCAGTTCTTAGCTGCTCTCCTCAAATTGCATTCGAGGAAGGTTTTATCCGCTCCGGTACCACGGAGGACGACGACTTCCTTCAACTGTAAGGTGTCATTAAGACGATAGGTGCCTTCTGGAAGAAAGATGGCTCCTGGGTTTGGAGCTGCTTCAATCGCTGCTGCGATCGCAGCATGGTCATTGGTAACACCATCTCCTTTTGCTCCAAAGTCCTTGACATTGCGTACAACAGGGATGATGTGGGGCAATGATGTTCAATAGTTCTGGTGTGAAGATTCGAATGGGGAAAAAACTGAGCCCAGCCATGGGTCATGCTGGGCTCATACCAATACAACATACCTACACCGTTCTAATCCAAGGGAATACCTTTTGCCAGTACCATCATATACGCACCCATGGCGCGAGTAAGCGGGTCTTCAGGGCATGCAAGAAGTTGAGGGGAGGTCTGGCATGGGGGGTAAATCCCCACATTGTAGGCGGCCTCAACCCATCTGGTGTACCACTCGGCAATTGGGGCATCTTGGAAGATCCCTGTTGGATCGGGTGGCTCGAAGTTTGGACCGTTTAGCATCCGCAGATAGAAGACAGAACCTTCCGCTAAGGTGTGTTCTTGGAGTGGGCAATATACCAGAGGATCGGTTCCGCAGCCTGCTGTGTAACCGTCATTCCAAAGACCTGTGGTCCATTTGGCAAACCACTCGATGAGTGGGACATCAGTAAAGATCTGTTCCGTCGGAAGGGGAGGTGTGTATTCAGCACCCCAGATCCCCCTCTCAACGAACACAGCACTTTCGGCTCGGGTCATCGTATGATCAGGGCAGTACATGCGTGGATCCTGGTTGCATCCGTCCACGTAACCATTTTGGTATAGGGCTTCGATGTAATCGAATGCCCAGTAGTCCGTCGGTACATCAATGAAGGAAGAAGTTGGACCGCCTTGAATCTTGCTAACCAATTCGAACTCGTCTGGGACAACACCATCAATGTCCTTGAAATAACAGGAAGCATGATCGATCTGACCGTCGACATTGAATGTGCAAAACAACGCACCGAAGTTGGCACCTTGGCCAGATGTGTATACGGCATTAAACCAGGGCCAATCCTGATCTTGATTGCGAATACTGCCCCCTCCGAGACCACTGTGGAAAACAAAGGATTTCCCTTCTTGTAATTCTAATGTCCTGGAAGTGTTTGCTATGATCTGGTTCTCAAAGCTATCCATGAGGTACGTGCGAGCGTAGGAATGCTCATGCCCGTTTGCGATGAATGCGCCCCCTTCGCGGCAAGCTTCGTAGACGCCCCAACCCGTCGCATTCCCCTTCTCCCCTACCTGCATTTCATGCATCTGTTTGTGCCAAGTACATATCCGCCAAAGGTGATTATCCTGAGCAAGTTGTTCTCGGATATAGGCTTCATGCTCCTCATTTGAACCCCCAAGCGTGCCTACGCCAGATTGAATGAAAAAGATGCCATTGTATGTGCAAGCACCCATCACGCCGTATTCCCCTATGCATTCTGCACCATCAATTCTGGCAAGGCGA
>MGNI01000195.1:12808-13134 GCA_001795115.1 Chloroflexi bacterium RBG_16_48_8 | reverse complement strand
ACGTATCGACATCGTGATTTCCAATGATGATGAAGTATGGAAAGTCTTCTCCAAGGATGTCGTTAATCATCTGATCAAATATTTGTGGTGAATCCTGCCCTTCTTCATTGTTATCAATATCACCTTGGTGAAGGACCATATCCGCTCCTTCATCTTTGATCAACTGAAAAACATCCCTCGTAGTGTCCGTGATGGAGGCGTCAGCGATAATGGCGACTTTGAAGTTAGGAGGTGGGACGTCGGATGAGATCAGTGCCGGATTGAAGAGTGTTATGGCTGCATTGCCAGTCTTGTCTTCTTTTGTCAATATCTGAGATGCAAATGAG
>MGNI01000195.1:12432-12656 GCA_001795115.1 Chloroflexi bacterium RBG_16_48_8 | reverse complement strand
CAGGATTCTTGGGGATTGGTTTTTTTTATTTTTCATTTTGTCATACCAGCAATCTTTTTTCTCGAGCAGTAAAACCGACGCTCTCCACAGCTCTTGGACGTTTCCTATTATTGTTGTTAACGCCAATGGAATTGCAGCTTTCTATTGAATTACAATTTCGGATCTGTCGCCTCTTAAGTATGGGGAAAAAATTGCAGGAGTGGAGTAGTACCCAGGTATATCAA
>MGNI01000195.1:0-12316 GCA_001795115.1 Chloroflexi bacterium RBG_16_48_8 | reverse complement strand
GAGGTTTCTGGCAGGGCGTCAGGGGTTAGCTCATTAAGTACACTACGATCAATTGGCAGGTGGCAATTAGGGCATCCATATGGGTACGCTCATAGTTGTGCGAGGCATCCACACCCGGTCCAATCAACGCCACACGAACATCCCCACCCGCACGCCAATAGGCCTCCCCATCTGAACCATAAAAAGGATAGATGTCGACTTTGTAAGGGATTCCCGCAGACTCTGCAATATCCTGGAGATGTTTGGTTAAGGTGTAGTGATAAGGTCCTTTATTGTCCTTTGCGCAAATGGTCGTGTGGAACTCATCTGAGTTTTGACCCTCACCCACAACAGCCATGTCAACCGCCACGAGTTCTGTAAGATCAGGGGGGAACCCAGAAGTGGCGCCATGCCCAACCTCCTCATAATTGCTGAAATGTAGGGTTGTCCGCTGGGTTGGGACGATCCTGGAGTCACTCATTGCTTTGACGGCAGACAAGACGCAGGCAACACCCGCTTTATCATCCAGGTGCCGGGATCTAATAAAGCCGTTCTCTGAGATGACCATCCTTGGATCGAAAGCGACAAAGTCACCCGACTCAATGCCCATTGCTCTCGTCTCCTCTGCCGAAGTTGTAAGCTCGTCAATCCGAACCTCCATGTTTGCATCTTCACGTTCAATTTTTCCTACCCCCTCGCCATAGATATGACCTGAAGCATGCTCAATCAGCAAGGATCCAAGGATGACTTTCCCGTGTCGAGTGAAGATCCGGCAGCTCTCTCCTTCGACAGTATTCCATGCGAATCCACCCACTTTGGTAAGCCGAAGACGACCGTTGGGCTTAACCTCCTTCACCATGGCTCCCAAGGTATCAACGTGGGCAGTGAGCGCACGGGGACTCATATCCGATTCTCCATTGAATTCAGCTGTTAATCCCCCTTTAAGGGAGGGGTTGGGTTTAAGTCCTAATTTCTCCAGAGAGTCTGCGATAGATTGAGTTGCCTGTTCTGTGAAACCGGTTGGACTGGGGATCTCCAAGAGATTGGCCAACCGTTCTTTCAGGTATTGAGAATCGATCTGTGTCATAGTATCGGTATCCTTAAGCGCGGTTTGTTCAAATCATATCCTTTGATGGAAGGAAAACAAAGGGTTGATCTGGCCCTTGCGGTGATTTCTCAAAGATTCTATCGTTATCCTACAGGTCAGTCCTGCAACGAACATGTGTAGTTCATGTGATGTTGCAGACTTCCTTTGGTGTTGAGGTGGAGAAAGGTGTGGGGCAATAACACCGCCCTACATAAACACAAAAGTCACCCCGGAAAGACAGGAAGCAATTTTTCCTGACAAGCGCCCGTCAGGAACCCAAATGTGGTATAAAACACCATACTCGTGGAAAATGAACTGGAGGTGAAAAAATGAATCTCAAATGGAAGTGGATCCTGTTAATTGCTCTTGTTCCCACTCTTTTTGCATGTACTTCCCCGGGTGATAGTCTTGGAACGGAAACACCAAGTGGCAAGGTGTATAAGAAGGACGTTACCTATGTGGATTTCGATTCGTCAGAAATCATCGTTTTGGAGAGTTATCCGGTCCAGGTGGAGGTGGTTGCCAAAGGGGACCTTCCCACTCCCTGCCATGAAATAAAGTGGGAAGTCTCGGCTCCGGATGAGAATAAGGCTATCCATATTTCTATCTATTCTGAAGTTGAATCCGGGATCTTTTGCGCTCAGTTTTTAGAGCCGTTTGTAGTTAGAATCCCACTGGGTGATTTCGAAGAAGTCGGATATTCTGTGTGGATAAATGACTATGAGGTTGGTGGGTTTTAATTGATCTGCAGGTGGGATACGAGCGAAGCAGGACGAGGACGAATCGCCCAGCTTTGTTTGTATATAATCCTAAGCAGGGTTTAGGGGGAGCGCCGAAAAACAGGATAGGGTGACCAAACTATCGGGCGGTAAAAAATAGGCAACGGTGTCTTGATCAGGGATCAATGTTGGATAAGTAAAAGTGTTAGCATTAAGATGAACTTTCAACCTTACTGCATGAGACGAGAGGATTGATTCGTAAATCCGAACCTGCTCTTTCGATGGCAGCAAAGGCGTGGTAATCTAAAGACGCTATCAGCTGGGAGATTTGCCCGATCGTCACTTGAAGAAATCCCAGCAGGAATTTGAGTATGTCGGGATTAATTGGTCATTCTTTAGGGTATTATCGGCTGATAGAAGAGGTAGGCCGTGGTGGTATGGCTACGGTCTGCCGTGCTATTGATACCCGAAATAATACCGAAGTGGCCATTAAAGTTCTTTCCCCTACCATATCGGGCGACAATCGCTTCGTACGACGTTTTAAACGAGAAGGTTCCCTTTTAGCTGGATTGAAGCATCCCAATATTGTCCCCGTCATCGGTTACGGTGACAGCAAAGGGATGGCTTACATGGTCATGCCCTTTATTAAAGGTGACTCCCTCCAGGAACGTTTAGAGCAGGGAAAGATCAGTAAGAAAGAGCGCGAGCGATGGATCACTCAGATTGCGGATGCATTGATGTTTGCGCACAACCATGGCATTATCCATCGTGATGTTAAACCTTCCAATATCATGATAGATAAATCGGGGAATGCGCTCCTGACTGATTTTGGCCTGGCTCGAGAAGTGGAGGGATCGAATACCCTTACGGGATCTATGTTGTTGGGTACGCCAGCCTATATGGCACCTGAACAAGGACGTGGTGATCCTGTGGATGCACGATCGGATCAATATTCCTTTGGGGTTATTCTTTATCACTTAGTGACTGGAAAACTTCCCTTTGAAGCTGACTCTCCTATGGGCACAGTGCTGAAGCACATTCAAGAACCTGTTCCCCGCCCCACCCGCTTTGTATCTGGAATGTCCCAGGCTCTGGAGCGTGTCATTCTTAAGTGTCTGGCGAAGGACCCTGAATATCGCTATCCCACTGTAGGGGCTTTTTATGAGGCGTATAAGGCTGCTCGTGAAGGGGCTTCTATAGCCGATTTGGATCTGGATACCGTCGTTGTACCCCTGGATCCTGTCCTTAGAGAGCAGGGAGAGTATTATCGTGTTGAATCTTTGCTGGAGGAAATGCCAGGCAGGAAACCCTCACGCTTCGGCCTGATTTTCATCGGGGTTCTTCCATTGATCATATTGGGGATCATTTTCGCTTTCCCATCACTTTCGGAAGCAATGCGGAATCTATTGAACCTGGCGCTTGCTCCCACTCCTATTCCGACAGTGGGTATCGTCGCTACCCTTTTTCCATCTCCGACTGAAACACAGACCTCTCCCACAGCAACCCAGGCACCGATCACATTTACACGGCAGGGTTGTCCTGCAATAACGGTTTATCCACCAGAGATTCAATCCCTCAGCGTTGCATGGACCCTGGATAACGCAGAGGAAAATGAAGAGAATTTTACGATCATCGGGCCTCTCGGAATTCCGAAGGAGAACCTGCCGATGATGATGATACGGCTAGGGGGTAAAATCATCTGGAAAGGGAGACATGAAGAGGGACCACTCAACCTTGGTGAGGCGGTCAATCAAAGCTTGCCCAAGTCTTCCACGACTCAATTCTCATTGGAATTTTTATGGTTACCTGCCCCCTCGGGGTATGAGCTGCATTTGGATTTTGGGGGTGGATGCGTGCTCAGTGGAAGCTGGTAAAGCATTGAGTGCATTCCTTGATGATAAAGATTGCCGTAGATTCAAAAATTATGGAAATCTCTCATGTTAATTGCATTTAGTTGGAGATGGAATGACAGATCCTTGCATCGTTAGCTTAGCCCGCATCTTAGTTGAATACTCGATGAACGTTCAACCTGGTGATCGTGTTGGTATTATTGGGTCACCCCTGGCCGAATCGCTCATTAAAGAAGTCTTCCGTTATACCCTACGTGCCGGCGGCCATCCCTATCCTTTTATGGGGATAGAGCTCTTGAGGGGCATGGATGGACTTGACGAAATATTGTTCAAAGAAGGGAATGATGAGCAAATCCAACACGTACCGCGCACAGACGAAATGATCCTTACAGAGTTTGAAGCTATGGTTTCCATTAGAAGCGAGGGAAATACGCACAGCCTGTCCAACGTTGATCCTAGCAGGCAGATACTCAGAAGGAAAGCGCGGAATGCCATTATCGAGACCTACTTCAATCGAAGTGCTGCGAATGAGTTTAATTGGTGCGGCACCCTTTTCCCAACAACAGCCTATGCACAAGATGCTGAAATGAGTCTCTCAGAGTTCGAGGATTATGTTTACAGCACGACCTATGCAGACACGTCTGATCCCATCGCCAAATGGCGGGAAATCCACGGCATGCAGCAAAAATGGGTTGATTGGTTAGTGGGAAAAAAGCACGTTCAGGTAAAAGGACCAAATGTGGATTTGCAGCTTTCCATCCAGGGTCGTACTTTTATCAACTCCGATGGCAAGAACAATATGCCCTCCGGCGAGATCTTTACTGGTCCTGTGGAAGACTCTGTTAATGGTTGGGTGCACTTCACTTATCCGGCGGTTTATGAAGGTCGAGAGGTGGAAAATGTCCGTTTGGAGTTCGAGGATGGGAGAGTGATTAAAGCCACCGCAGGCAAGAATGAGGCCTTTTTGCTTGAGACACTGAACATTGATCCAGGTGCTCGCTATCTCGGGGAATGGGCGATCGGCACAAATAAGATGATCAATCGCTTCATTAAGAATATCCTTTTCGATGAGAAGATTGGTGGGACTTTCCACCTTGCTTTAGGTAGAGGTTATCCCCAGACAGGATCGGAGAATAAAAGCGCTATCCATTGGGACTTGATTTGTGACATGCGGGATGGGGGAGAGATCATTGTGGATGGTGAGTTATTTTATCGCTCGGGTGATTTCCTCATCTAACGATTGGGTTGGCATCTTTGTTGGAGGGTGGTTAGCGAAATCGATTGTCCGTCATTCTTACACCTTCTTGACTGGATTTCCCTGCTAAGCAGCCGAGACGAACGTTTTCTCTGAAATTCAAATCGGCCATAAAAGGTTTAATGAGTCCACTGAAAAAAGCCCTTCAAGATAGAAGAGAGAGGCATATGTGGGGGTGCGGGTGAAGCCCGCACCCCCACATATACTGATTCCTCTCAGCTGAGTGGCCATTTTTCAGGTGAGTCTTTAATGTCAAGCAAAGCAGCGAAAAGCCATTAGGATGGGGGATAGAGAAAGGGCTTCTCTCTCAGAACATGGGTCATAAGAGAGAAGCAAGAATGCACGATCGACAATCATCCCCGAGATTTCTAAAGTCGAGGCAGTTCGATCATTTGTTGTTTCTGGTATTTGCCTTTCTTGTCGGCGTAGGAGATATTGCACTCCTCATCTGCCTGGAAGAAAAGCACCTGTGCGATTCCTTCATTGGCATAGATACGTGCCGGCAAGGGGGTGGTATTGGAGATTTCCAGGGTGACATAACCTTCCCACTCTGGCTCAAAAGGAGTTACGTTGACGATAATCCCACAACGAGCATAGGTTGACTTCCCAACGCATATCGTGAGGACATCCCTGGGGATACGAAAGTACTCGACCGATCGAGCCAGAGCGAAGGAGTTGGGGGGTATGACACAAACATCACCTTGAAAATCAACCATGGAAGCATGATCAAATTTCTTGGGATCCACTACAGCGGAGAAAACGTTTGTGAAAATCTTGAATTCGTCCGCAACACGGAGATCATAACCATAGGATGAAACCCCATAGGAGATAACTCCATCTCGTACCTGCTCCTCGCTGAAAGGTTTAATCATTTGTTTCTCACGTGCCATGCGTATGATCCAGTGATCAGGTTTTAAGCCCATTAAAAACCTCCATTGCGATGTAAAGTTGTGATTATTTACTGTGAGCATCCTCACGTACTGGATTTGTTAACGAACCGATCCCTTCAATTTCCACGGTTACTTCATCTCCAGGGTTAAGCTTGCCCACACCAGCTGGTGTCCCCGTAAGGATGATGTCGCCTGGCTCCAGTGTCATAATGGAGGATATAAATGCGATCAGCTCTCGCACAGGAAAGATCATATCCCGTGTAGATGCCATCTGCCGAAGCTGACCATTTACCGAGCATTTGACCAGGGTATCAGATGTATCCAGTTCAGTTTCTATCCATGGACCCAATGGACAAAATGTATCAAAACCTTTTGCACGCGTCCATTGGTCATCACTTCGCTGGAGATCGCGCGCGGTGACATCATTTGCTATGGAATATCCCAATATCAGCTGCGTGGATTCATCTGGGCTGACCCATCGACCCTGACGTCCAATGATCACAACAAGTTCACCCTCATGTTCGACTTGATTGGATTGTGGGGGCAGCCGAATGGCTTGCCCTGGTCCTATCACTGAACTGGGAGGTTTTAAAAACAACAGAGGAACTTTGGGAACTTCAGCATTGAGTTCATCGGCGTGAACCAGGTAGTTCCAACCAACGCAAACGATTTTACCTGGTGTGACAGGCGCCAGTAACCTTACCTTATCCATCAAAAGGAGCGCCTCTTGTCTGCGGAAAGGTTCAAAGGGCGATTCTTCGATCACGCCTATACGATCTTCTTTGACCCAACCCCAGGAAGGTGGATCCGTGGGTTCTCTTTGGAAGCGTACGATACGCATCATCAACCTCCAATTGATTCTTCTATTTTGTAAGGTTTACGTGCCCAGGCTAAATCATAATCCATTTGCCATGGATATACAGTAATATCCCGTAATCCGACTTGTTCCAATACAGAGGGAAAGGCTTTGCGTTGGAAAGAGTGGCCTATCATCCAGGGAGCTTCCCAGCCGATCCGATTTGTGATCAGCAGCCAGCCACCGGGATGGAGAACGCGAACGAGTTCCGACAGGGTCGCGCGTGGATCAGGTGTGAACTCAAGAACTTCAAGACTGGCCACAATATCGAAACTGCTGGATTGAAAAGGCAGTGGGACAGCATAGGCTCGTATCCAAGGCATTTGAACAGATCGGGTCAATTGAGACCCGATGGATAGCATGGATTTCGAAGGTTCCAGGTTAACGACCAAGCCATTGATGTTCCGATTGGAGAAAAGGGTTCGCGACAACCTGCCCGTTCCAGCCCCGACATCGAGCAGGCGCGCATCCGGAAAAGCTGAAAACATGTCGGCGATGGGCTCACCCAGAAAGCGTTTTTCCCAGTCAAAATCGAAGCCTTTAATCTGGTCATAGCGAGATGCGGTCAGGTCATAGAGCCATACAACAAACCGAGGACCAAGATGAGCTCCTTCACATACCCGCAATTCCCAGAACAGCAGCAGGATAAGGATGAATAAAACGCCCAGCGCGATCCAAGACATTGTTGGCTTCTATAAAGACGGATGTACCATGGTTGAATTCATAAGGGAACTTGTAAAGAAGGGACGCTTATTCTTGTCCATTAGTATTCAACAGTTTCTTCTTTAGTTGTGCGATACGTGTTGAGTTATTTTCAAAGCGACCTGGTCGAGCGTAGGTTAGCATTCGCATGAAGGCAAAGATTAGTGCTTCTACCAGGATTTGTCCAGCTCCGGCCAGAGGTGTTCTGTAGGCAGCCAAAACATAATCGGCATGGGAAGCAGCCGGGGAGGATGGCGCAGAGACCAAGGCTCCTGTACTGATCCCGGCAGCTTTGGCTTCCGCAATTGCCCCGTAAAGGTGGGGATTTTGATCGTCGACTTCAATCACCACAACCATGTCACCTCTTCGGGCGCCAGTAAGTGCTCGCGCCAGATCGGATATACTCCCACCAGCCAGGTGGATGTTGTATCCGGCAGCCTCAAGCCAAGCGGCCAGATTTTGTGCTGGCGCTAATGCCAGCCCTTCAGCAAGGAGTATCACCCGCTGGGCCTCGTCAAGGGCAGATATCAGGGCTTCAGCGTGTTCAACCGAGAAGCTCCGCCGGGTCAGGTCGATACCATGCGCTAGTTCCTTGAGTGCCACTTCCACTGCTTCGGCAGAGGAATCTGGCTCTGTATATTCTTGTTCAAGCAATTCTTTCCGGAGTTTATTTCGGATCTCCCGTTGTAATTCCGGGTAGCCTTTATACCCTAAAAATTGGGCAAAACGTACGACAGTTGCGGTATCAATATCGAGACTATGCCCAATCTCGGTGGCGGTAAGGAGAGCGGCATGAGCATAAGAGTCGAGTAGGAAATCAGCTAGTTTTTCGAAGCTTGGTGACAATTCTGTTCGGGCTTCCCGAATTCGCTCCACATAAGACTTCATCAGATGAACTCAACCTTTATTAAACCGATACAATCCAAGAAAATCTCACAATCATCCACGACCGTGGAACTATAGCATAGGCACAATCCTCAGGCAACGGGCCTATGAGAGTCTGTTCTGAAATAATGATTGCCCTTCCTTCGGTAAGGTGGTAGAAACCGGGATGAATCGGAAGCGCTACTGATCACCACTATCCTCTCCCTGGGAGTTGATCATGAAACCATTCATGGAATGCGTCCTGTCTCCGTTGACGGTCCATCCAGCAAAGACTATAATGCAAAAGGGGCGGATAGCTCAGTTGGTTAGAGCGCTTCTCTTACACAGAAGAGGTCGCAGGTTCGAGTCCTGTTCCGCCCACAGGGCATTCATCCAGGCGCCTCTTTTTTCAGGTGAGTCAGGTTTTGATAGAGCAGGATGATGCGCCTCAAAGTTACTTTGTGCTTCCTGGTTTTTCTTGTAGCGGGGTGTGATAGTTACCTCATTGCAATCCAACCCACTTCCACACCAACTGCCTCAGAGGAAAGTCCATTCAACCTCCAAACGGAGGTAGATGCTACCTCCGAACCTACTGCAGAGGCTGGCGGTCAACGGAACCAGGATCCAACCCCGGAGCTCACCTCCGAAGTGGAAGATGAGACTTATCAACTCCAGGCGAAAGGTCTCCAACCAGAATTTGTGGGAGATCTTGATAATCAGCAGGATCTGACTTTCTATGAGATGGATATCAAGGTGACCCTTGATCCTTCCCATGTTAGGGCATTGATCGAAGGAGGCGTTCGTATCTCCTATACCCATTCTCAGGAGTCTCCTCTGAATGAGCTTGTCCTGATGCTTTGGCCAAATGATCAGCAATACAATGCCGACATGGTTGCAGGGCCTGTACAAGTGGATAGGCAATTGGTTGATTCTTATATTGAGTCTGGAGGAGTGGTTCTACGGGTTCCGTTGGCTAAGGAAGTTCAACCTGGTGAGAAGCTTGAGATTAGCTTGCCTTTTGAGATTACAAGCGAAGGCTCTATTGTAAATCAACGCAAACGGTTTGGGGTTACCTATGGTGTCCTTATGGCGCCCACGTTCTATCCCCTCATCCCACGGTTCATCGATGGTATGTGGCAGACCGAAATCCCTCCGGAGGGAGGTGACACAACCAATTCAGATGTTGCCTACTACCAGGTTGCCATAACAGCTTCGGAGGAATATGAGATTATTGCCTCAGGCGTCGAAGTCGAGAAGCGATCCATTGACAATCAACAAATCAGGGTCAGTTATGTTACGGGGCCAATGAGGGATTTTGCTTTCGCGGTAGGTCCTTTGCATAAGATCAGTCGAATGGTTGATGACATCCAATTGAATGTGTGGGTGTTACCAGAGCATATTGCAAGCGGAGAGCGATTGTCGAATGCGACCACGATGCAAATGGAATTCATGAATGATCTCGTTGGTCCTTATCCTTATGTTGAATTAGATATTGTTGATACTCCTTGTGCATTTGGGGGGATTGAATATCCCGGATTGATCTATATCTGTTCACTGGATAACGATTATTTTATAGACACAACGGTCCACGAAATCGCCCATCAGTGGTTTTATGGATTGATCGGCAACGACCAGCTTCATGAACCGTGGTTGGATGAAGCAGCCGCGACCTATTGGCAGGTGCTTTGTTATGAAAATGCTGTAGGGAAGGAACGCGCAGATGGTCAGTTAAATCAGTACCGATCCTGGGTTTCTAATCCCGAGAATAAGAATGCACCCATTGGGCTTGGAATTGCCGATTACAGATCAAGTGGGGATTACTATACGGTAGTTTATTTTAAAGGAGCCGTTTTCTATGATGCGTTGAGAGATGAGATGGGGGATGAGACTTTTTTTGATTTCCTGAGTATTTACTACGAAAAGAATCGATATCAGTTTGTCAATTCGCGGGATTTTCAAGGGACTGCCGAAGTTGTATGTGGATGTGATCTGAGTGCTTTCTTCGATTTGTGGGTCTACCAAGGGGGAGAAATTCCAGATTGGTGAAGTTTAACGGTTGAAATTCCCGATCTCTTACCCTGCTGTTATCCATCTCTCAATGAAAAGTCCAAATGACAGTTAAAAGGAGATACCTAAAAGGAAGTCAGCTTGACACATCTTAAGCACGCTCTTAGAATTGCCTCGATGACTTTCTCAGGAGGGGGTGCATCTTAATCCAGTCATCCCTTGCAGGGGCACATCTCAAATGAAAGGTCTGCGAGGAGGTGAAATCTGCAACTTTTTCCTCACTAGACCAGCAACTTGGAAGCTTACTGCATGGAAAGGATATATGGCTGCTTTATGCTGGATCCCCCAGGTCTTGAGTAATGAATGTACATGACCGTTATGGATGTCTTGCTTCAGCTATGAAACAATTTTTCCAGATCATCTAACTTTAAAGCGGAGGTATCCATGTCTGATGCTCTTTTCCGAGGCACACTTGCTGAATTGGACCCAGATGTATATGAACTCACCCAGTTAGAATCCGAGCGACAATACCGAAAATTGATCCTGATCGCGAGTGAAAGCACATCGCCACTTGCTGTTCGGGATGCCCTGGATTCTTCTTTCCAGAATCTTTACGCCGAAGGTTATCCAGATGAGGATACTCGCTGGTTATCTGAAGAAGACATTTTAGATTATGAGACTCGCTTAGCCCATTACAGACGCTATTCCGATCCACGCTACTACAAAGGAGTGGAATATGCCGATGCTATTGAAGCATTAGCCAGACGCCGGTGTGCAGAGGCATTTGCGGCTAATGGGCTCACTGCAGATGACTTATATGTCAATGTACAGGCTTTGTCTGGCTCACCAGCTAACAATGCCGTCTATCATGCCCTGGTTCCTCCTGATCAGACGGTCATGAGTATGAGTCTGCTCCACGGAGGGCATCTATCCCATGGAGCGCCGGTGAACCGTTCGGGTAAGGTGTACAACATTGTTCATTACAACGTAGATCCGAAGACCCAACGGCTCAATTACCAGACCATTCAAGATCTTGCCTATGAACATAAACCCAAGATGATTATCGCTGGATTTTCGTCTTACCCTTGGTCAGCCGATTGGGCTCGTTTCCGGGCGATCGCAGATTCGGTAGGAGCCTATCTCCTGGCGGATATCGCTCATGTGGCAGGAATGGTCGTTGCCGGTGCATATCCCTCTCCTGTTGGTCACGCACACGTGATAACCTCAACAACTCATAAAACCCTCAATGGCCCAAGGGGGGCTATCATCATCACCGATGACCACGTTATATCTCGAAGGATTGACCATGCCGTTTTCCCGGGCGAACAGGGTGGACCTCATATCAATGTCATCGCAGCCTTAGCCCTTACTTTTAAGTTGGCCAAGACGAAGCAGTTCAGTGCGCTTCAACATCAGGTCATCCGGAATTGTGCAACATTGACTGCGCGGCTTGAAGAACGCGGCTTTCCCATTGCCTTCGGAGGAACGGATACCCATCTTATGAACTTGGATTGCAAGTATGTGACTGGCTCAGATGGAACAACTCTCTCTGGGGATATGGCAGCCCGTATTCTTGATCTGGCTGGGATCGTTGTGAACCGAAACACCATCCCCGGGGACACCTCTGCAATGGACGCTTCCGGCATTCGCATGGGTACATCTTGGATTACGCAGCGAGGGTTCAAGAAAAAGGAAACGACTGCGTTGGCAGATATCATCGCTGAAGTTCTCCTGGCTACCACGCCCTACCCGTTGAAGTCTCATTCCGGGTTGAATAAACGCGCTAAGGTTGATTTCACCGTTCTTGAAAATGCTAAGCTTCGTGTGCGTGAATTAGCAGAATCGGCTGGGATAGATTTCGTTCCCACCGACCATGATTATCCACACTTCTACTATATCGATGACAAGCCAAAACGAGAGGGGGATTGGATCGTTTATGAACTTCGCGGTGAAAAAGTCAGGCAATTTCTCAACGTGGTTTTAAGCAGCGATATAGAAGCCTTAGAACCTGATCAGAGTCAGCCCACTCGATGTTATACCCCACAAGGGAAGGTGGATGGTACACTGACCTGTAAATCGCCCTATGCATTTCTTTTAAGTGTGCCAT
>MGNI01000194.1:5058-6715 GCA_001795115.1 Chloroflexi bacterium RBG_16_48_8 | reverse complement strand
TCAATACCTCTGCTGGACCCCTCGTTTTTCAACGGACATATTCTTCCCTTGCTGTAGAAACTTACACAACCTCCCTGGGACCAGGGTGGGCACATAATCACGACACACGCCTGATCTTCCCAGACGATCCTGGTGGCGAAGAATATGCCGTCTGGTTCAAAGCCCACACAGCCAACTTGTATCGGTTTCAGATTGTTGGCAATGGGACCTATTCCCCTTTCCCCGGAGTCCTTGCTAACCTGACGTACCAAAAAGGACCTCCAGCGCGCTTTATCCTGACCGATCGCGCTCAGCAAACCTACACCTTCGATGAAGAGGGCAAATTGCTCACATGGACCAATGCGGTTGGGAACAGCTTTCACTATGTTTACAACGTGGATGGGAGATTGAGCGACGTGCAGGATGGCGCAGGCGACCGCTTCCTGCACTTCAACTATGATGAGGAGGGTCACATCCTTGAGGTTTCCGACCATACCAATCGGCATGTCACGTTTTCCTACGATACCAATGGGGACCTCCTATCCATGGAAGATGCCCTAGGAGAAACCTGGTCCTACACTTATGATGAGGCTCATCGCATCTTGAAAATAACAGACCCCCACTTCGTGGATCAACTCAGGCTTGTTTATGACGAACAGAGCAGAGTCGTTCAGCAGTTCGATGGAATGGACAATAGAACAGTCGAACTTTCCTATGGGGCGGATGGCGTCACCACAATGGCGGATGCGTTGGGCAATGTCACAAAACACATCTACGATGCCGACAACGGTGTGTTGATCCAGGAGATCGATGCCCAAGGGGGCGTGACAGAGCGGACCTATGATTCCAGTTTCCGTCTCGCCTCCCTGACGGACACCTTGGGTCACACATCCTACTTGGAGTGGAGCGACAATGGACACAATCTAGAGCATACGGTCGATGCAGCCGGGTTCGAGACGACCATGGATTATAACGCCACCAACCGATTGGAACAGGTCACGGATCCATTATTACGAACAACGGATTTCAACTATGAGGGTCCTCTCCTTCAAAATGTCGCTGACGCCCTTGGATATACCACTTCCTTCACCTATACGACAGAAATCGATGCTCCACAACCCCCCGGCCTCTTGAAACGCATCACAGACCCAAACCTTAATACGACCGACTATACCTACAATGAATATGGCGATCAAGCTGAACTCATCAATGCGTTGGGTAACGCTTGGACCTATCAATACAACGCCTTGGGTTGGCTCACAGAAACCATCGATCCTCAAGGCGTAGTAACCATCTACATGTACGACGATGCAGGGCGCATCGCGGAGGTCATGGAGAACTACGTCGAAGGGAAGACGATTGCGGAAGATGGCGAATACAATATCCTCACACAGTACGTATACGATGAAGTAGGAAATCTTGAATTTTTGATCGATACCGACGGGAAGGTTGATTACTATCAGTATGATGATGCCAATCGACTCATCAGCATGACCAGGAACTATGTGCCAGCCATAAATCCTGACTCAGAATATAACGTAACTACGGCGTTCCAATATGACGTCACCGGAAATCAAATTGCTCTCATCGATCCTTTGGGTAAGATCACACGCACTTATTTCGATTCCCTTGACCGCCCTATCTTGATCGTCCAAAACCTGACCGATTGGGACAGTTC
>MGNI01000194.1:4350-5047 GCA_001795115.1 Chloroflexi bacterium RBG_16_48_8 | reverse complement strand
TTGATCCAGAACATCCTGATCGGAATGTGCCCACCTATTACAGCTATGACGCAGTGGGAAACTTGATTTCCGTCGAAGATGCCTCGGGGATAACGATACGTGCCTGCTACGATCAACGCAATTTGCCTTTTAAATCCATCACTAACCCATCCGTCAGCGACGCATGTTCTCCCTATACAGGGAGCATCAACCCTGCCCTGGATATCATCCAGCAGTGGTCTTATGATCCTGTTGGCAACCTCCTTTCCTGGAAGGATCCACTCGGCTCAACAACTTTCTATACCTTTGATGAACTCAACCGATTGGAAACCATCACCATTCCTCTGGGTTTCGTGACGTCCTATGGCTATGACACCCTTGGTAACCTGATCTCTATGACCGACGCCGAAGGCATCGTCACGCAGTATCAGTACGATGCGCTCTCTCGACTTACTGATGTCATCCAGAACGATCGACCTGGTGTACCCCAGGATCAGGAGACCAATGTCACGACCTCCTTTGTCTATGACACAGTTGGGAACATGATCCTGGTCCGGGATGCTAATGCTGGCGAATGGACCTACTTTTACGACGACCTCAATAGGCTCCGCTCTGAGCTGACGCCTATGGGGGGGATCACGGGTTATGTATACGATGCTTTGGGAAACCTGATTGGCCAGATTGACCCCAACTTGAACATCATCCATTACAGCTATGA
>MGNI01000194.1:1274-4339 GCA_001795115.1 Chloroflexi bacterium RBG_16_48_8 | reverse complement strand
TACGACGATCCGGACCCAGATGTCCGGTTCACTTACGATGAGATTGGGAATCTGTTTTCCATGGTGGATGGTTTGGGGACCACAACCTGGGATTATGACGGCCTTTACCGCCCGCTCTCCATCAACGATCCCTTCAGCGGTGTTATCGACTATGCTTACAATGACATTGGGAATCGCACTGGACTGACCTACGCCGATGGCAAAACCGTCACCTACACCTATGATGCTGCCCAAAGGTTGAACCACGTCCAGGATTGGGATGGTGGGACCACGAGCTATTCCTATGACAAAGCCGGACAACTGAAAAAAGCCTTCCTGCCGAATGGTGTGGAATCCGGTTACACATGGGATGCTGCAGGAAATCTTGAAACGCTGACGCATAAATTGAACGCCCGTACGCTCGCCTCTTATGCTTATAGCTATGATAAGCAAGGTAACCGCATTCAGGTGGTAGAGCGCATACAAAGACCTGTACCCGATACAGAGGAATTCCCCTTCATCCTCTACTTCCCTAAGGCTTCTGTTGTCAGTGAGGGAAGTCCTTACCTTACCATCGACTACACCTACGATCCCCTTTACCGCTTGACCGCAGCCGACTATAGCACTGGCGAATTCTTCCATTACGCCTATGATGCTGCGGGCAACCGTCTCAGGCAGGAAACCTACGAAGGTACGAATACCTACACCTATGATGCCGGACACCGTATCACGGAGGTGGATGGCGTCGCCTACAGCTGGGACCCAGCCGGTAATTTGTTGAGCGATGGTGAGCGGACCTTCACGTATGACCATGCCGATCGTCTTACCTCCGTCTTCGATGGTTCCTCAACTTACTCCTTCGCCTATGATGGTTTGGGCAACCGCTACCAGCAGAGCAAGGATAGTGCGACTACGACCTACTCCTTAGACATTGCAGCAGGTCTCACACAAGTCCTTGGCGATGGAACGGATTCCTATCTTTACGGGTTGCTCGGTCGTATAGGAGAATCCGGCGCTGGAGGTTGGCAGTATCCCCTCTCGGATGCCCTTGGCAGCGCACGACAATTATCGGATTCAACCGCCTCCATCACCCTCTCACAGTCATACAAACCCTTCGGCGCCCCGTTTAAAGCCTATGGGGACGGTTCCAGCGACTTCGGCTTCACGGGCGAGCAGGATGAGATCGCAGGCTTGGTCTTCTTACGTGCGCGCTACTATGATCCATCTACAGGCCGCTTCATCACCAAAGACCCCTTCCCAGGAGTGCTCTCACTTCCTTCCACCCTGCATCCCTACCAATATGCGCTCAACAACCCGATCAATTTGGTGGATCCGAGTGGGGAAATTATCCCTGTCATACTTACTGCCATGGCTGCAGGTGTGATCATTGGTGGAATTATGGGTGGTGTTGGTTATGCCTTGACCCACCAAGGTCAAAGCCTTGGAGACATGCTCAGTTCGGCTTGTTTCTGGCAATCTGTCTTGGTTGGGCAAATTTCGGGAGTGATCGCTGGCGCCGTTGGTTGGGCAGTCCATGCCGCAATACCTGCGCTCATGTTGAAATTTAGATTAACAGTAAATATGACCTTTGGCCTTGCAATTGGTCTTGGCGGTTTATCTGGCTCAGCAGCCTCCGTCGCAGGTCAAATCACTACGAATTTCTTACTTGGAAAGGACCTTGGAGAAAGAATTGTCTCAGCCGCAATTTCGGGTGGGATTATTGGGATGTTTGCTGGGGGAATAGGTTATAAGCTTCGTCAATTTCTCCAACCAAACCAAGCTTCAACCAGAAACACAACATATGCATCTTCTCAAGCAAACACTAACCTTGTAGTAAGAAATCCTATAAGCAACCATGCATATGATATGATGGCAGAACGTGGGATTACAAGAGCCATGGTAAATAAAGCGATCGAAGTTGGAACAAGTTATTTCGATCGCGCTCATGGCACAATAACCTATACCTTAGAAGGTGGATTTGCAAGCGGGAGAACTTTAAATGTTGCAACCAACCCATATACTGGGTTAGTCACTACTGTAATGAGGCGAACTCGATTTAATCCTAACGTCATTTTTGAAGGATTACCTAGATGGATACTACTTCCATAGTTGAAATTCTATTAGTGAATCTAGCTTATTGCGTTTAAAAATATCTAGAAAGGAAGGTTTATTATGGCAAGGATTCTCTTATCGGAACTTATATCAATTATTAAGGAACATCCCGACTATTTCAAGCGATGGCAAATGGATGTACCTGCAGATCATTCTCTTTATATCCGCTTTACTGAGAAGGTTGATGATCGATTGTCATCGGAGGTTTTCGAAACTATCAACGGTCTTGAATTGGTTGTAGATTTTAACAAAGAAAATAAGGTGTACGGAATCGAAATAACATGAATCCAAGATAGAATAATCTTCTAAGATTTCCAAAATCCTCATATCATCCTCACTCCTTGACTGCTTCGAATGATATTTTACGGCGCTCCCGAGTTGTTACCTTATCAATTATCTTCTCTCTTCCCTCAGTCACTTGCCTATCGATGGACATACCTATTCCCCATTCCAACGCAGGAGCGTTGGAACGAGAGGAAAATTCCTTGAAAGTCTGAAACGATCTGTCTCTGGAGCATTTGAGGGTACACCAGGAGCTGAAGTGCTATCAGATGATGTGATTGTATTGCCTATTACGAAATGAGATAAAATGGCTTGTCGATTAACTGAATCTCTGGCTGCCTCTTTTCCCATCTTGAAATCCAATACAGCTTCCTTGCCTCGGCTGCATCCTCCAGCTTTATCTGTCTTTCCACAAGTCGAGCTTCTGGATCTCCACGATAGTAATCAATGGGACACAGATACCTCAACGCCGAGTGTGGTCTATGGAAATTGTAGTACTCTCGAAATCGACCAATCTGATTCCGCACCAGGTATAGATGATCTTCTGGATCCAATGAAACCTCTTCCCGGAAGGTGTGGTGAAAACGCTCATCAATGCCATTTGATTGGGGGTGATGAGTCATGGTCCTCAAATCCGTCATTTCAGCCCCCCGCACAAATTCTCGCCATTCCCGAGATAGGAATTGTGAACC
>MGNI01000194.1:755-1247 GCA_001795115.1 Chloroflexi bacterium RBG_16_48_8 | reverse complement strand
ATCGATACGAGTTCTCCCATCGAGCGTATCCAGTGCACGCTGTGCCGCCAACTGTACCACACCGGCTCTGGCCGTCAGCAGCACTTCACAGTGCACCAGGTAGCGGCTTTAAGCATCAAGAACATCCACCATCCAGAACCATCGACCAGAGAAATAAAGGGTCATCAAATCGGTGATGGCAGCGATATTGTATGTGAGGATTGATAGCAGCAGAGACCTCAAATATCACTAGATGATTAGTGTATCTCGGGCGGCTTTTTGTTCTCTCATAAAAATATTCTAACAACCTAGTGGAGTTGACCCAGTAATGTGGACACCTTTAGACTTATGAGAAAGGAGTCCGCAATGCCGAGAACACATCCATCATACCCGCCGAAATATCGGCGACAGATTGTCGAGCTTGTCCGCGCGGGACGCAGCCCGGAGGATCTTGCCCGTGAGTTTGAGCCCACGGGAGTGACGATCCGTAGCTGGGTCAAACAAGCTGATTTA
>MGNI01000194.1:369-655 GCA_001795115.1 Chloroflexi bacterium RBG_16_48_8 | reverse complement strand
GCCTGGTTCGCACGGGAGACCGGCTCGATACCGCCCGAATCTTCGAGTTCGTGAAAGCAAATCAGGCAACCTATCCTGTGGCCACGATGTGCCAACTGCTGGATGTCTCCACCAGCGGATACTATGCGTGGCTGAAACGCGGACCTTCCCAGCGATCCAGGGAAGATACGATATTGAGGGACCGCATTCGTTGGATCCTCCTTCGATCGCGAGGCACTTATGGATCGCCGCACATCCACGCCGAACTCCACGATGAGGGAGTGCATGTAGGTCGCAAGCGCGTAGC
>MGNI01000194.1:93-174 GCA_001795115.1 Chloroflexi bacterium RBG_16_48_8 | reverse complement strand
TGGATGCCTGGAGCCGACGGGTGGTGGGTTGGTCTATGGCCAGCCACCTGCGCACCGAGCTGGTGCTCGATGCCCTCGAAA
>MGNI01000194.1:0-75 GCA_001795115.1 Chloroflexi bacterium RBG_16_48_8 | reverse complement strand
GTCCAGTCCAGATGATCCACCATTCCGATCAAGGCAGCCAATACACTTCGATCGCCTTTGGTAAACGCTGCCGCA
>MGNI01000193.1:4424-5352 GCA_001795115.1 Chloroflexi bacterium RBG_16_48_8 | reverse complement strand
GCCCGTAACCCTATTCCCGAATAACTCCCTTCGCAAGGGTAATGCTTCCCTGAGGGGTTATTACCTGAACCTCAAGCAGATCTCCCTCAAAGACGAACAGCAGGATGTTACGCTCCATGCCATAAACGACATCATATTCCAATTGGAAGATATTCTCTGTTTCCCACCACCCCCGCATGGCGACCAAGAATTCTTCAGGAAATCCGCTCTCCTCTGATGGGATCCGGAAAAGGCCATCCAAGCCGACGGGAAATTCGATCTCCAGCCCTTCAGCGACCAGAAAGAAGGACGCCTCCGAACCACCTGGGAATGTCAGCTTTACTTCCTTCCAACCTAACTGATTCTCCATCTCCAACATCTCAAAGGTTTTCCCAGAGATCGTGAGCGCGATTTCCGGAAGCGCTGGCACTGGCTCGGGCTCAGGAGCCTCACCAACAGCCAGGACCTTGTCATTTAGCCTCGTCACCCCCTCGGGATGGTCCGGCAAAACGTAGGGGGATGCAGCTTCAAAGAAGAAGGATTGCATGATGAGCTTGACATCGAATGGATCCTGCTGATGCCCGGCGGTAAAAACGACCACAAGTCCTTGATCCGGAACGACCACCATCCACTGTCCTTGATCCTCCGAGGCGATGTAAGCATCGGGTGAGAGGATCTACCAATGGTAACCATATCCAACTTCGTCCACTCTCACTTGTTCACGGGTAGACGCATCCACCCAGCCTGAGGAGATCAGTTGATTCCCATCCCAGTTTCCGCTATTCATGTACAAGTGTCCCAATTTAGCTGTATCCTCGGGGCTCATTTGCAAACCTTGCCATCCCAAACTTATTCCATTTGGGTCTGCGATCCAGTTCGCCTCTGTGATGCTCATGGGCTCGAATAGCGTTTCTTGAGCGAAATCGAAAGCGGACACACCCGTTGCTTC
>MGNI01000193.1:1400-4361 GCA_001795115.1 Chloroflexi bacterium RBG_16_48_8 | reverse complement strand
CGCCGTTCCTGGGGCAGCCTCCATTGGCAGATCGAGCGTGAACTGCACCCAATCTGCGCTCTCCCTCATCTGATTGTTTATTTCTGGAGAAGAGCAATCCAAACCCGAGCGCATGGTGAGAAGATCCTCAATCGTCATCGCCTCCTTATCCTCATCAAGATTATCAATCACTCGATTGGGGAAGAAATCCAGGACGGGTTGGTCTACACCTTCGATGAAGCCCTGATCGATGGCGATGCCAACAAGCATGCTGATCACGGTTGTCGTGATGGAAAGCTGATCGGAACTACGCCCCTGGGTGACTCTATAGATGGGCGCATCCAGGACCAAGAATCCATTTCGTCCAACGACTACACGGTGTAAAGGGATGTCCTTCCTTTGGATGTAGTCCAGTGCATCAGCCAGGAGATCAGAATCCACGCCTACTTGCTCAGGGGAGATGCTTTGCCAACCATCGGTCGGCCATGTGATGGGCAAGGATTGTAGATCTTCCTGTTCGGTACGATCATCAGAGAAGCAGAAGGTGAATTCCTTGGCTTCGCTTACGTCCATTTCGCCTGTCTTAGCGAGTACAGCTTGGTCCTCTCCGACCATCCAACCGCTCTCAGCCTCCTCCCAAGCCTCCCTACGATCGTATCGAGTCAGCGTGGTTCCATTCAAGGTTACACCCTCGGGTGCTCCGTGTAGATTGGCATACAACTTGATCACATTATCCCTTCGATCGGATGCACCACCGTACGTCCCTTGAGCAGCTGAAATCGTTATGGTCACCTCGTTCCCCTGCTGTTGCTGCCCGATCTCCATCCTACGCACCTCTCCATCCTGGTAGGCTATACTCACGCCATCATCTTCATACAAGGTGAAGGAACTCGCGGCATTGTCAGCAAAAACCCTTACAATCAACTCGTCCCTTGTGGTGCCATCCAGCCGCTTTCCCATGACATTCATGGTCTGCTCATCGACGTACATCATAGGGATGATCCCACCCGCTCGAGCGAAAATAGGCAATGTAAAATTGCCACCAGGATATTCCAAGAAGGGTCCAAACCACTCACCCGTGCTCTCGATCCACTCGCCGGTATGGAAATCTACCCACAAACCTTCTGGCAAATAAACGTCCCTCTCCATCTCTCCCTCATTCGCTACGACGCCAACCAGTAGATCGCGCCCAATGAGCTTCTCGCCCCCCATCTCCCTCACCTCTGGATCATCCTGATAGTAATACACAAGCGGAGGATAAACAGGTTCAGCAAAAAGATAAGCACGATGGGCGAGGGAATACAAATAAGGGCTTAAAGCATATCGTAGGCGGACATTCTGGAGATTGCTGTCTAAATCGCCAATGCGATCCGGCGCAGTCTCTGTCCAGTTGCCCAGATTGAAGGTGTGTGGTCGACCCGGGATGTCAAACAGCATCCCATACGCGAACCATTGGGTATACAGCTCATCCGTGTCGACCTCCTGCCGCCAAAAGCCGCCGATGTCCGCACCGTAGTATTCGATGCCCGAGAACGACATGTGCATCTGGGCGTTGAGGTGGGTCGCCAGACTGGAGAGAAAACCAGAGATGTCCCCTGACCATAGTGCGGCGCCAAATCGTTGGATGCCTGGCGCACCGGAGCGGGACAGGACAAAAGGTCGTTGTGTCTCTCCATTTCGTAGGTAGCCATCGTAAATGCTCCTACTCCATAGGAAGTTGTAGAGGTTGTGAACGTCGGTATGGGCGTGCAACTGTGTGCCATCCTCAGAGATCCCCCAATACCAGGCATCTGGATCGTAAAGCTCGGGCTCCCCGAGATCGGTCCAGTGACCGATGATGCCATCTTCGATCAAAGGTTCTCGCTTCCAATCGTGCCAAAAAGCACTGGCTTCTTCATTCGTCCAATCGAGCATCCCCCCTTTCCCCCACCAGGGATTCTCACCGAGATACGTTGCTTCGCAAGTTTCGCAAGCTCGAACCAGATAACCCTTCTCTTCGAGTTCCTCATGCTCGGGTAGATTCTTCCCCACATAGGATTGCTCAATGAGCATCAGTCCAATCCCTTCCTCATCCCGTAGCCGGGCGATTTTCTCTTCCGGATCGGGGAAGTTGGTCTCATCCCAGGTCAGCGATCCTTCCTGGGTGTCATCCGAATTTTCGGTGATCCCCCCAAACCACTGCAGATCAAGGACGAATCCATCGATGGGAAAATAATGGGCGCGCAGGGTGCTCAATTTATTTTCCAATTCCTCCCAGTTATCGAATCCATATTCCGATACCCACAGCCCAAACATCTTCTTGGGGGGCACAGGAGAATGGCCCACCAGTTCCAAATAGTCGCTTCTCAGATCCTGCAAATCCGGACCGGTCATAAGATAAAATCGGATCTTTTCGCCATACATCACCGCTTTCCAGGGCTCCCTTTCGAAATACCAGAATTGCTTATATTGATTATCCATAAAGAGTGCATAACTTTCCGTGCCCTCCCCAGTGAAATAGATGATCGGGAATTGTGTGTTCCCTGCGGCCCCATTGTTGAAACCCTGCATAACATTGCCATAATCCCCAGGATAACGAGCCTGGCCGATCCAATCTCCATCGGGTGAACCTGGCGTGATAAATTTCTGTCCCAGGCCGTAAGCATGGGTAAAAGTCTCGGGACTAAAGGTCACACCTCTGAATTCTTCCTCAAATTGAAAAGGACAAAATTGGCTCAGCTTGAGTTCTGGTTCCCGGGTGATATCCGTCGCTGTAATACACAGGCTCTCCTCATCCACCTGTATTCTAAGATCGGGGGTTTCAAAGCTTCCCTTCACATCACGCTTCAATGCGGAGGAGCCTTCATAATCCTTTTTGTACACCATAGGAGTTGTGAAAATTGGCTGGTTTGCCTCCGGTCCTGGCCCAAAAGGTGAGAGCTCAAAATGGACCAGGTCATCATCCAGAAATTCGACGATGAGATAGTAATCTCCGGCTTGGAA
>MGNI01000193.1:0-1379 GCA_001795115.1 Chloroflexi bacterium RBG_16_48_8 | reverse complement strand
GTGATATCCACCACTTCCGTTGCTGGTTTTTCACGTAAGAGAAGGTAGCCAATAATCGACACAGCAATCAAGACTACAATGATGGCTAAGATCACGCGTTTATTGAGCTTCTTCCTCATTGGTGTCCTCCGTTGAGCGTATTTAGGGTGCCAATGACTATGTTTATCATCAAGTTTCATCCATGAGTCTCATACCATTTGATAGACCGGTGGAAAGCTCAAGAGGGTATATGAGAATGATATTGGCGATACTATAGCCCATTATAGAGGAACTTCAAGAGGAAGTTAATCTAACAGAAATTCACATTCGAAAAGGAGTTCAAACACCTGTACTTATTCCTTAACTTTAACCCCCTCCCTTCGTCCCTTCACCCTATGGCTTCGTTATCAGGACAGGGGATGTGATGTGCTTAAAAAGTGGGGCATGGTCAGCGTTCGCCCTTTGCAATCCTTCTCCCTCATTCCGTTCAAGGTTTCCTAATCGTTCCAGCGCTGAAGGGTTGGAACGAGCCAAAGGTTTCATTCTATACATACAAGATCTCATCTGCAAGTTGATATTCTTCCTCGTTTTTAACGATCAATGATATTGATGAAGCACGGTCGAAGGATTAAAATATTCGAATATCGTGTTAGAATCTGGTATAAATTGATAATCACAAAATAAAAAAAAGATTCCTTACAACTACTCTACGATTTCTGCTTATCCAACAACCCGTGAATAACAAATCCTTAAGGAGGTGAATTTAGCGCAACTTCCATATAGCCGATTAACCATTCTTCGGTTTAATCGGTCCAAAAAGGCCAATACTGGCAAATATATTTAGCAAAACAAGGAGAGAAGAAGAATGAGAAAGCATAAGCTATTTGTGTTCCTAAGCCTTTTGCTTATCGCTGCAGTGGTCCTTGGAGCCTGTGCAAAAGCCACGGAAGAAGCGACAAAAGCACCGACTGCTGAGCCGACCGAAGCCATAGCAGAACCGACCGAGGCCATAGAGGAGCCTACGGAAGAGCCAACGGAAGCTCCTGAAGTCATGGAAGAGTTTGCACTCGTCCTCTGGACTCAGGAAGGTGAAGCGGAAGACGCTTTTCAATACGTCCAATCGTTGGCTGATGCATATACCGCCCTGCATCCCAACGTAACCTTCGAAGTCGTGAACAAGGAAACGGAGATACTCCGAGAGGACTTCCAAACCGCTGCCCTTGCTGGTGCTTCACCCGATCTGCTATGGACAGTGAACGATCATGCCGGTCCTTTCACCGCTGCCGAACTGATCCAACCCGTCGATGATCTGGTCGACGAGACCAAGTACGTCGATGGCGCCCTCTCCGCGGTTCAACTCGAGGGGCAAACCTGGGGCGTACCGATCACAAGTGGCAACC
>MGNI01000192.1:20756-22804 GCA_001795115.1 Chloroflexi bacterium RBG_16_48_8 | reverse complement strand
GGCATTGGCGAATTGGCGAGGACTTCATCCCTTCGACGCTGGATCTGAGCCTGGTGGATGAGGTGGTGCAGGTGGACGACGCAGAGTCATTCTCTTGGGCGCGTCGCCTGGTGCGTGAGGAAGGGTTGTTCTGCGGTGGTTCGTCTGGATCGGCTCTGGCTGGAGCCATGAAAGTGGCGCGTGGGTTGGGTCCGGACCGGCTGATGGTCATCATCTTCCCCGATAGCGGATCGCGGTACCTGACCAAGCTGTACAACGACGATTGGATGCGGGAACATGGTTTCTTGGAAGCACCAAAGAGTAAGGCGACGGCGATCGATGTTGCCCGGTTACGCGGTTCCCCGACCTTGATCACAGCCTCGGAAATGGATCGCCAGGTGGATGTGATCGGCAGGATGCGAGAGCACGGCATCTCCCAACTCCCCGTCGTAGACGGTAACGGTAAGCTGATTGGCATCGTATCGGAGATCCAGTTGCTCGAGCACTTGCTCGCATCTCAACATAAACACTCGCCGGACGAGACGATCGCCGATCTGATCGATGATGACGTCAAGGTTGTCCATCAAGACGAGCCGTTCGACCAGGTTCTACCCGAATTACTGACCTCCAAGGTCTTGGTTTTAATCAGTGATAGTCAAGTTCCAATTGGCATCGTCACGATGATCGATGCGCTTGAATTCACAACTTCGGGAAGGACAGAATGACAAGAGCAACCCATCCCTTCCCGGTTTTGCGGATTGTGCCCATCCAATCCTTTCGGCCCCACGAGCATGTTGATGCTGTGAGGATGCAATTACTTATGAACGCGTTGGCGGAGGAGGGTGTGCTTTAAAATCATCCGGCTGTGTTGCCCTTGGACGATGCGGCAGCAGGCGAGTACGTCGTCATCGATGGCGTGAACTGCACGGGGCGCTCTGATCGTTGGGCTTGTCATAAGCGCTGGTGCAGGTTCTGTATCCTATGGACGACGAAATCACACATGGCACATGGGCGAAGGTGATTGAAGGATGCTCGCCGGACGACCTGGCGAGAGAAGTCAGGCGGACGCTAGGACTGAGATTAACACCCTACACGAAGGGACGTGAGATTGAGGAAACGCCACCGGGGAGTCACCTGGCGGTACTCTCGCTTCAGAGCGGAACCCATTTTGGTGTGGAGAGTGAAAATAATAGAGTCAAAGAGCGAGTAAGCAGGACTGAATTCCTTGATCGCATCCTGCGCGCGCGGGGAAGATCGAGCGCGCCAGCGAGACCGAGGCTGATGTCCTGGCTACCTTCTACCCTGATCTGGCAGGTTGGCTAGTTATGGAACCTTTCATGGTTGAGGAAGTGATGGCTACGTCGCAGGATGGAATGAGGCTGCCTGCTGGGATCACTTGCTTTGTCATATCGCTGCGAGAGCTGTGAGTGAATTATCCACTTCAGCACTTACATGCCTCTGCTTCACTCTCGGAGTCGCAAAGCACTTTAGAAGCGTGGTTTCGGCGGCTTGTCAACGGCAGGGGTGTGCGTTATTACGCTGAGGCGACGCATCTATTCGATGAGTGATCCGTCTGCGCCTTCAAGCGCTTGAGACAGATCTTGGATCAGATCCGAGGCCGCTTCCAGACCGACGGAGAGGCGGATGAGCGCAGGCGGTACGGCGAGTGGGGAATCCGCTGTTGACGCGTGGGTCATCATGGACGGGATCTCAATCAGGGACTCGACGCCGCCAAGCGATTCGGCCAGGGTGAACAGGCGCGTCCTCTCAACGACAAGCTTCGCCCGCTGCACATCCCCCTTCAGAACGAATGACAGCATCCCGCCCCCATTTTTCATTTGTCTTGATGCCAAATCATGTTGAGGGTGTGAGGGGAGGCCGGGATAGTAAACTCGTTCGACAGCGGGGTGGTCCTGCAGGTATTCGGCGATCCGGTGCGCGTTCTCGGCATGCCGATCCATTCGGATGGCCAAAGTTTTCACGCC
The DNA here is from genome assembly GCA_001795115.1 of Chloroflexi bacterium RBG_16_48_8. Taxonomy (GTDB): domain Bacteria; phylum Chloroflexota; class Anaerolineae; order Anaerolineales; family E44-bin32; genus MGNI01. The sequence continues at coordinate 20,840 of MGNI01000192.1, read as the reverse complement.
GCGCAGAACCAGGAAACAATCCATCGGACCGGGCACGGCTCCAACAGCGTTCTGGAGGAAGGCTAGTTGCTCTCCAAGCGCCTG
>MGNI01000192.1:17164-20713 GCA_001795115.1 Chloroflexi bacterium RBG_16_48_8 | reverse complement strand
CAGGTACTTCGTCGTCGAATGGACCACAAGGTTGGCTCCAAGTTTGAGCGGTCGCTGCAAATAGGGGGTCGCGAAGGTGTTGTCCACGCAAACCCAGGGTCTGGAGGCGTGTTCCTGGGCGCCCTTACATATGGCCTCAAGATCACAGATATTCATGAGAGGATTGGTGGGGGTTTCGAGCCAGATCAGTCGAGTTTCGAGTCGAAGGGAACTCAGAAAGCTCTCCGGCTCGGTCGTAGGTGCGTAGGAGAAAATGAGACCATACTGCGCAAAAACCTGCTCAAACAGCCGGTATGTTCCCCCATAGAGATCGTCACCGGCAAGGATGTGGTCGCCAGGTTTGAGGAGCCGGAGGACCGTATCGATCGCAGCCATACCGGATGCGAAGGCAAATCCATTCGTCCCGCCTTCAAGGGCGGCAATGCACAGCTCGAGGGCGTTTCGGGTGGGATTGCCCGTGCGCGAATACTCATAGCCGAGAGTGTTGCCCACTTGCTCCTGCCGATAGGTGGAGGTTTGATAGATCGGCACCATGACGGCTCCCGTGGCAAGGTCGGGAGGCTGTCCTGCATGAATGGCAAGGGTCTCAAACTGAAGCTCTTTCTCGCTCATATCACCTCATTCTGAAATCTGTTTCTCGTAAGTCGCGTGGCTTGATCGCCAATAAGGATAACACTTCAACCAGCTGATCGATTTGCCGCCCCTGTTCACCGATTCGCAGACCAAAAGCTAGGAGCTGGATAGCTCACCGAACACGATGATGCGCTGTGAGTCGATGAGGTAAGGATACCAGGAGACGAGCGTTCCTGCGGTGGGTTGCTGGGATGCTGTCGTTGTTGTTGGCGCTTCCGTGGGTCGGATCGGTGTGTCATGCCCCGCCCGCTCCGTACAGAGCGGGATCGGTGGGCGTCTCCCCGGAGGGATCCCACACATGCACCCATGTTCCTTCTTGCGCGAATTCGAAAAACCAACGGGCGTCTGTAATGGAGAGGTTGACACAGCCGCGCGAATTGGGTGTCCCAAATTGGTTATGCCAATAGGTACCATGTAACGCACGCGCTTGATCAAAATACAGCACCCAGGGGACATCCTCCAGGTAATAGAAGCCCTCATCGACTCCGCCGGTCATGTTATCCCGCTCGAGTTTTGCCCAAACCTGAAAGGTCCCCGGCTGTGTCCAGGTCCCGTAGCGACCGGTGGATACCACGGTCGCGTAAACGAGCTGACCGTCTTCGTAGGCCGTGATCGTCTGCTCATCGAGGTTGACTGAGATCCAGCGCGTGCCCTCGACGCCTTCGGGACGCTGGGTATCAGACTCTACCTTCGCGATGAATTGTGCCTGGAGTCATTCATCCGGTCCGATCAGGTACCAAGTCTCTCTGTCAACCACCTGTTCAAGATAGATCTGCACCACTTCGTAGCGCATGAAGCAGCAGTCACCATAGTCCACTGCGCCTCCCGGCGTTCGCTGCGGGCAGCTTCCACCGGAGTTGATCCAGCCGAATGGCCGGTCCGGGGTTCGAGAGAAGGCTAATCCCTTGAGGTAGGACAGCGTTATCCGCGAGACCGAATTGCTGCTGACAAAACCCTGTTGGGATCGGTAGACATTGCCCGGCTCTAAGGGGTTCTCGGTGTAGGCATAGGAGAGGAACACGAAGCCGGGACTGATCTTGGCTGAGGCGTTACTTCTTTGACGCGCGGCTTTGGCCGTCGGGTAGATCGATACACTCCCGCCACTCGCACGGAGATAGCCAAACGGAATATAGCTCATGGACGCATCGATAGGGATCGTTGGCAGGGATTTCTCAGGATACAAACCAAGTCGCCCGAACTCAAGCGCTTTCATACAGGGTCCGATCTGAGAGCAGCGTTCCGGGTGGCGGAGCATTAGCCGGATTGGGCAGATGACATCTTGAGAATTCGCTTGAAACGCACCGGCTTCCACTCGGACGGGAGATAGACTCAAGCCCCCAAGTACCGCGATCGATAAGACAAAGACTAAAGGTAAGAACCGATTCATCATCATTCTGCCTGCACAGTCAACCTTAACAACACCCTAATGAGATCATTATAGAGGCAGAGAGGTGGAAAACTCGATGCGCATTTTGGCCTGTCTTTCCCCTGATGGTCGATCGGATTTCCGCTACCTGATGGGTATGACCTTTTCATGAAGCCTATACCTGCATGAGACTTTATGTACTGGCGGAGCATGATTCATCTGTGCTTGTTCGTTCCACCTGGGGCGATTCGCTGCCTGCGTATTGGGCCATTTAGCGCATTGTCAGATCCAGGCTTCCTGATAAATTAATGGGAGGAAAAATCTCTGTAAATAATAAACCTGCGGGTGTAGTGGATGAAACAATTCTCCCGGCGCGATTTTCTGAAATTCAAAGGCACCTATCTGGCAGGCCTGTATCTCTCGACTAGGGTAAAGGCTAGCCCAATGTATGACTTCCCTCAAGCTGAGCGTCTCGGCAGAGTCGTGGTACCGCGCGTGGAAGTGAACACCCGACCTGATGCAGGCAGTCAGACCATGGAGTTCCTAATGCAGGATGCGGTCGTCCCCTGGTATCGAGAGGTCGTGGGAGTTCATTCCAACCGGATCAACCAACGATGGGTGGAATCGGCCGATGGCTTCATCTACGCCCCGTCGCTACAACCGGTTCAAGACATTCCCAATCGTCGGGTTGAGTCCATCCCGCAGAGCTTAAGAGGACCTGGAATGTGGGCCGAGGTTACCGTACCCTGGGTGGAAGTCGTGCTCGACAATCTGCCAGCGCGCGCCCCATGGCTGATTAACAGCTCCAACCCCCGACTGTATTACAGCCAGATTCTGTGGGTGGATAAAGTACGTGAAGATGGCGAGGGGAACTTCTTGTACCGGGTAAATGAGCAATTTGGCTTCGGAGATAAGCTCTGGGCAGACGCAGCAGCATTCCGCCCCTTGACGGAGAATGAGATATCACCGCTTTCTGCGGAAGTAGAAGACAAACGTGTAGTGGTAAACATCCAGCGGCAGAGTCTCTCATGTTTTGAACAGGATCGCGAAGTGTATTACTGTCGGGTATCTACAGGTGTGAAATTTGATGTGGAGGGGAACCCATCCGATGAGTGGTCAACGCCTAGAGGCCCCCACCCGGTCTGGCGCAAGCTGATATCGCTGCACATGGTGAGCGGCACCACGGGGGGTGGTTGGGACCTCCCCGGGCTGGGGTGGACCTCGTTATTCGTCGGGAATGGGGTGGCCATCCACTCGACATTCTGGCACAACGATTTCGGCGTGCCCAGATCGAGAGGGTGCGTCAATGCACCTCCTAAGGATGCGAAATGGATCTTTCGATGGCTCGCTCCAGTCGTACCCTATGATCCCGGCGACGTCACGGTGACCATGCCGGGAGGGACGATCATTGAGGTGGTAGACGCATAGGTTGTAAGAGCCTCCTGATTTGCATCTCGTCAGGTGCAAGCGTAAATGGTGGTTATGATCACCGAATCAACACCTGGAGAAGAGGTATATAAGATGACCTCGATAAGTCAAGACGGATTACT
>MGNI01000192.1:10866-17100 GCA_001795115.1 Chloroflexi bacterium RBG_16_48_8 | reverse complement strand
TAGAGGTCGAATTCCCCGGACGAGTGATTGTTTCAGGAAGGAGCTTGAAAAAAGCGGAGCAATTTTCCGCTGAGTTAGATCAGGTGGTTCTCCCACTGGAGTTGGACATCCACAATAAGAATTCAGCCGAAGGTATCTTAGACGAAATTGCGTTGGTGGTGATGTGTGCGGATCAAAAGGAAACGAGTTTTGTTGAAGCATGTATTCAAAGAGGGATTCACTACGTCGATATCACAGCAAGAAACGAGTTTCTTTTAAGTGTGGAGGGGCTTGATCAGGAGGCGAAACATAATGGATCCACGATTGTGCTCAGTGTCGGTCTTGCTCCTGGATTGACGAATCTGCTTGCAAGCTATACCTAAACGAAAGTCGAGGAAGCAGACCACATTGACATTTTTATCATGTTGGGATTCGGTGAAGAGCATGGTGAAGCTGCGGTTCGTTGGACCGTGGGGAATCTCGCATCAGATTTTTGGATACAAGAAGACGATGAACTGAGGAGAATGAGGAGCTTTCTCGAAAGCAAGGAGACGATTTTCTTTTCAGGGCTGCGAAGAGCCACAATGGGGCCAATTTTCCTCGTGGGAGATGCGGCTGGGATGTGCATCGGACTGACGGGAGAGGGCATTCGCCCGGCATTATTCTTTGGTGAAGTGTGCGGGAACATCCTCCGCCGCATCATTGAAAATGAGATTAGTTTGGAGCAAGGCCTGGCTGAATATCGAGCATTTGTGGAGATGAAACGATTTTTCTTCGACATTTGTAAATCTGCTCAAGGAATACTGACACGCATACCTCCAAAGTGGATTGACGGGGTCGCTTATGCGATTCAAAAGGAGCGTGTATGGAATTGGTTGCATGACAAATACTGGGGACTCACTCAAGAGTGGGGTATCGATAGCCAGTTCTGATCAATAATAGAATTTTTCTGCGGACGCAAAGAGCGACTCTTTGAGGTCAACCACTTTCCTACGCGCATCAGGATAACTTGGAAATGTCTTTGGTGATCGTCAACGCGCCAAATTGCGCATCAGAATGGGTTCGAAAGTCTGGTGAAATTGAGCGATCAAACTTTCGCTATTGGCTTCGAGGGTTCAACCTGGGGAAGGTCGTAACTGCTTAAGTACCCTAGATATGCCGGAACCAATGGAAGAACACAGGGGCTTAGAAAGGAAAGGGCGCCGGCGGCGATTGCTGCCAAATAAGTGGGAGCAGATGCGCCACCGAGGGGCAGGTTTAGATAAAAACCATTGCGTTGGGCCCAGATGGCGATCAGCGTAATGCGATCTGTTACCATCAGAATTCCAATCAGGAATAAAAACAAGCCACTGATCCACTGAAAGGTTCTCAAATGTTTCCCCATTCTTCTGACAATCCCTAAGGATCGATCCAGAACCAAGGCCAGACCCAGGAACGGTAATCCCAGGCCCAGAGCATAACCAGAGGAAAGGACCATGGCCTGGCTCGTGGTGTCCTGGCTAAAACTTAGCGTGAGTATTGCTCCCAGGGTTGTTCCTATACACGGTGTCCATCCAGCAGCGAAAAGCACCCCTATTAAGCCAGAATTGAAGAGGCGGCTTGATCCTGGTTTCATCTGGGGTCGCGTGTCTCGTAAGAGCCACGGAATCTGAATGACGCCTATGGTTATTAACCCGAAGATGATGACGATCACTCCACCTAATCTTCCGAGGACACTCTTATAGGTTCCAAATAGCTGGCCGAGCAATGTTGCGGCTCCACCCCATCCGACGATGACCACCAGAGCGAAACCACCAACGAAGAATAAGGCGCGACCGAATGTTGATAAGCGAGAAGAACCGGGGATGAACCCGGGGGAAGGGGAGTTTGTCATAAAGTCTCCTCGAGCATGGATTGGATCATGGTTTCAAGAGTCTCTATCTGAAGAGCGCCGATTGTTATTTTGCGGATGATGCCATCTCGACCGATGAAAACGCTCGTGGGTAATCCGAGAAGCTGGTATAGATCCTCGGAGACGGAGCTATCGACATCAAGAAGAATCGGAAAAGTTAACCCAAGCTCTTGTACAAAGGGTCCGATTTGTTCCAATTCATCCACCTCCGTCCAATTGACCCCAAGTACTATAAACCCCCGATCTCGATAACGGTCATAAACCTCCTGTAACGCGGGCATCTCTTCTTTGCAGGGCGGACACCATGTGGTCCAAAAATTAATCAACACAACTTGGCCTTGATGCTCACTTAAAGAGTGTAATTCACCGAATAAATCTTCCAGCGTGAAATCCTGTGAGGAATAACCAACACGAACCAAAAAATCTGAACTTGGAGTTGCTGTCCCTTGGTCTGGGATGGTCAGCAACGTTGGTGTTGGATCGACAATGATGGTCGTGTGTGGTGTTTGGTTGGGCGGGATTGTCGGTTGTGGTGCCATAGTATATTTCCACCCGAAGTAGATACCTGCACCGATGGCTGCTATGAATGCGAACACACGAACAAGTCCCCAAAATGGAGGGGGATTACGCCTGAGATACCCTTTATTCATGATTATGAATATGTTTGAAATCAATATACGATCCATGCGAACCAATACAGCGGCAATTAATGGTTATGGTTGGAAGAATGGAAAATTTATTGACCAAAATCATCTTATGGCTATTTCGCATGGATCGTATCGGATTGTCTCTTTACGCGTGCTTTTATCAAGTGTCTGGATATGAGGAGACTGCCTGATAATAACCCAACGACCAACATCAGGGTTTGGTTTATGTTGAGGCCCGCTACTTGAGACGAATCCAACCGTAAGAACTCAAGCAGGAAACGCCCTAATGGATAGACGACCAGGTAACTTAAGAAAATATCGCCGGACTGCAATTTGTGACTTAGGCGTCGTCCGAGCCAAAGTAGGAAGAGAGCGTTTGCCAGGTTCCAGATCGACTCGTAAAGAAAGAGTGGGTGATAGGTTGCCTGATTCTCGAACCCAGGAAGCCGGTTTTGAGGATCGATCAGAATCGCCCAGGGGAGATCGGTAGGTGCACCGTACAGTTCCTGATTGACGAAATTACCCCAGCGCCCGATGGCTTGTCCAATGGCAAGGGCAGGAGAGGCAATGTCTACCCATGGGAAGAATGGAATTCCGTGTTTGCGTGAATAGAGATAGAGGGCAAGAACGCCTCCGACAATAGCGCCTGGAATCCCGAGACCTCCATGCCAAATGGCAAGCGCATCTAGAGGGTGGCTAAAGTAGTAGGAGGTTGTGATCCCGCGCGCAACCATAGAGGGGGGTGGGGTTAAGATATGCCATAAGCGAGCCCCGATAATTCCTCCGATCAGGACCCATATAAATGCATCCCACACCAATTCCGAATTCTGCCCTCTCCGCTGCGCTTCTCGTTGGGCCAGGAAAGTTCCTGCTACTGCTCCAACCATGATGATAATTCCATATAAATTAACCGTCAGTGGACCAATATGAAAGCTCATCCGATCGCCTCGTGAAAATTTTCAAAGAGAGGTTGGGCAGTATATCTATGTCGACCATCATTACCGGCTTGGGCAACAGCTTGGATCACATTCTCAATACGCGTCATGGTCGGGTTGTAAAGCACGGCGGCTGAGCCTGAAGCGTGATTAACCTTGGCATCAACGACTCCGTTCAAACTGAGGAGGCTATTGCGTACTCTAGCCGAGCAATTTGGACACCCCATCCCGCTTACCGCAAGAATGACGTATGTAATTTGAGCAAGCTCTGCATCGGTTGCATCTTTTGAGATTGGTTCGACATGACAATCGTGATTCTTGTTCATAGTAGGCTCCCTTGAAGTTTATAATTTGATAGGACTAACTATGGTTGAATGGTTTTATTCGGTCAGGCGAAAAAGCTGACATAAGCGAATAACGCGCCCAATGCCAGGAGGATAAGCAATACTATCAAACCAATCGGTGTGGCAGCTGCCATCATCATGCCGCCCATCATGCCAGCAGTCATCGCGCCACCAGCGATAAGCAGATCGATAAGCAGCCACACTACAATCACCCCTACGAATATTAGCAGCGCTGTTCCAATATCCATTATTGGGCATCTCCTTCGTTTAGTAATTCCATCGGATGCAGTGATCTTTTTTTAGGCGTCAAGATCGACACCTAGATCAAGTCTATCTATCAAAGTAGATGGGGTACAGCGCCGTCTTGCCTTATCCGGGTAGGCGATTTTGCGGGTGGTCACTTGGATCGTCAGTGGTGGGCGTTGAGTGTCAATCCAATTGCAGCACAGACGTTACTACACGAGCGCGATCGAGGAAACGGGTCAACTGTCTATATGAGCGTGGGTAATTACGAGTAAGAAGGCGGAGGAAGTCATTCCGTAAGGCTCGATCATTCAGCGATCTATTCAATAGTCGAGGGATGACCGACTGCTGAAACCAAAAGTCCTCAACCCAATGGGTGTTCACGGATGGGTTTTCATCAAAGAGCCCCTGGCCTAGAGCGTCCCATGAGTTCGCATAGAAAAGGTAAGCATCTTTGACCATGCCAATTCGGGGTTGGATATTGTGCATCTCGAGCAATGTCATGATCTCTGTGAGAGCCCCAAGCTGAGTATAGTTTCCGTCAAGCCTCGATAACGTTTCCAAACTACCCACCAATGTGAAACGACGGCGACGGTTGAGAATTTCTTGAATGGACAAAGGGGAAACAGGCTCCGATAGTATTGGATCCGGTTTGATCGATGACAAGTCCTCGGTGTAAATTAGGGTACACGTATCAAAGACTTCAAGCTCTGTAGCAAGCTCATAATCCAGGTTGATCGTTGCAATTAAATACATGTTTTCTGGATAGGGTGTTGGATCGCTTGAAATGTCAAAGGGGAGCTCTAGAATTCCCCCCAGGGTCTGGATTTGACGTGGAAGGTAAACAAAATATTCCTGTAACTCTGCTCGACTGATCCCTATCAGGAGAGCAAAGAACAGCTGATTTGAATTCTCTGCTTCAGCAGCTTCGGCTAAAAACGAACGTAGTCGGATCGATGTGAAACGTTGTTGTGCCATCATAAGTCTTCCGGCATTGTTGCTTTTTTCCGACCACCATGGGTGACCCTGAAATCGCTGAGATTGCCAGGAGTTCTCTCCAACAAGCGTATGTGAAATCGCCGAACTAAGGCTATCACTGAACCCACCACTGGGACCACAAAACAACAAGGCAGGTTTTGACTTCATCGAAATCCATAAGTTGACAGAATCCACATAACTCAAGCCTAGCGATGTTAATTCAACAGCTAATGCATCAACTGCCTTTCGTTCTGCAATTGCCAAACCTTCTTTTTCGCCGCCCTCATTAGATGTTTGTTTCATCTTTACAGAGAAGCTATTATTTTCCTCTCCATGAGGCTCAATGGCCCCAGTATGTTTAATTGTGGTGTTTTCTCTCAATTGAGGAAAGTTTCTCATCTTTGCCTACTTTTCTCTACCATAGAAGAAAAAATCGTTGTCGGGGAGCGCTCTTTAGCGTATAGTCACCAATGGGAAAAAGCCTATAGTGTTTTAAAACCTTTTCTAAGTGTGTGGAAAAGCTTTAGATAATAAGTTCCCAACCTAACTATTCTCTATGAGGTGAATCTTCAATACCCGATCCTGGATTCTGTGTTCAAAACGATCCAAGGGTCGTGGTGGGGGGCCGGAAATCACAGTGCCGTCCTTGGCATAGTGACCGTCATGGCATGGACAAAAGAAATGGTTTAGATCTTCCTTCCACGATACTCGACAGCTCAGGTGTGTGCATATGTTCGAAAAAACATCATACGTTCCTTGAGGTTTCTTGGTGACATAGACGCCGTAACTGAAACCCGAACGTTCCCAACCGACCTGTTTTATTCGAGTAAATGTGAAGAGAGTCGGCTTGTCTTCAATTAGATCCTCCACTGGTCCCAAAGGGACCCATTCATCGCTATCTTCTTCCTTCTGTAAAGCGGGGGATATCAAATACCCAATTGCCGGGACGCCGATGATGAGGGCGATGATCCCGCCCAGGATACCGGTAACTCCGGTCACAAAGCCGCGCCGACTTATACCTTGTCTGTTGGATGTTTTTCCCGTGTTCACACCTGGAATGTGCATCTTTCTTACCTCGGATCGATACCATTATGGGTCCCTATCCCACATTTATATTTTCCCCGGTTAGGCACGGATTTAAAAGAGTGGTTTGGCGGTACAGACAAAGGCATTACGGCTTAGTAGCTTTAGGTTAAGGTTTTATCCTTCAAAGGGGC
>MGNI01000192.1:6511-10856 GCA_001795115.1 Chloroflexi bacterium RBG_16_48_8 | reverse complement strand
ATGAAGGTAATGTAAGAGCTTGAAGGTGGAAAAATTCTTATTGCCTGATGCCTAATCCAAGTAGCGTGATGGGACGGATTAACCGCCAGAACCGTTCTATAGGAAGGCCGGATACTCGGTAAGCCGTTTATAACGGTTATCATCATAGGTATTTTTGCCCATAACCTCTCATGAGGGGGGCAGAGCTTGATCATGGTTTGGCTTGATGCAGATTCGGGTCTAAATATTGAACCATGAGGAAGGTTGTCATGAGTTATTGTCGAAAGGCGATTCATCAATATTCCTTTGGTCCTCCTGCTGACCCTCGAAAGAGTCGATGAAACCGGGGTTAGGGGGGTAAGTCGTGGCGGTATGCTCGAATCGCTCCACAATTGTAATCCTGTGTTAGAACGTTGTTTCGATATATGTGCTGTCTGAACAAAGAAAGACTTGTGGGTTTGAAATCCTTATGGAACATTATTAGAGACGGTATCCCTAACTCGTTTTTTGAAGATCGAAATCTATCCCTTCAAGCATCTGTGGAAGGATCTCATTTCCTCCGATGCTCATCAAGTGAACACCGGATACACCTGGCAGTTCCTTGATTTGTTGGAAAAGTTCCTGGGTGATTTCGAGCCCGGTCTTCTCGGGGCATGAGCTTTGCTTCAGCCTATTGATGAAGTGAGGTGGTATCGTCACGTCAGGAATTTTTTCCTCCAAGAAGATTGCATGCTCAAGCGAACGTAGTGGAGCCAGGCCTACGAGGATATATACTTTTGAAAGCAGGTTCCGTGCATCGAGTGCCTCGAGCCATTGTTCAAGGTCGGAAAGATCATACACTAGCTGCGTCTGGAGGAACTGTGCTCCGGCGTTGATCTTCTTCTCAATACGCAGCGCTTCGTGGGTTGGATTAGGGTCATTCGGGGAACCTGCCGCACCTAGGAAAAACTTAGGGTGATCGTCAAGCTTTCGACCATCAAGAAAGCGGGCGTCGTCACGCAGCCTCCGGAGAATCCACAGCAGCTGAGAGGCATCAAGATCAAAGGGCAAGCCCTGGAAGGGTACTCTCCCTGCCTTCGGAGGGTCTCCCGTTAGACATAGCACATTCCGGATGCCAAGAGCGCTTGCTCCAATCATCTCGGATTGAAGGCTCAGCCGATTATGGTCTCTTGCTGTGATTTGCAGGATAGGCTCAATTCCCATGTCTTTTAGAAGCAAGCTGCAAGCCAGGCTAGACATATGAGCCGTTGCCATAGGATTTGTAGCGACGTTTATAGCATGGACATGGTTTTCTACGCGTTTTGCACTCTCAGCGAAAGTGGCAGTGTTTATTCCGGCAGGTGGAACGATCTCTGTGGTGACAACGAACTCTCCATTTTTGAGGGCAGTTTGCAGCTTGGAGACAGGATCCGCTAATCGGGGCTGGTGGTATTCATCGTCTCCGTTCCACCAATCTGGTTGACGCAGATCCCGGAATAGTCTTGATATGCCCTCCCCCCATTCAGTATCACGTAAGATTCTAAAGGGTGACAGCAGATTATGAGCTTGTGCTTCCTTTACTACATGATCCCACGTGGAATGACCAACGTTTGACCAATCCAAGGGTGCTTGCACCTCTAAAAGTCTTTCAAGCGTCCCTGCAGTCTCAGCACGCTGGTAAATCAAATGCCACACGCAAGGTCGCCCTGGATCGACACAGCAGTGATCCGTCGACCCGCTTCCGCACGGTCCATTGCGCAGTCCTTTTGGGCATAACATTGGACAAACGTAAGCGGTTTCCTGGAGAATACAGTTTCCACACATACTGCATTGGTACAAAGCTCCCTTGGTGAACTTCTCCATCATAATTATCATCCACTCAGCGAAGTCTGGACGAGCTAAGGGTAAAAAGGGGTTACGATATCGGCGGATCTTATGCATCGTATGAACTTCCCATCAATACATACTTCACTTGGTCGGCGTTGTCCGGCCAGTTGACCAGGATGAAGAAGCGCTCTTCACCCACTTTAATCGGATTGCGATCCAATGGGTGGGGGGAATGGCCAGATAAGACATCGCCTTGCTTATCAAAAGAGTCGTTGAGGCGTGTATTGAAGTATTGTTCTCCCTCCGTGCACCAACGGACGCGGTAGTCCAAGTGGGTGTAGATGTTTGACCTGGCGACGAAATGACGCTTAACCTCTGTCAGGACGTAGACAGCAATGTCTTCTTCAGGAGCGACCCAACCGGTTTGAGGTTGGATATTAGCCTTAAACAATCGATGAGTGTCAAGTTCGATTTTGGATGTTGCCCCTAATGAAAGCCTCTGCTCTTCTCCTTGATGCAGGGAAGGACCTACATTAAAAGCCAGAGCAAATGCAGGGTTTCCAGCACCAGCGAAGACGGCGGTTGCCCGCGTGGTCTTACTTACAGATTGATGCCTTTGAAACAGACGTATCATCTCAATACCCAATCGAATTATCCTATTCGCAGAGGTTTGACATCAGCCTTTGTAGTCAAAATCTCAACCGAGCCTAGTCGTCCTCATCTTGCTCCTGATCTAGTTTCTTGGCCCCGAGCGTACCATCCAGATTCTAAGGATACTTTCGTGCGTGATCATACCCAGTAATGCCCCTTTTTCAGTTACTGGCATTTGTGCCAGGTTCAACTCTGCCATCTGCTGCAAGACGTCTTGAGCTCTTGCATTGGGCGAAACTGAGTAGAGCCTGTCAGAATGCTGCATAATCGTCCCCACTGTAGTACTCGACCAGGTGTCTTTGGAGATACTTTCAACATCCTGCATTCGGATCAGGCCGGTCACGCGACCATTACCAATAACTACAGAGAAATTTTCCCCCGGTTGAAGGTGCCATTTCACGGACAAAGCTGTCTAAAGTCCAAGATGGTGATACAAAAGTACAATCGGAGATCATGATATCTTGCGCTGTAAACCCCTCAAAATGTTCGATGAGTGTCAGGTTAGCCAGGCTGTTGGTCGCTGCGCCATACAGGAACCATCCTATGAGAGTAATCCAAAGGTCGTTGGCGATTTTTCCGTCGAGAAACTGCAGCACTCCCCAGCCCATGAGTCCAAGCGCCGTTGCTTGACCGAGGCGGGCTGCGATCCGTGTTGAACGTTGGAAGTTCCCAGTAAAACCCCACAGGATTGAGCGGAATATTCTACCACCATCGAGAGGGAAGCCCGGAATGAGATTGAAGAGAGCGAGTGAGAGATTTGCTGTGCCCATCCAGCGTCCGAAAGCAACTAGCTTCAATCCGACTGCGTTTAGGCCTGCTAAACCGAGAGCACCAAAACTGAGAGCCAGCACCAGGCTTACAAAGGGTCCAGCGAGGGCGATGAAGAATTCATCCCGTGGGCGCTGGGATTCACGTGTCATCTGTGCTAAGCCCCCAAAGATGAATATCGTAATTGTCCCTACAGGAAGGCCGAAGCGGGCAGAGACCAAACTATGGCCGAGTCCATGGGCTGCGATCGAGACGAAGAGGAATGTCGTTGCGGCAATGGCTAACGTCCAGACATCTAAGGTGCTCAGTTCGGGGTAGGTGGAAGGAAAGTAGTAGCTGCCCAGTGACCAGAGGATCACCCCAAAGGCCAACATCCAGGATAGATCAACTCGGATCTCAATGCCGAATATTTTTGCTAAAGTGACGGAGTTGCGCATAGTACTTCACCAATTTACCGGTGTTCCAAGATAAAGGCGGTATCCTCAACACATACTTACATTCTGACAGCCGGATCCATCAATAGGAAGAGCATTTTTGCGTAACTCACCAAGAGCACAACAGCGTATGTATCTCTGCACTGTACGTAGATTGGAGACTAAGGATCCGTCCTTAGAAGTTCAATTTCAAAGGTGGTGCTGGAGTCGGAATAATACATAGGCTATTAAGCGCTTATGTACCATCAAAAAATCCAGTAAAGTGAAGAAAATCACTCAATACCCTACAGGATATTGGGCTCAGACTTGAACAATTGGGACTATTGTCTACCGAGCTAGCTAAATATGGCTTGATGAGGGAACAAACCGGGAATCCCTAGATGGTTCGCTTTCAATCAAAACATTCTCTGCACCACTAGGGGGTCGAGGTGGAAAGAAGAGTCGATGGAGAAAGAATCGCATCTAACCAGAAGAGGATTTTTAAAGACGATCCGCCCCCTTCTCGCTGCATCGGGTTTATTAGGACTTCTCGGTCCAATTATGGCTTTTTTTTGGCCATCGAGTTTGGAGGAGACACCCTCTGAGCCTATCGCCCTCGGTGTCGAGGGCTCAATCCCTATCGGAGGGTCGAAGACTGTGCGGTTCGGACGCTACCCTGCGCTGGTCATCAATACGGAGAGTAAAGGATTGGTGGCTTACAGCGCAGT
>MGNI01000192.1:1088-6494 GCA_001795115.1 Chloroflexi bacterium RBG_16_48_8 | reverse complement strand
GTATCGTGAATTGGAAACCCGAGAGCGGGATGATCGAATGTCCTTGCCATGCCGGTTTTTACGACCCTAGTGACGGTTCTGTGATATCCGGTCCTCCTCCCACCCCACTTAAGAAACTTAACATCTCCATGGATGGGGACACAGTGTTTATCATGGGGGAAAGTATGACTACTGGAGTGTCTTAGAAACGGCTGTGACCACAAAAGAATTTAGGAGTGATGATCATGGCGAGGCTTGAAAACCCCATCATCTTGGATAATCCATCATGTACGTGTATTGGACTGCAGTCAAGCCAGAGTGCAGCGCTTCTTCCGCAGAAGACAGCATGTAGTGTCGCTGTGTAACAAAAGTCACATTTTTGGTGTGATACGCCATATTGCCCTTTCCAGATCTCGCAGTCTTCAATTATCCTGAGACCAATCATTCGTCCAGGAGGATCATGGCACCATGCCTTCCTACAAACGTTTTTTAATACCAGGTTTTTCCGGTCTTGCTGGAACGCTAGTCCTGGCCGGGATCTACTTCGGAATTGTTTCAATAGCAGAGAGTCCATCGCACGCGTTCGAGCTGTTCTGGGAAGATCGCTTGATAGTAATTCCCATTCTTCTGGGGTTTGGGGTTCAAGTAGCGCTTTATGTCATTCTGAAAAAACGTTTGTTTGTACCTGTTGCATATCCCGGACCGAGCGCAGCACTAACCGGGGCTGGAGGGGGAGTCTCGGCGACCGCGATGGTTGCCTGCTGCGCTCATCACGTGACAGATGTTCTACCCTTGGTTGGTCTTACTGCAGCGGCGACATTCCTGGCTGAATATCGGCTGGCCTTCATGTTTTTGGGCCTTGGGACGACGATCATCGGGATTGTCTTTATGCTTGTGGTTCTCTTTCGCGAACGTCGCAAGGTGTTGTTGATGGTCCTTCCAGCTTCGGAGGCTGCATGAGAAATTTGACGATATTTAGATTGAGAGGTGTGAAGTGGAATTTTCCTTCGCTGTGTTGGAAGGTATCTCGGATTGTCATGCTTGGTTTGTTCCTGTTGACTGGTTGGCTGCTCAGTGGGTGTAGCCGCCCTCCGGAAGTTCAAGACGTCCCCGCTATAGATACTCAGCAACCAATTGTCCGGGAGGATTCCCAGACTAGTACCCAAAATCTAGAGCGAGTGGATCGCCAGGGATCCGTGGAGGTCGTGGTGATCCCGGTGGGTTTTGACGAGAATTCCAGCGAATTACTGAGCTTCGAGATCTCCATGAATACACACTCCGTCGACCTTTCGATGGACCTGGCGAAACTCTCCACCCTGGCGACGGATCATGGAGTGATCATGCAAGCATCGTCTTGGTCTGGTGGATCCGGGCATCACGTAAGTGGGATGTTGAATTTTCCGGCAAGAGCGGCTGATGGATCACTGATCGTCACAGGTGCTCAAAAACTTACATTGACGATTCGAGAGGTCGACGCTCCGGAAAGGGTGTTTGTATGGGATATCCCCCAAAATTAATTAACATCGTTCCTGGGAAGGGTTTATGTGATATTTGCGCGTGTGACCGTGCCGCGAGTGGTCTGAAGGTTGAAGCAAGGTGAAATTCGCTGAATGCAATTGTATATGAATAGGCGGGCAGTGAAACGGGTATCTCCTGCCCTCATCGTAGGCGTCGGGTTTGCATTCATCATCATAGGCGTAATCACCTACGCACAGAAGAATCCTCCCGCTCTGACCAGAGAGGCCTCCTTGCCGATCTCCTTAGCAGGTCTCTCACTGGTGAATTCTTCATACAGCCAGACCGCGATCGCCGAGATCGTGGGTTTACACAACGAAAAATTTCCCCTTACTTCTGGAGCAACAGGCGTGTATGGGGTAGATGGCGAAGTGAAGCTTTGGGTGACAGGGACAACATCCGATCTCTCCGCCTCAAGTCTGGTCTTAGCTATGCGAGATGCGATAAGTGTTGGGGATTCTCCTTTTCAGCCCATAAACGAAATCTCGCATCAAGGGCGAAAGGTATACCATCTTACAGGAATAGGGCAAAGGCATTATTACTTCCAAGCAGGTTACTTAGAGGTCTGGCTAGCTGTGGAGCCAGATTTAGCCGATCAAGTTCTCAGAAAGGATTGGAGTTCTACCCATGAGTCGAAAACATGTTTTCCTAATGATGTTGTGTTGCTTAGTGCCGATTGCTGGTCTTGGGGCAATCTTCTTATTCCAGATCCCCACAAATACTCTATTGTTCTTCGGGCTTGTGTTAATTTGTCCAATAAGTCATGTCCTCATGATGTTGTATATGGACCGCGATCACGATACCAAAAATGAGAGTATTGCTCCCTCAACACATGAATAATTCAATGAAGGAGAGCCCTGTTTACCATCGGTAGTGATCACATTTGTAGGCGAATAAGGAGTATGGAATGCTGGTCCAGATTGGGTTAATCGCGTTATTCATGTCATTTATTGTCGCTGTCTATGCCACCTGTGCTTCATTCTACGGAGGCAGGAAAGACCGACCTGTACTTATCGAGAGTGGGCGGAATGGTGCATTGCTTACCTTTCCGCTTCTCACCATTTCATTATTGGTTCTGGTCTACAGTCTCATCACGATGGACTTTTCCTTGGTTTATGTCTCAGATGTAGCTAGCCGCGCTATGTCGCTCTTCCTCCGTGTAACTGCATTATGGGGCGGTCAGGCAGGATCCATTCTCTTTTGGGCGTGGATGATGTCCGGGTTCGTGGCAGCGGTAACGCTACGGAAGTGGGAGCGTGATCGGGTGTTGATGCCTTATGTGATCGCGGTTGCCATGGGGACAACGGCTTTCTTTATCGGTCTTTCGGTCTTCATCACTAATCCTTTCACACGATTATGGCATGTTGCGGGTGCACAGGAACTTACAACAACATTGTTATAACCGGCCATCGCCATGGCTTATGTTCCACAAGATGGACAAGGATTAAACCCTCTCCTGCGTCACTTCGGCATGATCGGTCATCCACCGACTACCTATCTTGGTTTTACTGGCTTCGTAATCCCTTATGCCTTCGCCATGGCAGCCCTTATTACGGGAAAAGCAAATGAGGACGAATGGATACGGACCACACGCCGATGGACTCTGTTGGCATGGGTCTTCTTGAGCATCGGGTTGGTATTAGGAGGTCGATGGGCTTACGACGTGTTGGGTTGGGGAGGGTTTTGGGGTTGGGATCCTGTCGAAAACGCCATGCTTCTCCCATGGCTGACAGGTACAGCTTTTCTGCATTCTGTGATGATACAGGAGAAGCGAGGCATGTTGAAAGTCTGGAATATCATTCTCATCATACTGACTTATTCACTGATTCTTTTCGGCACTTTTATAACGCGCACAGGCGTAGTCAGTTCGGTTCACTCCTTTGCCAAATCCGCTTTAGGACCCGCGTTCTTTGCCTTTATTGGCCTCACATTCATCAGTTCCTTATCCTTGTTGTTCAGCCAATGGAGATCGCTGAAGGCGGAGCATGAAGTGGAAAGTTTCTTCTCGCGCGAGGCGGCATTCTTGCTTCAGAATATGCTCTTCATCGCGATTACTTTTGCGATGTTCTGGGGTACGGTCTTTCCGATGATCTCTGAGCTTATTACCGGCACGAAGATTACTGTGGGGCCACCCTTCTTCAAACACGTAGTTGGACCATTGTTTGGTGTACTCATTGTACTTATGGCGATAGCTCCCTTTTTTGCATGGCGTAAACAATCTGGCGTCAGGTTAGTCAGAAACCTTCTGGTTCCACTCATCCTTTCTTTGGTTGTCAGCTTGGGTTGGGGTTCTCTTTACCGAGGACTTCCGGCATCCTATTTAGCTTTGTGGGTCGTCACATTTGCATTCCTTGCCATCCTCTACGAATTCATCAGAGGTATTCGAGCGAGGGTGCGTGCTCGAGGAGAGAAACTACCGATCGCATTACTGAGGCTGATGGGACGCAACCGCAGGCGGTATGGTGGGTATCTGGTGCACCTGGCGGTGATCATGATCAGCCTGGGGTTCATCGGGGATACCTTCTTCAAGCTCGAAACCCAAGGGACTTTAGCAATTGGCGAGCGGATTGAGATCGGTGAATACGAATTACAGTTCAACGGGTTGAGACAATTCTCGGGATCTGATGGCCGGGAAGTGTTGGTAGCTTCTATATCACTATTCAAGGGAGGTCAGATTATACGGAATCTTAACCCGCGCCGGGATTATTTTGTAGCCCAACAGCAGCCTGTCACAATTCCGGGCGTACACAGCACACTTGGAGAGGATGTCTATGTCTTGCTTGTGGGCTGGGAAGATATTGGGTTAGGAGCCTCGACTTTTAAAATTTTTATCAACCCACTCGTTAATTGGACTTGGATCGGTGGATTGATTCTTATATTAGGTATGATGATCGCTACATGGCCATCGGGTGGGAGTGCAGCAGAGAGGTCCTATAGACTTAGGCCCCAAAACCTGGTTCCTAGCTTCGAGCCTGGAGATTGAGCTGTCATGAATATCCGGATCTTATTGATGTGCACACTCATCATTCCTACATTATTCGCTCCGTCTGCAGTTCATGCCCAAGAAGGGGAAGAAAAATTTCCCACGGACAATGATGTTAACGCCATTGCTGGGAAACTCTACTGCCCAGTGTGCCCAAACACACCGCTAGATGTGTGTGAAACCAAAGCTTGTCAGGATTGGAGAGCTCAAATCAAGCAGCAGTTGGAGGACGGATGGACCGAGGATCAAATCATTGATTACTTTGTTCTTCAATATGGCGAGCGCGTGCTTGCTAATCCAAAGCGAGAAGGTTTTACCTCCCTGGTCTGGGTCCTGCCAGTCATCGCTGTCGTTTTAGGGATGACCGTGATATGGCGAGTAATTAAGGGGTGGTGGGGATTTAAAAAACCATCAGGGTCTGAATCTAACATTGAGCCTGGCTTCGATGAAGAGTCCCTTGCTCGGATTGAAAGGGAGCTTGATGAGATGCGTTGATCTGCCATCTTGCTCCATGTGGAGCAAGCCTCCCAAGCTCGTTCAGGGTAGAGAGAACAACGATAGAGGATAAGGATACTGATGAACACAGGTGCAATACTGATAGGATTGGCGCTCGCCCTTCTCACGGGTGCGTTTCTGGTCGATCCCTATCTCAGGAGGAACAATTCTTCTGAGGCGACGGTTCGTTCCCCTGAGGAGGACCCGAATGAGGTTAAATCCGATGCACTGATCGCTTTGCGTGACCTGGACTTTGATTTCCAGACGGGCAAGTTGATCGAACCTGACTATCTTATCGCACGAACCGAGCTAATGCAGGATGCAGTAAGAGTTTTTGACGCCATGGATCGACGGGAGGCGCTTTTAGATGAGCAAATTGAAAAAGAGGTTAGCAGCCTGAGAAGATCCAAGTTGGATTTTCAAGTTTGTAACAA
>MGNI01000192.1:577-1080 GCA_001795115.1 Chloroflexi bacterium RBG_16_48_8 | reverse complement strand
TGTACACACTGTGGGAAAGAAATTGACCAGACCTGTCCAGCTTGCGGGAACATCATGAAAGCAGAGGACCTTTTTATGCTCCAGTTGTGGTGTAGAGGTAACCAAAGTTGATTTTAATTAGGGATGATTAGACGGATCATAATTGTGCAGCTTACTAAATTGGTATTGTTGAGGTAGATCCACAGAAAATAACCATTTGCTTAGGCTTTAGGGCGATTCACACACCCATCGGAGTAGTAAGCGATAAGCCAAGAGAGGCGGTGCTCACTCACTATGATAAATATTGCGTGACGCTCCGTCGTCGCCACTGTCTCATGAATTAATTGATTCTTGAGAGACTGTTTTTCTGGTTGCTTCATTGCTTTAAACATCCAATTAATAGCCCTCACAAGATGGAGACGACCTCATTGCCCTCAGGAATGTGCGTATTCCAGCCCAATTCCTCAATGAGATCTGTTTGAAGGACCTGACTTGCCTTCGATTCACCATGAACGATGAATACC
>MGNI01000192.1:388-545 GCA_001795115.1 Chloroflexi bacterium RBG_16_48_8 | reverse complement strand
TCGAACCAAATCATCTTTATCGGCGTGAGCAGAGAGCGCATCGAGCTGAGCAACCTCAGCGCGGACTGGCACGACATTACCATGAATCCGCACGCTTTCCGCTCCGTCCAAGATCCGTCGACCCCTGGTACCCGCTGCCTGGTAACCAATAAAGAGT
>MGNI01000192.1:258-382 GCA_001795115.1 Chloroflexi bacterium RBG_16_48_8 | reverse complement strand
TTTCTTGCATCAGGTAGACGCCATTTCAGATGGTGAAGTATGCGCTCGCCTGTACACATGCCGCTGGCGGAGATTATGACGGCAGGTCCTGGCATAACATTTAACTCTTTGGAGTCAGCGACCT
>MGNI01000192.1:0-75 GCA_001795115.1 Chloroflexi bacterium RBG_16_48_8 | reverse complement strand
AGTACAGTACTTGTTGTGTCCGGCCAACCGCGAAGGCCGGTATGATGAGCACACCGCGAGAATCAAGTACCTCCC
>MGNI01000191.1:22675-22896 GCA_001795115.1 Chloroflexi bacterium RBG_16_48_8 | reverse complement strand
AACACTACTCGGATAAACCCATCAAACCAGAGGAGATGCGTGTTGGGAAGATGAGCAGAGTTGGATTCTTGGGATTGATTAGCAGCCTGAAGAAGATCACTGAGAAATTAGAATGGAATCCGATTGGAACGGAGTGGGGCGATTATTACGACATTTGCCATTACACGGAACATTCATTTGAAGCAAAGAAACAGATCATAGAAAGTTGGATAGAGGTTATT
>MGNI01000191.1:13281-22602 GCA_001795115.1 Chloroflexi bacterium RBG_16_48_8 | reverse complement strand
CAACCATCGCTTTCGATATTGATCCGGCAGCGGTAGAGCTGAACTATCGAGAAGTCGTTGGGCGTGAGGAAAAATCATTGCTCCCCCTCCTCATGGATCTGCCCAATCCCAGTCCTAACCTTGGGTGGGCGAATCAAGAGCGACTATCCTTGCTGGAAAGGGGTCCTGCTGACCTCGTTTTGGCACTCGCACTTATCCATCACATTGTGATATCCAATAATGTCCCACTTTTTGATTTTGGCGCCTTCCTAGGATGTATCTGTAAATGGGCAGTTGTCGAATTTGTACCCAAAGAGGATCCTCAGGTTCAAAGGCTTTTAATGACCAGGAAAGATATCTTTGGTGATTATGATAGGAAGAATTTTGAAATGACCATAGAGGGAACATTTCATGTAGAAAAAGTGGAAGAAATCCCAGGAACACAAAGAGTACTCTATTTGCTGAGGAAACGTTAAGACTGTTTCAAAAAGAGGTTCCTGTGCTCTTAAACGCTCCTATCACGTTTCTATGATGGTATTCATCCAAATCGGATAGCTTCTTAGTATCATTGAAAGGACAATTAGATAAGGGATTGATGGAAAATCGAAGTCCAAGATGTTCGATTGTTATACGTTCCTATAATGAGGAGGAGGATATCGGTCGACTTCTCACCGGTGTCTTGGAACAGACCGTGGATGAACTTGAAATCATCCTGGTCGATTCTGGTTCAACGGATGCTACGGTCGCGATTGCTTCGCATTTCCCGGTGCATATCCTGAATATCGTCCCGGAGGAGTTTAGTTTTGGCCACTCCCTAAACGTCGGCTGTGCAGCGGCTACAGGTGAGTTTATTGTCATATCCAGTGCTCATGTGTATCCCGTTTACAAAGATTGGTTGGAAAAGCTGCTTGAACCATTCAGTGATCCACAGGTCGCGCTTGTTTATGGAAGACAGCGGGGTAATCAGCATACGAAATTCAGTGAGCATCAAATTTTTGCATCTTGGTTTCCAAGTAAATCAATTCCGAGGCAATCTCATCCATTCTGTAACAACGCCAATGCTGCCATCCGTCAAATGCTATGGGAAGAACATCCGTATAATGAGACATTGCCAGCTCTTGAGGATTTAGATTGGGCAACGTGGGCAATGGACAATGGCTATCACATTTCTTATGCCAGTGAGGCTGAGATTATTCACGTTCATAACGAGGCACCAGGAGATGTCTTCAACCGGTATCGTCGAGAGGCGATGGGTATGAATCGCTTACGGCTCCATGAAAAGTTCCACTGGTGGGACTTTTTACGTCTTTATCTATCCAATGTTATCAGTGATTGTTGGTATGCGACCAAGGAAAGCAATATTGCCAAAGAATTCTGGGGTATTCTATGGTTTCGATTGATGCAATTCTGGGGTACATACCGCGGCTACGCGATGGCAGGTCCACTTACTAGTCAGCTTCGACGCACATTTTATTATCCGCGTCTTCGCACATTTTCAGCAGAATCAAATAAACGTTCGAAGGATCCCATTGATTATAGCTTAGATCCCACTCGACATGAGAGAGGGTCATAATATGCCGGACAAAGAAAAGCATCGTTCCATGGTTGCGCTTGTCCCGATGAGGCATCATTCTGTTCGGGTTCCCGGGAAAAATTATCGAGATTTGGCTGGAAAGCCCCTTTATGCGTATATATTAGGTGAACTTCTCAAGTTGCCCGAAATTTCGGAAATTGTAGTGGATACCGATAGCCCGATTATTTCAGATGGTGTCAGGGATTCATTCCCCTCTGTCCGCATCATTGATCGACCGGGGCATCTACGGGAGGATACGATTCCGATGAATGAAATCTTGTTGCACGATACAGAGGTCGTCCCGGCTAAATACTACCTCCAGACTCACAGTACTAATCCGTTATTAAGAAGTGAAACGATCCGGGATGCGATCAAGGTTTTCCATGAGCATTATCCTGAAAGGGATTCATTATTTGGAGTGACGCGATATCAGACCAGATTGTGGGATGCGAAGGGTGTACCTGTGAACCACGACCCGGACGTTCTGCTGCGAACACAGGACTTGCCTCCACTTTTCGAAGAGAACTCGTGTATCTACATCTTTGAACGGGAAACTTTTGTTGAGCGGAAAAATCGGCTCGGTGGATCGCCGATGATGTTTGAAATTGACCCTTATGAAGCTTTGGATATTGATAGTGAGATTGACTTCACCATTGTGGAATGCTTGCTGAGGAAAAGGATTGCTCTTGGGAGGGAAAAATCCTACGAATAAAGATCCCGTGAACCTGTACTACGTTATTTAATCTATACTTTGGTGAGTTAATCTTTCATTTCCTGCTGGGTCAAGTGAAAAGATCAAGGAAAATTCGATGGACCACACTATTCTACTAACAGCTCCGTATATCATCCCCGTTTTTGAAAGATATCGCTATCTATTTGATCAAGCGGGGATCGAGGTAATCGTTGAGGATGTTGAAGAACGCCTCGATGAGAAAGCCCTTCTCAAATATGCGGGGAAAATCGATGGCACAGTCTGCGGGGATGATAAATATTCGAAAGCCGTACTTGAGGAATTTGCACCAAGGTTGAAGGTCATCTCCAAATGGGGAACGGGGATTGATTCCATCGATAAGGAAGCAGCAAAAGCCCTGGGTATCGGTGTATATAACACTCTGAAAGCCTTTACAGATCCAGTCGCTGACTCTGTCCTGGAATATATCCTGGTTTTTGCTCGTCAAGGTCCCGAGATGAACCGAAGGATGAAAGAGGGCAAGTGGGATAAACTTCTCACCAGGGCACTCTATGAATGCACATTAGGAGTTGTTGGGGTTGGCAATATTGGAAAGGCCGTCTTGCGCCGTGCCAAGGCTTTCGGTATGACCCTGTTAGGAAATGATATCGTTGAAATCGATCAAGATTTTTTCTCAGAGGTAAAGGTTGAGATGACCTCATTGGAGAACTTGATATCCCGCTCTGATTTTATCAGCCTGAACTGTGACTTGAATTCGACTTCTCTCCATTTGATAAACCGGGAGATGTTATCCTATTTCAAATCCGGTTCTATTTTGATCAACACTTCCCGCGGACCTGTTGTGGATGAGGCAGCGCTGATTGAAGCCCTTCAATCTGGAGTACTTGCGGGGGCAGCATTGGACGTGTTTGAAGAAGAACCTCTTCCCCAAAATAGTCCGCTCCTTAAGATGGAGAACGTCATGCTTGCTCCACACAATGCCAACAGCAGCCCAGCCGCATGGGAGCATGTCCACTTGAACACGATTCGAAATGTGTTCATTGGCTTAGGAGTTGATTTCCAATTGGACAAGTCTGCCTGAGGGAGAAACCAAATCCAAATACAATTTTTCAGAAATTCGCATAGAGTACGCTCGGACGAAATGATTTATCTCTGAAATCCGCAAATGCATAGATGGTGGGTGGATTCCATATTAAGTTGTAAAAATCCTTTGGGTTAAGGCGGATACAGATGTGAGGTGGCAGTGCTGCTTCACAGCGCTACTCATCTTACCCTGGGAGTAGTTGATGCAATCCTTTATGGAATGTAGCCAATGAGGTAGTCCGATGGAGAAAATCGTATTAATCACAGGCGCAGCTGGTGGGATTGGTCGAGCTTGTGTTGATCTTTTTTATACAAGAGGATGGCGGGTCATAGCCACAGACCGACAAGAAGCAAGTGGATTTTCCAAAAAGATCATCTTTCAGCATATGGATGTTTCCGATCCGGAGAGCATTAAGATCCTATTCGATGAACTGGCTTCTTGGACAGATCGGTTGGATGCAATCGTAAACAACGCGGCCATACAAATCTGCAAACCGATCATCCAAATGGAGGTCGAAGAATGGGATGATACCATGGCCTCCAACCTACGTTCAATCTTCCTCACAAGTCGCTATGGCTACCCTTATCTCAAAGCTGTAAAGGGCGCCATCGTTAATGTCAGTTCCGTACATGCAATTGCCACTTCCAGAGACATCTCTGCCTATGCTGCAAGCAAGGGGGGTGTGGTAGCCCTTACACGCGCTTTAGCTCTTGAGTTCGCCCAAGATGGTATTCGTGTTAATGTCATTCTCCCCGGTGCTGTGGACACCCATATGCTCCGGAGCGGTCTTAATCGAAGTCATGTGTCAGGTGCTTCTGTTGATGAGAGATTGTTGAATCTCGCTCAAAGGACAGTCATGGGACGAATTGGGGAACCAGAGGAGATCGCCAAATCCATCTTCTTTCTGGCAGATAGCGATCAATCCTCATTTATGACGGGGCAGATGTTGATCATCGACGGGGGAGCGATAGCCCGCCTGAGCACAGAATAAATGGAGGCTATTTGAAGAGCTTTCTGAAGAGAGTCGTTCCCCAAAGCATATGGCAGCCTGCGTCTAGATGGTATTGGTGGTGGTTCAATCGTGGGCGGCATCAATTCCATTGGATGTTAAGTCCTCAAAGGGGTAAGAACATCCGAAAGCTTGAACAGTTTCGCAATTGTCATCAAGGCAAGCGTTGCTTCATCATCGGAAATGGTCCCAGTCTTAAACGCACTGATTTGAGCTTTCTAAAGGATGAGATCACTTTCGGTCTCAATCGGATCTACCTCCTATTCGATGAGTTAGATTTTCGAACGACCTATTTTGTCGCCATTAACACACTTGTCATTGAGCAGTGTTCAAAAGAAATCCGTAGGTTGACACTTCCCAAGTTTATCACATGGAGAGGGCGAGAGTGGTTGTCAGGTGATCCTGGCGTACTTTTTCTGGATACAGACTACACCCCTCCCGCAACGTTCTCCAAAGATGTGACCACACGTGTTTTTGAAGGCTCGACAGTGACTTATGTCGCCTTGCAGCTGGCGTTTTTTATGGGTTTTCAGGAGGTGATCCTGATCGGTGTCGATCATTCTTTTTCCGCTGAGGGGCCACCCAATATGACGGTAGTTTCAGAAGGGGATGATAGCGATCATTTTGCATCCAATTATTTTGGTGAGGGGTTCCGGTGGCAGCTTCCAGATTTGGAAGCCTCTGAAGTTGCTTATCGTGTGGCCAAGGAAGCCTTTGAGTCTGAAGGGCGACGGGTTTTAGACGCTACCATTGGTGGGAAACTCACTGTATTTCCAAAAGCTGATTATTATTCAGTCATTAGAAAATAGAATTTGGTTTCAATTGTGTGATTGATACGCTTAGGAAGAAACAGATGATATGGATCCTCCTGCTTATTGCAACAAGATCCATCTTATCAATTTACATTAGGCAGGAACATTAACGAACAGGATAAAAATTGAACTCCGAAGTGCATTCCAAACCCCTTGTCTCCATTATCACTCCTTCCTTCAATCAAGCCCACTACCTTGAAGGGACGATCCGCTCTGTGGTAGTGCAGGATTACACTCCGATCGAGTACATTATTGTGGATGGCGGTTCCACGGACGGCAGCCTTGAGATTATCCGAAAGTATGAGAAGGCAATGACCTGGTGGATCTCAGAGCCAGACAAGGGACAGGTTGACGCTATTAATAAAGGCTTCCGGAAGGCAACGGGTGAGATCCTGGCATGGATCAATTCCGATGATCTTTACATGGCAGGAGCTGTCCGTGAAGTCGTGCAAACGCTTCAGCAGAATCCAGAGGTTGGGATGGTGTATGGTGATGGGATCATGGTTGATGCGGAGGGGAAACTGCTCGACCGCCACACCTATCGGACCTATGATGTTTTGGATTTGCTATGCTTCGAAGTCCTACTGCAGCCCACCGTTTTTATCAGGCGGGAGGTTCTGGAGGAGGTCGGCTATTTAAGTGCAGAGTATGATCTTATCTTAGATCATGATTTGTGGATCAGAATAGCAGCTCATTCACCCATTCTGCATGTACCCTCCTTCTGGGCGGTTGAAAGGACCCATGAGAGTGCAAAGACGATAGCTCAAGCCGCAGCCTTTGTGAGGGAGGCGGAGCGGTTGATCCAATTGGTTGAGGCTTCACCGATTTTTAAAACCATGATTTTTGAGAACCGTCGAAGGGTATATGCATGCCTGCATACCTTTGCAGCTCGGCGATTGATTGATGCGGGAGAACACAGCGAGGCGGTTCGTCGTATGTTCAAAGCCCTAATGCTGGAGCCTCGAGTATTCCTTAAGTATTGGTATAAAGCAGTTCAAGCAATGGTTAGTATGGTTGGTCTGGAAAAGTTATTCATTGGATATCGGGAGTTTAGAAGGAAGATTCAACATTCCGAATCACATATCGTTGTCGGGGAACAGGGTGCTGAACTAACGATGAGGACAAAGGAAGACGAATGGGAGATTTAAGTCCAGATCTTAAACGGATCACATCAAAGGTTTCTCAACAACAAAGTTCCTTTTCTACAAAAAAATGGGTTCAGAATAGTGCAATATTCGCTATTTTTACAATTGGGTTAATCATCCGACTCTATGATCTGACTGATCCTCCATTAGATTTTCATGAGACACGTCAGCTAGGTTCTGCTTTGATCGCTCGTGGAATGTATTATCAGATGGACCCAACAACCCCAGAGGAGAAGCGGGATTTAGCAATCGATCTCTGGCAATCTGCTCCAGTTTACGAACCCCAGATTTTAGAAAGGATCGTAGCGACGACTTACATGCTTGTTGGGGCGGAGCATTTATGGATTGCCAGGATTTATTCTTCGTTGTTTTGGGTGCTAGGAGCAGTTGCTGTTTATTCTCTCGCAAAAGAATTGGGCTCGGTTAATGGAGCGATGATAGCTTCGGCTATTTATTTATTTCTTCCGTATGGAATCATCGCGAGTCGCTCATTTCAACCCGATCCGTTAATGGTTAGTCTCATGGTTTGGGCTATTTGGGCTTTGTATCGATGGAGTTCTCAACCGACTTGGGGGCGTACGATCCTTGCTGGGGTATTATGCGGATTTGCCATTTTAATTAAACCTGTTGCTATCTTCCCGTTGCTGAGCGCTGGCGTAGGAGTAGTTTTAATTTCGTTAAAAATCCGTCACATTATTTTTAATAAACAAATCTGGGTTATTAGTTTATTTTCTGCCCTTCCGGCGGGAATTTATTATTTGATCTTAAGTAAGACTCAAGCCTCAGGCCTGGTTGGTTCTTTTGTTTTCTCTTTTCAAAATTTATTGCTCCAGCCCTATGTTTACGTTCGGTGGATTGAGAAAATTAACGCTATTATCGGAATTGGGACTTTTGTTGCGTGTCTGTTAGGTGTCATTGTCATGGAGAGGCTCAAAGATAAAGCCATAACCATTGGCCTTTGGGTAGGCTATATTTTATTCGGATTGGCATTTCCATATCATTTCCTAACACATGATTACTACCATCTCATGATTATCCCCATTGCTGCATTGTGTATCTCTCCACTTGTAAGAATCATTTTTCTTCAGATTGCTAAACAGCCGCCCATTTGGAGAATCATGGCACTGGTCATCCTTCTCTTTGCTGCAGGATTTCAATTGTGGAATGCTCGAGCTGATCTTGCCCGCGTGGATTATCGTGCAGAGGTTGACGGTTGGAAGCGACTTGGAAGGGAGTTGCCCCAAGATGGTACAATACTCGCGATCACTCAAAGCTACGGATTTCGACTTCAATATTATAGCTGGATAAGAGTGCAGTACTGGCCTAGTCAGGCTGATATCCGGATGATGGAGCTTGCAGGGGATTTCTCTTTTGACTACGAAAAGGAGTTTGCAGAACGTGTACAAGGGATAGATTATTTTCTTGTTACGAATTTTTCAGAATTTGAAGGTCAACCGGAATTAAAAAGTATATTATATGAGCGTGACCCTAACCCCACTCGGGGTTATGCTCATCTTATTTTCGACCTAACTCAAAATAATCTGCCTTGATCATGAAGGGCAAGAATTACTAGACAAGGGCTGAATTCATTCGAAAAGGCAAGCTAAGAGCTGATTGATTCATCGGATACGATTGTGCAAAACGATAGTATTCCCCTAGTATCCATTGTCACCCCCTCATACAACCAGGCTGCTTACCTGGAAGCTGCAATATGTTCTGTTTTGGAGCAGGATTACCCTCGCATCGAGTATATCGTTATCGATGGCGGATCGAAGGATGGGAGCGTGGAGATCCTTGAGAGCTATTCCGATCGCTTGGCCTATTGGGTTTCCGAATCTGATGCAGGACAAACGGATGCCATCAACAAAGGATTTGATAGAGCGACTGGGCAGATTTTTGCTTGGTTAAATTCCGATGATTTATATCAACCCGGCGCGATTTCAGAGATGGAAGCGTACTTTCAAAAACATCCCGAGATCGGTTTGGTGTATGGGGATGCGGATTTTATCGATGACGATGGAAATTGGATCGGAAAATTCCCTGCAGCTAGGACAGATTATCATCGCCTACGACAAGGTTTTGTCCATATGCCTCAACAAGCAACTTTCTTTCGAAGCCGCCTCTGGCCGTTGGTCTGTCCACTCGATACCTCCTTCTATTTTGCGATGGATTATGATCTATGGGTCAGGTTGGCCGCTTTAACCCCTATCGATTATGTAAAACGCACGTGGGCGGCTTTTCGACTGCATAGCGATGCGAAAACCATGGTCTCTGCGGATCAGTGCTGGCCAGAGATGATCCGTGTACACCGTCGGCAGGATGGTTCAAATTGGTCCATGATCTACTCGAAGTTCCTCATTCGACGTATGCTTGAGCCATTTCTCCCATACAGGCTTTATGCCCGCTTATGGTTACAACGTTGGGCATTGGGAAGGGAGCCAGCTGAGCCTCTAAGATATTGGCGGGGGGGATAAAATTCTGTTATGATTACGCAATTATTTACATTGTTGGTGGCTGGTAACTGGGAGAATTAGGTCTTAAGAACTGCACGAAAATAAATGTCTTCGATTCTTTTAAATTAACAGCAAGAAAAATCTATTTTAAATATGGGTGAACTTTTATCCTAGGGAGTGACCAATGGAAAATCTCCGAAGCAGCACTGAAAGCTTGACGGATGAGACTCGTTCTTTGAAACGAAAGGTTAGAATTCTTATCGTTATTATCCTTGTCCTGGTTGCCTTATCCTTGATGCTGGGATACTGTTCGTACTCCAGCATCAATGAACCAAAGTGCCCAGTGGAAACTCCCACAGAAACAACTCGCCCCGTGATAACTTTGCCACCTCAGCTGACGAGGACTCCAACGGAGACACCCGGAATTACTTCAAAAGTTTCACCAACGAGTACCCGTACTCCTACACCGAATTTGAATGCAACCGCGACTGCAGCATGTTCAGATTTCATGAAACAATTTCCTGGGACTCCCTGTCCCTAGTTCATGGGCAAGTCGTCAAGTTGGTTTGGGATAA
>MGNI01000191.1:8719-13224 GCA_001795115.1 Chloroflexi bacterium RBG_16_48_8 | reverse complement strand
CCATGAAACACTTAAAGGCCACTGATTTGCATCCCGTTCAATCAAGATCAGTGGCCTTGATCCTTCTGGATGCCGGCCTTGTCTTTGGCGTACTGCTGCTTATCTACTCCCTTACCTATAGTGGTTCTTTCCGGATCGATGATGAACACATTCTCGTGGCTCGCGCGCAGAGTTTGGCCTTCTGGGATCACATCCATTATCCTCAAGTCTATGGCAATGATCGTGTCCGGCATCTAAGCACGATTTCAGAAGGTGTCGCCTCCCCTACTGTTGCAATTGAGCCGGGTCAAGCCTTCTTGGGTTCCCTCCTCTACCGGTTTGCTTCTATGGTCGCTGTGGGTGGAGTCCAGGCCTACTTCACAATGAACCTTTTTGCCACAGCGATCACAGGTGCCTTGGTTTACTTGTCTGCCCACTTCTTTGGATATCTTCGTCGAACAACCATCGCCACTGCACTGGTTTACGGTTTAGCTACTATGGCCTGGCCCTATTCCAAAACAGCTTTCCGCGATCCTTTGGCGACGCTGATGGTAGCCATGACATTGCTGGGTTGGGTGATTCTGTTTAAAAGGTCGGGACGGACACGAAATGCTGGGTTTTTCATTTTTTTATTGGGGATGATCGGTGCTTTATTTTTTAAGAGCAACGTTCTTGTACTATTGCCTTCTTATTTTATCAGCTCATTACTCCTGGCTTACAACCCTAAGCGATCCCCACGCCTCGATAAAAATAGGATCTTTATTGGCTTAATGCCAATCATTTTGCTCACCATCTTATCGCTATTGGTTTCCAATCCTGGTCCCTTGTCTCGGTTTTCTATTTCCTATTATGTTGAATCGATTAAACGGTATTGGGAAAATCTTAATCTCCAAACTCTACTGGCGGTTATGGGGCCTTTTTTCAGTCCGGCGAAGAGTATGTTTTTCTTCAATCCGCTTTTACTATTGATACCTTGGATCGTCGTCCGGGCATGGAAAGAGATTAAGACTATCGCGTTTCCATCTCTTCTAAGCGCTGTCCTCATGGTTGTTCTACAGGCACTTCATCTGCGTGAGCATTGGGCAGGGACTCTGGTCTGGGGATTACGTTTTATACTGCCTATCCTACCTATGTTTTCCCTTCTGCTCGCACCCTGGCTCGAATGGTTGACCTCTGATGGTTTCCACAGGAAGAAGGCTTTGGGTTGGAGCTTTATTGCATTGAGTGCCCTGATTCAAGTTTCTGGTGCAATCGTTGCCTGGCACATACCCTTCAAGGCTTGGGTCGAAAGGGGTTTGGATTCTTATTCCCTTGGATCTATTTGGCGTTTTGAATATCTTGCTATCCCGCAGCATTTACGTGCTCTCACTCAGGTCTCTTCCTGGGACATCGCGTGGATTCGGACTTTTCAAACCCAAAGATGGACGGTAATCATCCCTATCCTTGCCCTTTTATTCATCTCCCTTGCGGTGGTTTCCTTATGGAAAAGAAGGATTCTTCATGGGTTGGATCGGTCTCGTTTTGCTTTGGCCATCCTGCTTTTTATTTTCTTTGTGTTCTTTCCGATTTATCCTTCTTTATGGCTGCTCAGGGATGATCCTTCGTCCGGAGGTGGGAAGTCGGAGTTGCAGGATGTCATTGATTGGGCGAAAGCGCAGGTGAAGGAGGGAGATTTGGTTATCTTGGATAGCTATGGAACAGACCTATGGCAGCGGATGATGAATGATTGGGATGAGCCGGTTCCCTGGTATTCGCTCCCCTACGAGATTCCTGGAACGGGTGAGGTTGGATCTGAAGTTGGAGATGATCCCTCCCAGGCTGCACTGGACCTATTCCATCAATTGGGGGGTGAATATTCGCGGTTGATTTACCTGACATCGCAAGAAGCGCCGGATTATGTTTTGAAACGGGAGGAGGGGTGGCTGCGGTCGAATCTCTCATTAGAAAAGGAAGTTGAATTTAAAGGGAGCACATTAGCTGAAGCGAACATCTTTTCGCCATAACGATAAGGGTGGTCAGCCATTTCATGCCGTAAGGTGAACAAATGTTCCACCCTGGCTATCATTGCGCGAATAGACCGCATTGATACACAATATGCAAAAGGACCATCAAGTACTTGTGAGGGTGGTATTGTAAAGAGAATGGGGAAAAATGTGATTGAAGGCTTGCCCATTTATGACTCTGGAATACAGCGATCGAAAGCCATCGAAGAGGTTGTCGAGGCTTACCGTTATCGCCACCTGATTTTTCAACTTGTCCGTCGTGATGTATTGACTCGATATAAGCGCTCGATTCTGGGTGTAGCGTGGACGATGCTGAATCCCTTAGGGATGATGCTTGTTCTAACCATTGCCTTTTCTCAGCTTTTTGGTGGAACGAGAGCTTATCCAGCTTATGTGTTAACGGGTCTCGTGGCCTGGAATTTCTTTTCCCAAACAACCACTGCTTCGATGAATCAAATGGTTTGGGGTGGGGGGCTCTTGGGGAAAATCTATATCCCCCGAACGGTCTTCGTTCTCTCTTCCATTGGAACAGGACTTGTAAATTTAACACTCTCCATCCTTCCTTTGATCGTTGTTCTCCTGATCACAGGTACACCCATCCGATTTTCAATTCTTTTTCTTCCAATTCCGATTCTTTCCTTGGTCGCTTTTTCGCTTGGTGTTGGGCTTCTTCTCTCCACATGGGCGATTTACTTCTACGATGTCACGGAGATGTATCAGATCGCCCTCATGGCGTGGATGTATTTAACGCCTATTATCTATCCCGAGGAGATTGTCCCTGAAGCTGTAAGGATATGGCTTTTTACCCTCAATCCTATGTATCATCTTGTTAGCATCTTCCGAGCACCTCTCTATAACGGGGCCCTTCCTGAAATTCATCAATTAGTGGGCGCATTGGGTTTGTCCATCCTTGTGTTAGCGGTTGGCTGGATCCTATTTGCCAGAAAATCAGATGAGTTTGCCTATCGTGTTTAAAGAACCTCAAGAAAAAACCACCAATATGAATAACGCGGTGATCGAACTCGAGTCGGTATCCGTTCGATATCGTGTTCCAGAAGAACGCATTGGGACCTTCAAGGAGTACATGATCCGTCGTATTCAAGGGAAGGTGAAGGATCGCGACTTTTGGGCTTTACATGATGTCGATTTGAAAGTTCACAAAGGCGAGGTTTTTGGCGTTATTGGTCGGAATGGTGCCGGCAAGAGCACCATGCTTAAAATCGTCTCCAGAGTTCTTCGCCCAACAAAAGGGCGCGTGAGGGTCATGGGCTGTGTAGCACCTCTACTAGAGCTGGGCGCTGCCTTCCACCACGAGTTGACAGGTCGAGAGAACATCTTTCTGAATGCTGCTCTTTTAGGTCATACCCAGAAGCAGGTGGAGGAGCGATTTCAAAAGATCGTCGATTTTGCTGATATCAGCGGTTTTATCGATGCACCCATGAGGACTTATTCAACAGGGATGGTCGCCCGCCTGGGATTTTCTGTGGCAACGGCTTGGGAGCCGGATATTCTTGTTTTGGATGAGGTCCTTGCTGTTGGAGATGAGGCTTTTCAAGCCAAGTGTCATGACCGCATCAACAATTTCCGAAAAAACGGGGCAACGGTTTTACTGGTGTCCCATAACACACAAGTTGTTAAAAACATATGCCAGAGAGTGGCTTGGATCGATCAAGGTGTCATTCAGGCTGTTGGCGTTCCGGAGGAAATCGTACAGCTTTACCGAGGGGTTTGACGCTTTTCATGGCAAGGAAGACTTGGCTAGAATATTTCCAATGGAATTGGAAATTCCCATCCTGATCTCATCATGTTCAGGAGAGGCAGAAGAATGGGAGAAGGATTTGGATTTATGCGAAGGCAATCCTCTCTGTCGACTGATTAGGCGCAATAGGTTTCCTGGCGGTGACAACCTATGAAGATAAAGCCATTAGAGATCCCCGATGTTCTCCTTTTGGAACTGGAGGTTTATTCCGATGAGCGTGGCTTATTCATGGAGACTTACCAGAGCCTGAAATTCGCAGAGCTGGGAATACCTGATCCATTTGTTCAGGATAATCACTCCGGTTCAAGATGGGGGGTCTTGCGTGGGCTGCACTATCAAATCCGCCATGCTCAAGGGAAGCTGGTGAGGGCTATCGTGGGGGAGATCTTTGATGTCTGTGTGGATCTGCGTCGGAGCTCTCCCACCTTTGGCAAGTGGGTTGGCATGACACTTGCAGCGGTTGACAACAAGCAAATATGGATTCCGAAGGGATTCGCGCATGGATTCTTCGTGTTGAGTGAATGGGCGGAGGTCCTTTATAAAGTGACAGAATTCTACGCGCCAGAATGGGAAAGGACCCTTCTCTGGAATGATCCCGAACTTGGAATTGAGTGGCCTTTGGAGCCAGGACAGGTGCCGATCCAATCCGAGCGGGATAGGAGTGGCAAACCGATTGCGGATGCTGAAGTCTATGACTGGATGTAAAACGTGTACTTTGGAGTGATTTTGTGAAGAGCGTATTAGTGACGGGTGGGGCAGGTTTC
>MGNI01000191.1:8294-8657 GCA_001795115.1 Chloroflexi bacterium RBG_16_48_8 | reverse complement strand
AGTCTGGAAAATCTAAAAGCATTGCCTGATGAAAGCAGGCACACCTTCATTGAAGGGGATATTTGTGATCAGAAGCTTTTAGATGTCATCTTTCGAGAATATGCCATTGATACGGTTGTCCACTTCGCGGCTGAAACGCATGTAGATCGATCCATTGTTGCACCCGCTCCCTTCATTCATACCAACATCCTCGGTACCTTCAATTTGCTCGAAGCATCTCGTGAAGGGTGGATGGAGGAAGGATCTGGCTTTTCGGAAGGGGTAAGGTTTCATCATGTCTCAACGGATGAAGTTTACGGCGCTCTGGAGCTTAATTCCCCTGCCTTCGTGGAGACGACATGCTACCAACCCAATTCGCCCTAC
>MGNI01000191.1:1003-8272 GCA_001795115.1 Chloroflexi bacterium RBG_16_48_8 | reverse complement strand
CGTGCCTATGCTCACACCTATAGCTTACCTGTTTCCATCAGCAACTGCTCCAATAACTATGGTCCTTTCCAATTCCCGGAAAAGCTGATACCGTTGACTATCCTGAAGGCAAGCAGTGGTGAATCGGTGCCGATTTATGGCGATGGATCCCAGATACGGGATTGGCTCTATGTTGAAGATCACTGTGAAGCCATTTGGAGGGTGTTAAAAGACGGTAAAGTGGGCGAAACCTATAACATCGGTGGCAAGAACCAGACCTCGAATCTGGATCTCGTAAAATGGATCTGCCGAATATTGGATGAAAAGATGCCTGACTCTCCGCACCTTCCGCATGAGAGTCTCATCACATTTGTTGAGGATCGACCAGGGCACGATTTTCGATACGCCATGGACACATCGAAAATGAAGGATGAGATAGGCTGGCAACCCAAAGAGACCTTGGTCAGTGGGATTCGGAGAACAGTAGATTGGTATTTGAGTGAGAAGGAGTGGGTTCGAGCCATACAGTGTCAGCGTGGTTATCAGTCATGGATAGAGGAGAACTACGCGGCTCGAGGGGAGGGTTCATGAAAGGGATCATCTTGGCTGGCGGTGAAGGCAAGCGTCTGTACCCTCTCACCATCAGCGTGAGTAAACAACTGCTGCCTCTCTACGATAAGCCCATGATTTATTACCCATTATCGATGTTGATGGTAGCAGGCATACGAGATATCTTGGTGATCTGTACACCGCTTCACCTCCCAGCTTTCAAGCGAGTTCTCGGTGATGGAAGTCAGTGGGGGATCCGTTTTACCTTTGCTGAACAACCCAAGCCACGAGGTTTGGCGGATGCGTTTTTAATGGGTGATGAGTTTATCGGGGATAGCCCAGTAGCCCTCATCCTGGGAGATAACATCTTTTTCGGTGGAAACCTGCGAAGCAAACTTACTGCAGCTTCCAAACTGAATGAAGGCGCGATCATCTTTGCTTACACGGTTAAGAATCCTTCTCGCTATGGAGTTGTGGAATTCGATCGAGATGGACGAGCATTAAGCATTGAGGAGAAACCGCATAAACCCAAGTCACAATATGCTGTACCAGGTTTGTATTTTTATGACAATCAAGTGGTTGAGTTAGCAAAAGGATTGCAGCCCTCCCAAAGGGGGGAGCTGGAAATCACGGATATTAATCAGATTTACTTGGAACATGGTTCGCTGCAGGTGGAGTTGCTCGGTCGAGGCGTGGCCTGGCTGGATGCGGGTACGCATGAGTCCATGCTTCAGGCAGCCAATTTCATCCAGGCAGTGGAAGAGCGGCAGGGTATGATGATTTCCTGCCCAGAAGAGATTGCTTACCGGCTAGGTTATATCGGCAAGAATGAAGTGCGTCGAATGGCTCTTGAAATGGCCAGCAATGGCTATAGCGAATATCTCCTGCGTTTAATAGAAAAACCCTTTCCTGGTTTGAACAATGAGTAATTCCCATGCGGATTCTTCTGTTCGGATGCGACGGTCAATTGGGGGGTGAGTTACAGAGTAGCCTTGCTTCCCTGGGCGAGGTGATTGCAGTTAATAAGGAAGATCTTGATCTGACGAAGGTTGACATCATCCCGACCTTCATTGATAAAGTCCATCCCGAGTTCATTGTTAATGCAGCCGCTTATACCAATGTTGATCAAGCGGAGATCGAGTTAGATGTCGCCTATACAGTCAATGCAATTACACCAGGTGTGATGGCAGAAAGTGCCAGAAGATCCGGAAGCTTATTTATTCATTACTCCACAGATTATGTGTTCGATGGACAAAAGGGAAAACCCTATACGGAGGGGGATTCTCCAAACCCAATCAACGCCTATGGGCATTCCAAACTAGCAGGAGAACAAGCTGTTCAAGCCGTTGGAGGCTCTTTCCTCATCCTAAGAACCAGTTGTCTGTATGGATTAATGGGAAGCTCCTTTCCCTGCAAAGTGCTGGCTTGGGCTCGTGAGCAAAAAGTGATGCGGATTGTGGAGGATCAAGTCGGAAGCCCCACCTGGTGTCGTGTGCTGGCTGAATGTACTGCAGCCCTCCTAAGTAGAGAGTATCGAAGCAGATCTGGATGGCCCGCAGAACGATCAGGCCTTTATCATGTGGCTGGGAAAGGCTCAGCCAGCCGATTTGAGTGGGCAAAACGAATTCTGGAACTGGATCCACATCCAGAGGAGCAGCTCGTTGAGGAAATTCAGCCTGCTCGGACGGAGGAATTTCCTACTCCAGCTAAAAGACCAGAAAATTCAGCACTCGATTGCAGTCGATTTGAAGATACATTTGACCTCTTATTGCCTGATTGGGATTCATCATTGGCAATAGCCATGGCAGAAGGTTCCTAATGGCAGACAAAGGAAATTCGGATCTATTTGATGCCTATTACTTTGCCCATAGTTGTGGAAGGTCCTATCAACGTGATGAGCATTGGTTGAGTTTCTTCGGAACCATCGCTGAAAAGATCGTCCAGGAGCTTCGACCTGGAACTATGATGGATGCGGGCTGTGCCATGGGATTTCTGGTTGAAGCGCTGCGAGATAGAAATGTTGAAGCTTTCGGGATCGATATCTCTGAATACGCGATTGAACAAATCATCCCGGAGATTAGGCCATACTGCTGGGTGGCATCTGTCACAGGCCCTTTTCCAGTTGATTATGACCTGATCGTTTGTATTGAGGTTTTGGAGCATCTGAAACCGGAGGAGGCCGAAAGGGCGGTCAGCAATCTCTGTAAACACACAAGACAGGTGCTCTTCTCTTCAACACCTTCGGATTATAAAGAAGCCACCCATTTCAACGTGCAACCTCCCAACTATTGGGCAGAACTCTTCGCGAGGCATGGGTTTTTCCATGATCTGGATTTCGAGGCCTCCTTCATAACACCTTGGGCAATGTTGTTCAAAGGTGAGGACATCCCAAGATCAGGCGTAGTTCGAAATTACGAACAGAAGCATTGGCAGCTGCTGCAGGAAATGGATGGTTTGCGCAAGCTTTCCCTGGAAATGAGGAATCAATTGGCTGCGGCGGAGCGGGGGGAAAACCTGCAAGGTCAGCCTCGAATAGGAAAAGAGGATGTCATAGGCCATCTGACGGGAGAGCTATATAAAACACAGAAAATGCTATTCGATTTGAAGGCTGAAATCGTCAATCGTGAAGCCTTGTCCGCTGAGAAAGCAAGGTTAGAGGCTGTAGAAGCAGAGTTACGTGTAAGACTGGATGAAGCGCAAGCGGAGATTCAGACTCTTCGGGATCAGATCCTCGAACGCCCAAAAATTGTGGCGGAAAAGGAGCGCCTGGAGGGCTTGTTGGAGGTGGAACGAGATCATATCGATAAGTTGCAGATTCAACTCAAGGGTAAAGATCAAATTGAAACGGAAAAGAACAGGCTGGATGCATTACAGGCAGAAACTCAACAGCTGCTCGAGGTTGAAAAGTCAAAGGACAAGCAACTTGTTGCCGACATGGAGATCGCTGAAAAGGAAAGAATCCGCTTGGAGGGTCTGGTTGAAGGGATTTCACAGGAAAAGCAGATCTATCAGGGGAGGTTGTCAGAGCTTGAAGCCCATGTGGGCTGGCGTTCGATCACGAAAATCCAGCGTTTTCGGATCAGGTTATTTCCAATAGGAAGCTCGCGGGAGCGGATTTGGAAAGCGGGGGTGGCTTTTTTCCGTACATGGCTTGATCTTGGGTTTTTAGGTGCACTTAGGAAAGCCTTTGCGGGCATCCGTGGAAAGCCGATTGGACACACAGCAAATAGCGATTATCAAAGTTGGATCAAGTTCTCAGAACCGGAACCTGAAGAACTTAAAGAGCAGCGAGAAAAAGCGAAATCATTTTCCTACCGTCCGTTGATCAGTGTGATAACACCGGTCTACCATCCGCCTCCCGATGTGTTGAAAGAAGCCTTTGATTCCCTCCTTGCCCAGACCTACGATCATTGGGAGATGTGCATTGCGGATGCCAGTACGGAAGATCGTAAAGTACACCAGATCTTGGAGACCTATTCACAAAAAGATTCTAGAATAAAAGTGCGCCTCCTTGAGAAGAATGAAGGCATTGCAGGGAATTCAAACCACGCTCTGGGTCTCGCTGGTGGTGAATTCATCGCCATTTTCGATCATGATGATGTTCTGGCGCCCGACGCGCTTTTTGAGGTTGTTCAATCCCTTAATGACAATAAGGATATCGACATCCTCTACTTTGATGAGGATAAATTAAGTCCAGATGGCAAGGAAAGACGTGATCCGTGGTTTAAGCCAAATTGGTCCCCTGAGCTTCTCCTCTCGGCAAATTATTTGATGCACTCCGTCATCCGTCGAGACTTGGTGGAGGAGGTGGGCGGCTTTGATAAGAGCATGGATGGGGCTCAGGATTGGGATCTATTGCTGCGATGTACTCAGAAGACGAAGAAGATTAACCATATCCCCAGGGTCCTTTATCACTGGCGGCAGATCCAGGGTTCAGCGGCTTCTGACTTGCTTGCCAAACCATGGGTATTTGAGAATCAACGGAGATGCGTAAAAGCCCATCTGGAACAACAAGGGATTGTAGACCCTGAAACAACTTTTGATAGCCCTGGATTCTTACGCGTCAGTTGGCCTGTTGTTGCATCAAAGGTATCCATCATCATCCCCACAAAGGACAAAGTCGATTTGTTGCGCAGGTGTATTGAGTCATTAAGAGAGAATACAGAGTATTCAGACTATGAAATCATCCTGGTGGATAATGAAAGCGAAGAGGAGAGCACGATTGCCTATTATGCAACTCTGAAAGGTGATTCACGGATCAAGTTCGTACAGTCTCCAGGTGAATTTAACTTTTCAGCTGCAAATAACCTTGGTGCTCGAGAAGGGGAAGGAAAACTACTTCTCTTTCTCAATAATGATGTGGAAATCCTTGAATCGGATTGGTTGGAAGAGATGGTTCGTTGGGCGGAGCGACCGGAGATTGGGATTGTAGGCGCAAAGCTTCTTTATCCTAACGGCTTAATCCAACATGCGGGTGTCGTTATCGGTATGCAGGGGCATGCCAGTCATGTCTTTATGGGATCGATGGAGAAACAAACCGGGCCTTTTGGTTCTGTGGATTGGTATCGGAACTACTCTGCAGTAACGGGTGCCTGTATGATGATTCGCAAGGATGTCTTTGAGCAGGTTGGGGGATTTAATGAAGATTATCAACTGGTCTTTAGCGATGTTGAGATTTGTCTCCGGGTTCTGAAGAAAGGCTACCGCATCATGTACACACCTTATACTCGCCTGCGGCATTACGAGGGACAATCGAGGGGATTCCATATCCCTGCCTCCGATATGCTGCGTGGGTATGAGCATATGAAGGCATATGTTGAAGTTGGGGACCCATATTTTAATCCCAGCCTATCCTATGCTGTACCCATCCCTGTGATTCGAAAAGAGGGAGAAGAACTTCGAGTTGATCGGCTGAGACGACTGGTCGGGAAACAGAGAGCGGGATAAGATCCGTTGGATGAAGGTTGATCGACTGCATTGATTCGTCGATGACGATGAGAAGCTCTGGCTATTAGAGGGGTTATCAGGGAGAGTAGATGGGTAGGATCGTTCTATGGATTGGCAGGTATCCGATCACCAGATCCATTTCGTTCTATCTGATTTTGATCATCGCTATCATATCCCTTTTCATCACCCTGACTGTCTTCCCCTACTCTTATGATGATGCTTATATTACCTATCGCTACTCCTATAATTTCGCTACTGGCTCGGGCCTGGTCTACCAGCCTGGAGAGACCACTCTCTCAACGACGGCCCCTGTTTACGCATTGCTCCTTGGGTTTCTAGCTCTTGCCTCTCCAGAAAAGATCCCACTGATCGCTGGCTGGGTGAGCGGATTAGGGCTCTTTGCTGGGGCCTTGGGCATGGTTGTTTATGCCCATCGTAAGGGGCAGGATCTGGTAGGGTTCCTGGCTGCGCTGGCCTATGTCTTTTTCCCCCTGCTCATGGAGATGTTCGGGGGTGAAGTCATCCCGCTCACCGCCCTCATTTTATGGGCTTTTAGCGCCTATGATGCTGGGAAATCCATTCTTGCAGGTTCGTTGTTGGGTATTGCAGTAGGGTTCAGGGTGGACGCCTTTATCCCCTTCGGCCTATTATGCATCCATTCTCTGCTGAAGGAATTCAAAATTCCATGGCGCTTCCTCCTGGGTTTTGGCATTCCCTATGGTATCTGGGTTGGTTACTCCGTTCTCAGGTATGGTTCCATTTTCCCCATTACTATGACTGCAAAACTTGCACATACACAAAGTGGCATATGGATACCATTTGCTCAAGGAGCCGTTGAACTCATTCGCTCTTTTCTTGGATCCAATATCTTCTACGGCCCAGCTGCGCTGCCCATTTATCGAATCTATTTGATCCTTGTCCTTGTGGGATTGGTTGCATTATTCATCAGATCACGATACTGGTTATTATTTTTGGCCTCTGAGTTGTTGCTTATCCTTGGTTACACCTTTTTAGGTGCTCCCTTTTATCATTGGTACTTCATGCCCTTCTTGGTCATGGCTGCCATTTTGATTGGGGTAGGATTAGGTGCAATACCAGCACTCTTTCTACCCATGGTTAAAAAAACCCCCAAAGGTCCCAGGATGTTCTCCTATGGTGTGATGGGGGTCCTGGTCATTGGGTTGATCCTTCCGCCAGTAGCTAGGGGCGCGATGATCGCGTTGGATAACGAGCTTGCGGTTCAGAAATCTTACCCCTCCAAACCCTACAGGGAAATCGGTGAATGGTTGGCTGAGAATACACCTGATAGCTCGACTGTTGGTCACATCGAGATCGGGATCATTGGCTATTACTCCATGAGGGAGATGGTTGATCCTGCCGGGTTGGTTACACCTGCTGCGATTGAACATGTGAGTGAAGATGATCTGGCTTGGGCATATCGTGAATACCTTCCTGATTTTCTGATCGTAAATCCGCGGCTTTCGAGCCTTTTCGGCCCATTTGAACAAGAGCCCTGGTTTGAAAATTGCTATAAGGTCGTTCACTCTATTGAGCAAATAAAAATCTATCAGCGCTGTGATGCATTCAACGAAGTAGATCTTGTAGTAATGGAAGGGACCCAAATGTCTAATGATCAGCCTGTTGGAGAAATCCTTCCTCAACGCCCGATAGGCCAATCGTTTATCGCCAAGCAGGATCAACTTCGATCTATTGGGATCCTCCTGGCCACGTATGGTCGCAAGCCAGAAGGCCTGCTCATCTTCCATCTTCAGGAGGTGACAAAAGAAAATCGTA
>MGNI01000191.1:549-968 GCA_001795115.1 Chloroflexi bacterium RBG_16_48_8 | reverse complement strand
TCTTGGAGAGTATTCTCCTTTTCCCCTATCGAGGATTCTGAAGGTCGAACCTATTATTTTTACCTGGAATCTCCCCACATTCAATCGGGAGAAGCCATCACCGCTTGGGCCACATCATCTGACACCTATCCGGGTGGAACACTGTTTATCGAGCATAATCCACAACCGGGCGATTTGAGTTTCATGCTATATTACGTCCATCCCTGATGCTTCACTTGGAAATGGGCGCAATTCCTTGGAGCCTATAAAACATCGATTAAGACTCTTGGATTTTTCGATTTATTAACACACATGGAAAAACATTAAAGTTATAGTAAGGGCAGCTTGATCGAATTGTAGCAATTGTGGATAGGTTACGAGTGAGATTAATGGGTAGGATGTATAAACGGTTCTTGGGGGGACTGGTTGTACTGTGCGTG
>MGNI01000191.1:0-542 GCA_001795115.1 Chloroflexi bacterium RBG_16_48_8 | reverse complement strand
TCTGTTTCATTATTTCCCGTGACACAAATCGAGGGGTTGTAAAAGCCGCGGGTCCAGAAGCCATCAGCTTAGGCACAACGTTGATCGGTGAAGGGGATGATTTTGCCACGCGTGTTCTGGGTTTGCCGTGGGATATGAGCAGCGATCCCTATCCCGATTACCCGACGACTTTCACGAACTTTGATCGCGGCACATTATCAATCACAGGGGGGACTTGGACGATACAAGGAGAGTCGGATCCCTATGTCTGGTTGCTGAATCCTGGGATTGAGGATACACAGAAAATTCTCCGTTTAGGGGATCAATTCCCGATCGATGCAAATAAATATCGACTTTTCTCTGCGAAGTTGTGCAGTGACGCTTCTG
The DNA here is from genome assembly GCA_001795115.1 of Chloroflexi bacterium RBG_16_48_8. Classification (GTDB taxonomy): domain Bacteria; phylum Chloroflexota; class Anaerolineae; order Anaerolineales; family E44-bin32; genus MGNI01. The sequence goes on along the minus strand of MGNI01000191.1, from coordinate 176 downwards.
ATTCTGGTGTAGTTTATTGGTACCTGGATTCATTTGGGGCAGATCCATTACGCATAGGCTATTGGAATCCACCTTTTTCCGTTGATTCAGGATGTAAGCTCTACGTTATTGACCTCTCCAGCGTAGCCCATCAACAGGATTACACCTGGGCGGGCATGATCAAAGGATTCAGGTTC
>MGNI01000190.1:13144-19853 GCA_001795115.1 Chloroflexi bacterium RBG_16_48_8 | reverse complement strand
GCCTTCAGCTAACGGTTGGTGCGATCAACCTCCGTAAGGGACTTTCACCCTCTAGCCAACGCCCATGCCGGGCGCACCAAACTAAATCGGGGTGTATCCCGATTGAAATTTCAATGGTGTTGCGTTAGAAGGTGGGGGAGGAAGATTGTTAACCGTGTGGAAGTGGATGGGGTAAGGTGAGAGATGCAAGGGGTCGCTGTCACCTGGCTTTAGTCTCAACTGTTTCCGCTTCACCTGGAAAACGCAGGCGGAGGAACTTATCTCGATTGGCATTGCGAGCGATCTTGCCACTGCTGGTTTTGATCAGCCAGGCACGATCGACAACTTCAACATAGCGGACGGCAATATCTGAGTTCCGGGTCACATGATCGCGAACAAGAGCTGCAATTTGACGACGCTCCTCCGCGGCAGTCCTATCTGTCTCGAGTGTAATGCAGATATCCTCCGTTCCTATATCAGCATTGAAGATCCCAAAGGCTACAACCCGCCCAGGATGTACGCCTGGCACCTCGCTGGCTAGCTCCTCGAGATCCTGAGGGTAGATGTTCTTGCCACCTACAATGATGATCTCCTTCTTTCGACCCGTCACATAGAGCTCACCGTCTGCCAGATACCCCAAATCACCCGTTAAGTACCAGCCCTGAAAAAAGGCCTTCTCGGTTAAATCCTCTCGATTGTAGTAACCCGTAAGCATACAATTGCTGCGGATGGCGATCTCGCCAATGTGTCGCTCAGGAGCGTCGATCCGTCCCTCGGTAAGCACCCGTACTTCTGTGTTTCCAATGGGGCGACCTGCGGATAGCATTTTTATGGATCTATGATTCTCACTGTTATTGACTGCGCGTCCAGATTGAAATGCACCCGGATCCACCTCATCCACTCTCACAGGCTCCAAGAGGCCGCCTTGGGTGACCGCGAAGACATTCTCCGCCATGGCATAACATGTCGCCAGGGCTGAAGGCTTGAGGCCATAAGGGGCGAACCTTTCCAAAAACATCTGATGGCTTTGCCATCGCATAGGTTCGGAGCAATTGATGACGGCACGCCAACTGGCAAGGTCCACACCCTCCAAATCGCGCTCACGGATCTTCTTGGCGCAGAAGTTATAGGCGAAGTTGGGAAGCCAGGAAAGCGTTCCTTGGTATTCTGTAACGGCCTGCAGAAGCTTATAGGGCGCACGAACCCAATCGAAGGGGGACATCAGGACCAGGGGCGATCGAAGCAAGATGGGCATGACGAATCCGGCAATTAATCCCATGTCGTGATACAGAGGCAACCAGCTGATCACCGTATCCGCACAGGTCATGCGGATCGCTTCAGCATAACTCTCAATTTGATGGAGCACAGCTTGATGTGAAAGCGCCACGCCCTTCTGCAATCCCGTCGTACCCGAAGAGTGCTGCAGGAGCGCAAGTTCCTGGGGAGAGCATGTCAGCCCAGGCAAGGCTTCCAGATTAAGTTCGCTTAAAGGAGCTACCTGAGCTGAGTTGAGCAAAGCACGTACACCAGCCTCTGCCTGGATGGCGATCCTCACCTCAGGCATAAATTCGGGATAGGTGATGATGGCGGCTGGTTTTGTGACGCTGATCAGGGAAGTCAGTGATTTTCGATAAGATTCTGGGGAGAGTTTCTCTGTGAGAAAGGGCATGATCGAGGGAACGGCACCCAGCAAAATGCATCCCCAGAAGGCGTACATCAGATCCAGGCCATGTTGCAGGATGATGACAACAACATCCCCCTTCTCTATCCCCGCCGCCATCAAGGCCTGGCAGTAGCCGGATGCCCCAAGGATCAACTCTTTGTAAGAAATGGATCGTTTTGTGTCTGTATTGAGCAGATGAAGCGTGATCCGCTCCGGATCCATGATAAGGTTTTGCTGGAGAAGCTGAGGGAGGGTCTTCATGGCGTGGAGCTTGGAAGCTTTTTAGAGATCAATTGAGCCAGCTCTGAGGTTGTATCGAACACCGAGGAAGTCAGCTCAACATCCTCGATGCGGATGCCGAAGGTGTCCTCAATAAATAAGGCCAGATCCACCAAACCGAAGGAATCGATCAGTCCGCTTGAGATGAGGGGTTCATCCTCTCTTATCTGTCGAGTGGGATCCTTCAATAATTCCGTGCTGATGTAAGCCATGATCTGATCAACCACTGCGTCACTCCAGACCCAGATCTTATCTCAAGACAACGAATTCATCAAAGGGACGAAAAAACAATATAAACGAAGGGAGATCATCGCTTACCTCGTGGATGTACATCTCGGGGCTAGAGGCTCAACCTCGCTTAGGGAACTTGATTCGCAACGCGAAGAATGGTCTCTCTGAGCCGTCCGACAACTTGCTCTACACCTTTGGGTGAATAATGGATGGCGCTATCCGTGAACATCTGCGAAGGAACCGCGTCCCAAAGATCAAGATAGGTCCAACCACGCTCCGCAGCCTCCACACCCAGCATATCCCGATATTCATCGTAAGCCCAGCGTGGGTAATAGGAATTGTAGCGGATGGGATTATTTTCACCTGAAGCTAGGAGGATAGGCACATTGATGATGACCACCGGTATTTCCTCCATAAGGATATTACCTGCCTCGAGAACATCAAAAGCAAGATCTTCTGTGGAAAGCTCACCAGGTTGGAAATCTTGAAAAGTGACATCATCTGAGATTTCCACTTGCGGTGGTTCGTAGGAAGACGGGACGTCATGGTCTATTCCTGTTGCTGCCCACATCACACCCAGCAATTGCAGGCGAAGTAGATCAGCCAACTGGCGTCGCTGACCTACAAGGGTTTGCTTCCAGAATGTGCGATGCACGAACCGTTCATCGTTGGGATCGAGGCCTAAATGGAAGCGGTTGATCAGAATTTGTACTGGCTCCAGGTTGTATTGCACCAGGGGCGATGCAAGCTGTTTTTGGGCTGGGAGGGATTCCAGGGTAATGAACCAAAGGACCAGGTCAGGCTTATAGCGTTGGGCGAAATCCAGGAGCAGAAGGTCCTTTAGCACAGACATGGTCGGATAGCCGAGGTTGTAAAACCTCAGACGTTTGTCGTTGGCGGTCATGTAACCCTTCGCATTGAATGCTGCGCTTAGGGTTTGATCCGGCCCCAACAAGAAGCCCCACACGGAGGAGTCCCCCAGTAAGAGCACACGGAACTCATCCTCCGGCTTGCTGCCCGCGCTGATCTTGTGGGAGGCGAACATAGCATCGAGCTGCAGGATGCTGATGTTATAAGATTCCTCGAAGTCCTCCCCGAAAGGCAAACGTAAACGTCCCGGGAAGAGGCCATTGTAAAGGGAGATTTGGCCGAGTTCTTGAAGGGGATCGATCTTAGCGAATCCAAGATTGAGAATGACCAATAGCAAGAGAGCTTTAAGGATGACGTTGCGCAGGAAAAGCCCTGCGGAAGGGGCTTCTGAAGGATCGGAAGGGGTGTGCTTAGCCATCGTCCTCTCAAGCTCCAAAAAGCCGTAAAAATAGGCGCATGCCCTGCCCAACATCAGGGATGACGAAGGGGATCCATCCCAATAACACAAAGTGGAAGGTGAAGAACACACTCAACACCTGGAGCGGGTGACCCTCCATCAGACGTTGAGGGAACCAGCGTGGATGGGAACGTTGCATGTCCACCCAGCGGTTGTGCAGGAACAACCCCAACCCGTGCCATAGTCCCCATAGCAGAAAATTCCAGGCGATGCCATGCCACAGGCCGATCAAGGCCATGGTGCTTATCTGCCCGATCAGGATAATCGCCGCTGCTGGCAGCTTGACTTTCGCGGTCCTCAATGTCCGTGTTAATGGGTTGAAGAAGTATGCACGGAACCATTGAGCCAGGGTGATGTGCCAACTATTCCAAAAGGCAGCGATATTGGGCTTCAGATAGGGCTGATGGAAGTTCTCCGGCAGCCTTAAGCCCATGAGCAGCCCGCTGCCAATGGCGACATCGGTATAGCCGCTGAAGTCCAGATAAAGGCGAAAACCATAGGCGTAGAGCATGATCCATAGCCAGGCAGTTGAACAGACCCGGGACGCGTTGGCAGCATTAAGGGCGAAGTAGGCCAGGCTATCCGCCAACACAAACTTTTTAAAAACACCTACTACAATGCGGGTTCCTCCCTCTAAGCCCACCTTGGCAGTTAGGCTGGCAGGCGAGTGAAGGTCCCTCTGAAAACGCTCTGCACGATCGATGGGGCCGGCCGGGAGGGCTGGGAAGAACAGAACATAACACAGGTATTCTCGCAGGGTCAGGGGCGGCAGCCTGTCCAGTGCATGGTCGCGCAAAGTGTGCAACAATCGGAATGCGATGTAGGAGAAACCCAGCCACTGCAGCTCAGAAGCGCTGGCCAAATCCGATGACTGTCCACTTAAAACCCTCAATCCGCGACTGACCGCTTCCGCCAAAGGTTGGGATTTGAGTAGAATGAAGCACACCAATACAAGGCCAGCCCCGATGTTAGCCAGGGAAAGGCCTTTTTCCCTAAGCTTTGTGATGAGCAGACTGAGACTTGCCAGGAGGAGCAAGGCAAAGGCAATGCTTCCTGGATTGGGAGGTCGAGTTGGGGCAAGGAAGGTCCCTTTCCCAAGATAGCGGGTCAGGCCGAGGGCAAAGACGAGAGCTCCAATCATGGCGAAAGTGATCCCATCCTCTCGTCGGTTTCTCTCCGCATTCTTCGAACCGATCATTTGCCACACCAGGACGGTCAGACCCAGCGAAAGGGTTGGAAGCCAGAAGTCGAGATGCCGGATGGGAATGGCAGGTTGGAGCCAATAGAGGCTCAAAACGCTCACAACCAAGATCGCCCAACTTCGCCATTTCCCGCGGGCGAGCAGACCAATCAAGATCGATAAGGAAAGGAAAACCAGGATGGGGATCAGACCCATTAGAAACCTTGGTAGATCCATTGCGGCGAGCTGGCCGCCGTCATGAGGATCACCCCGATCAGGATGAGGCAAAGCAGAAGGGCGCAGAGATTCTCAGGCGTGAACAAGCAACGGAAGAATTTCTTCAGGAGCGTCATTGATAACCGCACATCCTCCATTCACCGCTCTCCAATATGACTTGATAGATACGACCTTCTAATTTTAATTCCCGATCCTCAGCCCCATACGTCGCCATGATCACCCCTTGACAGCCGACACCCTGGACATCACCCTCTGTTCCTTCTGCAGAGCATGACGCCCCATCAAGCCAGGCTTCAATCGATGCGAAGGAGTTGGCCTCCGCTCGTGCACCCTCCTCCCAGGCTGCACAGGAGAGATTTACCGCCCGAATCCAATCTCCATCTACAACGGCCTGCAAGTAGTCTTCTACCGCCTCAGATGGAGAACCTCCAGCCTGGCACCCCGCCAGAATTGCCAAAAGGAGCGTCAGCGCAGCAAGAAAATGTCGTTTAGAAGTCATCCGAACTTCCTCCTATTAATGGATCGAACGAAGTGGAATGGATACTACTGTAGCTTGTCTCTTAATTCCAACCTTCAAAGTGCCAATTGGAACTTGAATTTAATCTCCTTAACCTACAGTGCATAAAAACAATGGCACCAATAAAGGGGCAGATCACCATCGTTCGAACTTCGAATCAGCCTGCCCTGGTCTTGGTTTGCTCTTGGACAGCAAGAATACCTTTAAGGGGCTTATCGTTCGAATTTATTGTTGGGCTGCAGTCAACACGGCATGAAGAACCTGTACTCCGGTGATGCGTTTGATCGCAAAAGCTTCGGCAGATATGTGAAAATTATCTTCTTTTAGGCCATGGTTGGGCAAATCCTGTATAGCAGCCCAGAAATTCCATAGCGGGATATCATAACCATAAGCAATTTGAGCCATGATGTAATTGAGCGGGAAACCTTCTTCCGTGGGGTATGCATCTGTGGTAAGTATCGGTAAGACATTGTTTTCGATGCTGTACTCCACGATCTTGCGCATATAGTGATCAAAATCATCTTCGGTGCCGGGTTTTTGATCTGAGCCGATGCTGATGATAAGGATACTTGAGTTGCTCAGGTGGAATTCGCATTCTAAAGGGGTTTCAGTTGGATTGCAGCGATCGGTATCGGTCCAATATGTGGAAAACATCGATGCAGGTATGAAGCCACCATCTACGGTGACGGGTTGGCGAGACCATATCGATCTGAAATGTTCTATAGTCGGTTGGAGGTAGTCGTATTCCGCAGGGAGTGAAAAATCCTCCCAATTGACTTTACGGAACAAGATACCTCCTGGAATGCTCTGGCAATCCCCAACGATGGAAAATAACTTAGGATTTGTGCCAGCTTCCAAACCACGCCGATAGATTTCGAGGGCATTTTCACTGATGGTGGGAACAACGGGCCACTGGCGCCAATCCTCGGGCTTCAAAGGCTCCCAAGTTCCAATTTTCTGAAGCCTGGCTCTCTCTTGAGCAGCCTGGAAAACTTCCACACATGCCTCATCTGGCGGAGCGCTAACGGTGGTTGCCAGTCCCTTTTCTAATAAGTACAGATTGATAAAGGCGTCATTGGTAAACACATATCGGAGGAGACTCCCCTCTTCATCGGCCTCAGATACATCCTTTACCAGCGTGACCGTTTGACCTATTAAAACATGATTGGCAGTCAGCGCTTGTTCGCTTACCTCTTGGTCGGGGGAATGTGTATCGATTCCGAGATACTTGACGGTAAAGGTCTTGCCTTCCATTAAAACGCTCAGCCTATCAGTATCGATGACATCGATCACCAA
>MGNI01000190.1:6636-13064 GCA_001795115.1 Chloroflexi bacterium RBG_16_48_8 | reverse complement strand
TGTGTCGATTCCAATGGCGTGGGGTTTTCATCGATCGGTAGCGAAAGATCATCATAGGAGGCATCTTGCGTTGGAAGTGTGATGACAGGATCATCAGAGACTTTGGGGTTTGTTTCGTCTGCCTGGGTGGGAGATGGACGATCAACCCCATTGAGACTCATGAAGGCTATGGATACAACAGCAATCATGATGCTAATGAAAATAACGATAAGGAGTGGTTTGTTCTTAAATAGACCTTTGGAGGACAATTTTTGCATCAATCTCACCGGTCGTTTACCTTCTTGTAATTATATTATGACCCCTCATCTCCAATATGTCCGTAGAATTTTACCCTCCGTAGATTCAGCTTTCAAGTGCAACTTTGAGGGTTGAACCAGGTTGTCTTTGCCGGTAGTCGCAGGAAGTGATTTCACCTGGCCTTTACACCTACATGATCGGTGCGAGCGATCTCCCCGGAATCCTTGTCTTTTCATCCATCGGAAACCGAGTTGAATTTAATGGGGCGCATAAGGCGAACCTTGATTTTCAGACGAATTGAGGGTATTGGGTACATCCTGTTGATGTAAACTGACTCACGGACTTTTAGGGAGGTCCATAGATGCTTGATCAGGGTTCAATGACAAGCACAAAACCCGCCCCGGATTCAATGAAATCGTCGCCGTACTCCTCTCGGAACATTCCAATGGCTTTGTCCCCTGTGCAGTGGGAGGGGGCGACCTTCTGCACACCCATTCGCCGGAATTCCTCCAGAATGGAGGTGATCCTGTTGTTGCTTGCGTCTCCGAGGTGAAAACCGCCCATAACCAAATAGACCGGATCGCCCACCAGTTGGATGGCAAGATCGACCAACCTGACAATGCCTGGGTGGGCACAACCCATGAGGACAACCATGCCTTTCATGGTGCGGAGGATCAGAGCTTGTTCGGGAATGCTTGTACCCATCTCCCCCGTGTTTAACATCCCTTCCATGATCCATTGACCGGGCTCAACCTCGATAAGGGTCGTCTTCTGCCTCACGAGGTTTTTAAAATCTTCTGGGAAGGAGGGAGGAACATAGACCATCGGCTGCACGCCAGTATCCAGCAGCGCCTCCAGTCCCCCGACGTGATCTCCATGGATGTGAGACAGGACGACGCTTTGGATCCGTCCTGGGTCAACACCCAGGGCGGCCATATTCTTCAGCAGGATGGAGCCATCTCCGCCGGTGTCGAAGAGCAAAGTCTGTCCCTGTCGTTCAACCAGGGCGGAGAAGCCCCAGGTGGTCTCCAACGAGGGGGTCGTAAGTGACATTGTTGTAAAGAATGGTAATGGTTAGGGGTAAATGATCCATAGCTGTTTCAACTTTAAGCAGGGGTGTATCGGTAGGGGAGGGGCGTGTGGGAGAGGGGGAGGGCAAGAGTGTCGGGGCTTCCAGTGTGTTGGGCAGCAGGGTAGCGGTGGTTGGACTCACCCTGGCGGTAGAGGAAATCTCTGAAGAGGGAGGTGCCGTTGCTTTGGTTTGGCAGGCACAAAGGAGGGCTTTCGAAGCCCAAATCCTGGACATGGAGGCTCCTATCAGGGGATTTGTGCAATCTCCCGCTCTGTTTTTAGCTAGAGTAAGGTAGATAAGATTAGGGATTACTACTCCAAAAACTCATATTATTTTATGGAGTAAAATTCTACGAATTATGACAAATTTATGGACTTCATCCTTCTCGAGGGTTAAATTAAAGGTTTGTAGCACGGGGATTGTAAGCTTGGTAGGACAATGGAATGCTTGACAGCAATCCTCCATAGACCTTATACTGGGTCAACTAATGAAATACTCGCAGAATAGCCGCTTTTATTATGTATCCTATTATTTTGGCTACCGGTATCGGTTGCCGATGGAGGCGTTAAAACGGGTTTAGATAGAGAAGCAGAAACCGAAAACGCGAGCCCACCGGCCTCGCGTTTTTTCGTTATTGATAAGGAGTGATGATGTCTGTACGAGGCATTCGTGGAGCCATCGATGTGCCCGTTGATGAACCTGAGGCAATCCTTCAGGCCACAACGACCTTGCTGGAAGCACTACTGGAGGCCAATCCAAGCCTTGAACCACAGGATCTTGCAAGCGTGATTTTCACCCTCACACCGGATCTGTGTTCGGTCTATCCGGCCAAGGCGGCTCGGCAGTTAGGTTGGAGCGAAGTGCCACTATTGTGCACTCGTGAGATTCCAGTTCCTGCAGGGATACCGCGCATTGTGCGGGTCTTAGCCCATTGGAACACCGAGCTTCCCCAACAAGCTATCAAGCACGTTTATCTGGGCGAGGCGAGCCAATTACGGCCTGATTGGGTATCGGATTCGTCCTAGGATGACCAAGAAGAGAGACCAGGTTAGCATGGTCGATAGCATTTTCGCCAGGAACTTGAGGAGGCAACCATGATGATAGTGATGCGTGCAGACGCAACCCAAGAAGATGTTCAGAGCGTATTAGCCTGCGTAGAAGAGCTGGGTTTGACGCCTCATATTTCGCAGGGCGTTGAGCGGACGGTGATTGGTGTGGTTGGCGACAGCCGTAATGTCCATCTGGACCAGGTTCTGCGCCAACCGGGTGTGGACCGGATCGTGCCCATCACTCGTCCCTATAAGTTGGCATCGCGCGAGTTCAACGCCTTGGACTCGGTTTTTCAAGTGGGTGGGATCGCGGTGGGCGCGGGGAACGTCATTATTATCGCTGGGCCATGCGCAGTGGAGGACAGATTCCAGCTCTTAGAGACAGCTCATGCGGTAAGGCAGGCAGGTGCGCATTTGCTTCGAGGGGGGGCTTTCAAACCGCGGACGTCTCCCTATGCATTTCAGGGGATGGGAGAGGAAGGACTGGAGCTGTTGGCAGAGGCGCGACAGGCCACGGGGATGCCCATCGTGACCGAGGTGATGGAGCCGGAAAAGGTCCAACTTGTTTCACAATACGCGGACGTGCTCCAGATCGGCGCCCGCAACATGCAGAATTACGCACTGCTTCATGCGGCAGGAGCCAGTCAACGGCCGGTACTGCTCAAACGTGGCATGAGCGCAACCGTTGAGGAACTGCTCATGGCAGCGGAGTACATCCTATCGCATGATAACCGTCGGGTCATCCTTTGTGAACGCGGTATCCGTACCTTCGAAACGGCGACGCGCAACACAACGGACATCAACGCCATTCCAGTGCTTAAAGCCCAGACGCATCTTCCCGTTTTCCTGGATCCAAGCCACAGCACAGGTTATTGGGAATACGTCTCTGCCATTGCATTAGCAGGAATTGCGGCTGGCGCGGATGGATTGATGGTTGAAGTGCACGTCCATCCTCAAAGGGCCCTTTCGGATGGGATGCAGTCCCTCAAACCGGAACGTTTTGCCCACTTGGTCAGCCAGATCGCTGCGCTTTGCTCAGCATTAGGGCGCAGGATGGCTCCTCCGGAACAGATCCCGACACCCCCTTCTGAACGTTTGGAGTGGTCAACGTGAAAAGAGAAGATGATTTTGCGAGGTCGAGCGTCGCCATCATCGGATTGGGGTTGATGGGGGGATCCTTAGGAATGGCGTTACGAGGTCATTGTAAACGGTTGCTGGGGATCGACCGGGATCCAAGGGTGCTGGAGCTGGCGTTGGCGCGTGGCGTTGTGGATGCTGGACACACGGACCCCGGGGTTCTTCTGCCTCAGGCCAATATTATTATTCTGGCCGTGCCAGTATGTGCCATACTGGAAATGCTCCAACAAATCCCAGCATTTCATCCAGGACCTGCCATTGTGCTGGATGTAGGGTCGACTAAAAGCCAAATTCTGCACGCAATGAATGAACTGCCTCCAAAATTTGATCCCATTGGTGGGCATCCCATGTGTGGGAAGGAAACATCCGGGTTGGAGCATGCTGACCCATCCATTTACCAGGAAGCTCCTTTCGCACTTATAGCTCTTAAGAGAACTTCTCCAGAAGCCCGATCTGTCGCCGAGACGTTGGTGCAAACCATTGGTGCTTCACCTATTTGGTTGGATCCGAAGACCCATGACACCTGGGTGGCTTTCACCAGCCAACTGCCGTACTTGCTAGCGATTGCCCTTGCAGAAGCGACCCCCCTAGAAGCGGCATCGTTGGTGGGGCCGGGTTTTTTAGGAGCTACTCGGTTAGCAGGGAGCAGCCCGGAGATGATGGCTGATATCTTGGTTACCAATCAAGTGAAAGTTGTGGAAGCCTTGAAGCAGTTCCAGTTAAAGCTGGACGTGTTCGGACGAGCGGTCCAGGAGGGCAATAGAGACCTCTTGATCGCACAATTAGAAACGGCTTATCAACAGCGTAAAACCCTGATTAGAGAGAGGGGGAGTGATGAAGCTTGAAGTCAAGCCAGCCTCTCCCCTTCGGGGCGAATGTACACTCCCGGGGGATAAGTCGCTCTCCCATCGCGCAGCCCTCTTAGCCGCGTTGGCAGAGGGGGAAAGCCGCATTGAGAACTTCCTTCAGGCAGGGGTCACGAAAGCCATGCTGCGAGCCCTTGGTGGATTGGGTGTGGTGTGGAGGTTGGAGGGTGGGTCGCTCATTGTTGAAGGAGAGGGACCCTCCAGGTTGCATCCGCCGAAGCAAGCGTTGGATTGCGGCAATTCCGCAACAACCTTGCGGCTTCTCGCGGGTGCGTTGGCTGGAGCAAATGTGCGCTGTGTGCTGGACGGGTCGGAGGGTCTGCGCAGTCGACCTATGGGGCGAATTGTAAAGCCATTGCGAGAGATGGGTGTGCCCTTGAAGGCAGCTCCAGGGGATGTAGCCCCCATCCAGCTTGTTGCCCGGAGAGAGGGCACATCTCTACGTGCTTTAGCTATTGATCTTCCCGTTGCGAGCGCACAAGTGAAATCGGCACTCCTTTTGGCTGGATTGGGAGCGGAGGGCACGATGGATTTGAGGGAGCCTGGTCCCTCACGAGATCATACCGAGCGGCTGCTGGCGAGCATGGGTGTGGAAATTGTGACGGAGGCGCAGGCTCACCGTGTTCGATTGAAGCCGCCCGACAGTCCTCTGCGGCCATTGAGGCTACGTTTGCCAGGAGATATCTCATCTGGGGCTTTTCTTATCGTGGCTGCGTTGATCGTCCCTGGATCGGATCTTATCTTACGGGATGTTGGGCTTAATCCGACACGGGTTGGGTTGCTTGATGTCCTCCGAAAAATGGGGGCTAGGATGGACATCCTTGCACAAACCGAGGAACATGGTGAACCCAAAGGCGATCTCAGGGTCCGAGCGTCGGAACTACAGGGTTTACAGGTCGATGGTCCGGTCGTCGTGCGCATGATCGACGAATTTCCTATTTTTGCTGTAGCCGCGGCCATGGCAGAAGGTCAAACCGTCGTCGCTGAGGCTGCCGAGCTTCGCCACAAGGAGTCCAACCGCATCTCCGCTTTATGCAGAGAATTGCGATCCATAGGTGTGGCTATTGAGGAGATGCATGATGGTTTCGTAATTGACGGGGGCCGCCGACTGAGGGGGGGCGTACATGTTCAAAGCCACGGGGATCACCGATTGGCCATGGCCCTCATGGTGGCTGGGCTGGCTGCAGAGGAATCGGTTGTTGTAGGGGGAGTGGAAACGATCGAAGAATCTTTCCCGGAGTTTGCGGATATCCTGAGGCAATTGGGCGCGGAGGTGACAGATTGACCGGGAAGAAATACCATCTAGGGCTGATCGGTTGGTCTTTGAAGCACAGCCTTTCACCCGCCATTCATCAAGCAGGTATGAAGGCACTTGGATTGGCGGGGGAGTATCAGTGTTTTCCAGTGCAACCTTTACCCCAAGGGCTGGTTGATTTAAGGAAGCTTTTGAGAAGGATGCGCGATGGAGAACTCCATGGCCTCAATGTGACTCTGCCGCATAAAGAGGGCGTCTTGGATGAACTCGATCGACTCACGTCGGCAGCTGAGAGCATCGGGGCGGTGAATACCATTTTTGTAGAGGGTTCAGAATTGGTAGGGGACAACACGGATCAGAAGGGCTTTCTGGCGGACCTGGACGCTGCATTGGCGCCTGCGTTGGGGCAGGCATTGGTTTTGGGCGCAGGTGGGGCAGCGCGGGCTGTAGTCTATGGGTTGATTGAAAGAGGGTGGAAGGTTTGGGTGGCTGCGCGTAGGATCGCTCAGGCCGAGGGGTTGGTGGAATCGCTAAACCGGTCTGGACACCCTGTCATATTGCCCATCAAACTTGACTCCGAAGCTTTGAGAGGAACTTTGACGGAGGTTCGATTGGTCGTCAATGCCACGCCTGTTGGAATGGCGCCAGATATGGATGCTTCACCTTGGCCAAGGGAGATCCCCTTTCCTGACCGAGCCTCTGTCTACGATCTTGTCTATACACCCAAAGACACATGCTTGACACGGGCAGCAAAGGAGGCAGGCCTGCCGGCGGCGACAGGACTGGGAATGCTCATCGAACAGGCTGCTCTA
>MGNI01000190.1:3230-6626 GCA_001795115.1 Chloroflexi bacterium RBG_16_48_8 | reverse complement strand
GTTGGATAGGGCAGGAAGCGCCGCGGGCGGAGATGCGCCAGGCAGCTCGAAAGGCCGCCGATCAAGCCGATCCGGAACGAAGGAGTTGACGATGGCATTACGATATTTGACCGCAGGTGAGTCACATGGACCCCGATTGGTCGCGATCTTGGAGGGGTTGCCGGCAGGATTGAAGCTTACCCCAGAGGTGATTGAGGAGCAATTGTCGCGCCGTCAGAGAAGGAATGGTGCTGGACCGCGCATGAAAATTGAAATTGATCATGTTCAAATATTGAGCGGGGTGATGGAGGGTGTGACTACAGGGGCACCGTTGGCTATGGAAATTGAGAACAGGGATCATGCTAAATGGAAAGGGGTGGAGGTGTCTCCTTTTACAAGACCGCGGCCGGGCCATGCCGATCTGACGGGCGCGATTAAATATGGATACCGAGACCTCCGACCTTCCTTAGAACGCGCTTCAGCCCGTGAAACAGCCGCGCGGGTGGCTGTGGGAGCCGTTTGCCGACAACTGCTTCGTCCATTCGAGATTAAGATCGGCGGATACGTTCGTTCCATCGGTGAAGTAGTTGCGGATGTGGCCGATTTGGCGTTGGAAGATCGTGCCAGGGGTGCCGAAGAGAACAATGTGTGCGCGCCTAATCAAGAGGCAGCCAAAGCGATGGAAGAGCAGATCCGTCGAACAGTAGAAGCGCGCGATACCTTGGGTGGGACGATCGAGGTCTTTGCAATCGGGCTACCTCCTGGTTTGGGCTCCCATGTCCAGTGGGATCGGCGCTTGGATGCTCGGCTGGGTGCGGCTGTGCTTAGTGTGCAAGCTATCAAGGGGGTGGAATTTGGATCGGCTTTTGAAAATTCTCGAAGGCGAGGGACGGAAGTGCACGATGCTATCCTGCTGGAGGGGGAGAACCTGATCCGCCCAACAAACAATGCCGGTGGATTGGAAGGAGGTATCACCAATGGAGAACCTGTGTTGATACGGGCAGCGATGAAACCGATCGCAACTACACTTATACCTCAGCGGACGGTGGACCTTGCCATGGGCAAGGAGGTCCCAACGCAGTATGAGCGTTCTGATTTCTGTCCCGTACCACGGGCAGTACCCATTCTAGAGGCAGTTGTGGCGTATGTGCTGGTGGAGGCGCTGTTAGAGAAGCTGGGTGGTGACTCCATGGGAGAGATCCTTCCGCGTTATCAAACCTTACGCAGGGCGCGACTATCCGATCTGAAGATGGATGGAACAACCCACATGTTTTGGCCGGAAGAGGAGGTGTAGATTGGGAAAGTCTTTCTTCCTCTATGGCCCCTCCGGCTCTGGTAAGTCCACCTTGGGGCAGCGATTAGCCACTAAACTCGGGCTTAAGTTTCGCGATCTAGATGCGGAGATTGTAGAGCAGGCTGGTATGAACATCCCTGCTATTTTCGCGGAGGAGAGGGAGAGGGGTTTCAGGATCCGTGAAAAAAGAGTGCTGCAAGAGGTGATCGGGGCAGATCCTGTGGTTGTTGCCTTGGGCGGGGGTACCTTGTTGGATCCAGAGAGCAGAAGCCTGGTTTCCAGTGAGGGGGATGTGCTATGCCTGCGTGCAACTACTGAAACCTTACTGGCGCGGCTACATCATGAGGATGACCGTCCACTTCTGGAAGGAGATCGCGAAGAACGGATGCGGCGCTTGCTTGAAGAGCGTTCCCATCATTATGATTCCTTCACCTTGCAGCTGAATACAGAGGAGCTGACCTTAGAGCAGGCAACCCGAGAAGTGCAGATCGCGCTGGGGGCGTTCCGCGTGGAAGGGATGGGACTGGGTTATGATGTGCGCATTGGATCTGGGTCCTTGGATGATCTGGGCGGAGCGATGCGCAGCCGTGGCCTTAAAGGCTCTGTCGTGGTGGTGAGTGACGAGAATGTCGCCAAGCTTTATGCTGAAAGAACAGCAGTTTCTCTTCAGCAGGCAGGGTATGAGGTGCACGAAGTCTTGTTTCCTGCGGGCGAGCAAAATAAAACGTTAGAGACGGTCTCTCGGTTGTGGACTGCTTTTGTACAGGCGCGCCTGGAACGTCAGAGTACGATTGTTGCATTAGGGGGTGGGGTGGTGGGCGACCTGGCAGGATTTGCTGCGGCGATTTTTCTACGTGGTGTCTCGTGGGTGAATGTGCCGACCTCATTGCTGGCGATGGTGGATGCCAGCGTGGGGGGGAAGACGGGAGCCAATTTGCCGCAAGGGAAGAATCTCATTGGTGCTTTCCATGCCCCACGGCTGGTTCTTGTGGATCCTTGCACGCTGTCTACGCTTCCAGGATTCGAATTGCGCAATGGGTTGGCGGAGGTGGTAAAAACGGGAGTGATTGGCGACCCAAAGCTTTTCGCACGGTGCGAGGAGGGGGAAGCTGTTGTGCGTTCGCATCTGGATGAAATGGTTCGTCGGTCTGTGGCGGTTAAAATCGACATTATTGAGGAAGATCCATATGAAGCGGGGATCCGCGAAGCCTTGAATCTGGGCCATACAGTGGGTCATGCTGTAGAGAAGGTCTCTAATTTCAGACTTCATCATGGCGAAGCAGTGGCCATTGGGATGATAGCTGAAGCGCGCATCAGCCAATGGCTGGGGTTGGCGGAGGATCGCTTGGCGGATCGATTGAGGGGGGCTTTGAAGGGCTTGAAGCTTTCGGTGGAGGTTCCAGGAGACCTGAGTAAGGATGCCTTGGTGGCAGCCATGCGTTTAGATAAAAAGCGTGCTGAAGGGAAAGTGCGTTTTTCTCTACCCGTCCGGGTGGGTGAAGTAAAAACAGGAATCGAAGTGGATGAAGCCGAGGTTTTAGAACTTCTCGAATGATGGAGGCGGGATGAGAGAGGTTTTGGTTTTGCATGGTCCGAACTTGAACTTATTGGGCGAGCGTGAGCCTGGGGTATATGGCTCTATGTCGCTTGCTGAATTGGATGAGCGCCTTCTCAAAGAGGGCGAATCCCTGGGTATGAGAGTGCGTAGCCTACAATCAAATCATGAAGGCGAACTGATCGAGGCGCTGCAGGAGGCGCGGAAATGGGCCTCAGGCGTGGTCTTTAACCCTGGCGGGTACACGCACACTTCCGTCGCCTTGCGGGATGCAGTTGCGGCTATTGATTTACCCGTGGTGGAGGTCCACCTGAGCAATGTGCATGCCCGGGAGGTCTTTCGTCAAAATTCACTCATCGCACCGGTTTGTGTGGGGCAGGTTTCAGGCTTTGGATGGCGATCCTACTTGCTGGCATTGCAGGCACTGAAGGGTTTCTTTGAAAATCAGGAAGGTGAAGTATGAAGAACATTGCGGAGCGCATGTCAGCCTTGCCCGTTTTTTATTTTGCGAAGCTGACTCCAAAGATTCAAAAACTCGAGGCCGAGGGTGTGGATGTGATTCGGCTTC
>MGNI01000190.1:0-3214 GCA_001795115.1 Chloroflexi bacterium RBG_16_48_8 | reverse complement strand
TCTACCGCCGCCTGAACCGATCTTATCAACACTGACACAGTCTGCTGTTCACCTGGACCGGCACGGCTATGTCCACCACAAAGGGACTCCGGCTCTGAGGGAGGCTTGGGCGACGATGTACAAGCGCTGCCATGAGGTTGAATTGGATCCTGACCATGAGGTGGTCCCGCTCTTAGGCTCCAAGGAGGGCATCTTTCACCTGACCCAGGCGCTGGTGGATCCGGGCGATGTGGTCTTGGTGCCCGATCCGGGCTACGCGACCTACATGCGCAGCGCGCTTTTCGCCGGGGGTGAACCTTGGACTATGGCTTTGAAGCCCGAGAGGGGGTTCTTGCCGGACCTAGCGGAGGTTCCTGAAGAGGTTATCCGAAGGGCGAAACTGCTGTGGCTCAATTACCCCAACAACCCCACTGGAGCTGTGGCTACCTTGTCCTTCTTTAAAGAAGCAGTTGACTTTGCCAGACACCATGGTCTTTTTCTCTGCCATGACGCCGCCTACACGCAAGTGACCTTCGACGGCTTTCGTGCGCCCAGCGTGCTGGAGGTTGAGGGGACGAAAGAGGTGGCAGTGGAGTTCAACACCCTCTCGAAATCCCACAACATGGCAGGCTGGCGTACAGGGGCGGCTGTGGGGAACCGAATCGCACTGGAGGCGCTCTACAGGCTTAAAACACATGCCGACAGCGGCCATTTCCTGCCCATCCATGAAGCAGCCATCGAGGCTATGACGGGCAATCAGGACTTCATCGCACCCAGGAATGCCATCTATCAAAGGCGCCGGGATATCGTCGTAGAAGCTTTGGAGGAATTGGGAGCGGCTTATGAGCGGCCGAAGGGCGCATTGTATGTCTGGTTCGCCTGCCCGGAGGATCGATCTTCAGTGGACTTCACGGTCGCCATCCTTGAGGAGATCGGTGTCAGCATGGCTCCAGGCATCATGTTTGGCGCCCAGGGGGAGGGTTGGGTGCGGATCTCATTGTGTGTTTCAGAGGAGCGACTGCGGGAGGCGACGGAGCGGTTGAGGGAGTGGTGGAGGGAGAAGATCGAGCGGTGAAGGCAGGGTTTCGGTTCCAACTTGAAATGAGCCACTGTGCATCGCACAAGGGATTACACTCTTAGACAAAAGATAGATTGATCCCGGGTCATCCATGGAAACGTTCGATCTACAGATGACCCAGGATTTTCTCATCCATTCACTCGGTCATAAGAGCCTCAGAGACCTGTGGCAGGTCTTTTGTGGTTTCTTGGATCAATTCATCTGGGTAGGCATAATCGACCAGTTCGTCCTGTAAGTAAGCGTCGTATGCGGCCAGATCCAGGAGCCCATGACCAGAGAAGTTGAATGCGATCACCTTCTTGGTGCCCTCTTCCTTGCATTTTAGCGCTTCGTCGATAGCAGCTTTTATCGCATGGGCTGTCTCTGGGGCTGGGATGATCCCTTCCGCTTGGGCGAACAGCACAGCTGCTTTGAAGGTGGACAACTGGTTGAGGGCGACGGCTTCGATAGCCCCATGGTGACAGAGGGCGCTGATGTGAGGGGCCATGCCGTGATAGCGTAAGCCGCCAGCGTGGATGCCGGGTGGCACGAAGGTGTGTCCCAGGGTGTGCATTTTCACGATGGGGGCGGATTTAGCTGTGTCGCCGTAATCAAAGGTATAGGGCCCTTTGGTAAGGGTGGGGCAGGCCGTTGGCTCAACGGCGATGAACCGGGTAGCCTTACCTTCGGTGAATTTCTTATGAAGGAACGGAAAAGCGAATCCGGCGAAGTTGCTGCCCCCACCGACGCAGCCAATGACGATATCTGGATATTCATCCGCCATCTCGAACTGCTTCAAGGCTTCCAGCCCGATCACACTTTGGTGCATGAGCACCGGTCCGAGCACGGATCCCAATGAGTATTTGAACTTCCCATTGGAGGTGACAGCTGCTTCAACTGCTTCTGAGATGGCGATCCCCAGGGATCCCAGACTATCGGGGTTATCCGTCAGGACCTTACGTCCAAAAGCGGTCTTCTCAGAGGGGCTGGGGCTGACCTCCGCCCCGAAGGTCTGCATGACGATACGGCGATAAGGTTTCTGCTGGTAGGAGACCCGCACCATATAGACGTCACAGGCCAGGTCGAAAAAGTTGCAGGCCATGGCAAGTGCGGATCCCCACTGTCCAGCTCCGGTCTCGGTTGTATAGCCTGTTACACCTTCATCTTTGGCATAGAAAGCTTGCGCCACGGCGGTGTTGGGTTTATGAGAGCCAACCGGGGAAACACTTTCGTTTTTATAGTAGATGTGGGCAGGCGTATCCAGGGCTTTCTCCAGGCGTCGCGCTCGGATGAGAGGGGAGGGGCGCCAAAGCTTGTACACCTCACGAACGGGCTCGGGGATCTCGATCCAGCGTTCGGTGCTGACGGCTTCCTGGATGAACCTCATAGGGAACAAGACGGACAGGAACTCGGGGCTAACAGGTTCCTTGGTGACGGGGTGGAGCACTGGTCCGGGCGAGATAGGCATATCCGGGTTGATGTTGTACCAGGCCTTGGGGAGGTCTTTCTCGTCAAGCATATATTTGTATTTGTCACTCATTGCTGCCTCCAATTTGTTGGATTTGAGAATTCGATTTGGTTTCTCTCTCATTCGTTGCTGTTCTATTTCTCCTGCACCTCCCAAATTAAGACCGGCCAAGCTGTGTTCGCACTGTTTTTACGTTCGAGTGTGCGCGGATGACAGCAAGGGCTTGGTACAAAAAACGCCCGTCTCCATTTGGAGACGAGCGCTGATGTCGCCCGTGGTGCCACTCCACTTAAGCTGACTGCCCTAAAGCAAAATCCCGCCGGTGATGCGACGGGGAAGATAAGCCAGCCTCACTCTATTTGGGCACGGCGATGAAATCGCGATGCCTTCTACCCTGATAACGGTGGCGACTCCGGCACAGGCTACTGAGCTATCGGATCGGCCCTTCACCCTGCAGCTCTGAGGTCCATTCAACGCCGATGTGCGTACGGGGCTTTCACCTTGTTCCCGTTCTCTGTTCCGCCTGATCGACGCCTACTCGTCCTCTTCACAGCTTTTGGCAAGTGAATTGTTGACTGAGTTTATTGAAAAAAGGGGAGGAAGTCAATAGGCAATTCTCGAGGTTCAGACACAAGTTCGGACAACTCCTTGGATAATCGATGTAAAGAACTCAAGAACAGATCTTATGATCTCCTCCAGCGCCTCTCGTG
>MGNI01000189.1:12407-13025 GCA_001795115.1 Chloroflexi bacterium RBG_16_48_8 | reverse complement strand
ATGTTTCAAGGGTCTTTGATTGCTCGTTTCTTGTTCGCAATCGAATCGGGTGCGGCTTACCAGAGCTAGGCGGCACCCGACTATTAAATGCCCCCAGTTGGCCCTGTACGACTGGGGGCAAACCCTCATACAGGGAGGATATCAAAGGGCGGCGTCGGTGTGAGCGGGATTAGCTCGATGGGATTCGACATGATGTGATAGTCCCTAATTGCCAAGATCAATAGCCCGAGGAGCAATCCGACTATAAAGCTGACAATGAATATTCGTCTTTCTGGACTGAGTGTACATGTCAACATGTTTGCACCCTTAGAGTATATCCAAACCTAAGGTATCGGTCATCTCAATAAAAGAACTATCTTAAGAAGATCTATGTAGATATATTGAACGAGCCATTGGCTCTGACGGTGCCAATGGCTCGTTTGTTCAACGGAGAAGTATGAGATGTTGATAGATGCGTCACTTAATATGAGTTGTATGAAAAGATCCTCTCATACAACATCATACATGTGAGGATTTTGCACTCATATTATGGTAAGGGTGGCAGAATTGGGAGGCCATTAGCATCTTCAATACGCAATGATGAAGTCTGATTGTAAGGCGATGAGCCACAGTCGACTG
>MGNI01000189.1:10925-12365 GCA_001795115.1 Chloroflexi bacterium RBG_16_48_8 | reverse complement strand
GTTGTGAATGTCGAAACTCCCATTGCCTTTGGCTATATTGCGATGCACGTAATTCTCATCACCTGATATATTCATGCCGATACTGCCATTTTCAATAAATGCATTTTTCTCAATTATATTCCTGTCATCCGGGACCCATAAGCCGTCCCATGCATTATTTCGGCCAACATTTCCTGTGAACGTGTTCTCGTTGGCACCGTAATAGCCAATGAAATAGCCAGAGTCATTGCCTTCAGCAAGATTGCGGCGTATCATATTATCTTGTCCGCCCAAGAACCAAATCCCAACACCATTGCCGCGTACCACATTAAATTCGATAATATTATCTCGTACTGTGCCACCTCGGTTGTCAATAAATATCCCCACTGCCTCTGAATCGCTAGTTACATTCCTTGCAATCCTGCTAGATGATCCTCCAAACAACCAAATTCCTACAATATCTGCATCCACGCTAAGATAATTTATTATATTCTCATGCGCAGTGAAAAGAAGAACACCTGTGTCAAATCCATTGACAAAACCATTTTTAATGGTCACATCAGCGTAACCATAATTTATTATTGCTGTGTCTGAACCGTCACCAATAATTGAATGACCATTTAGATCTAATGTTATGCCATCGGCCCCAATCTTTAGAGCATTACCCGAGCAGGTCATATCCTCCTGTAATGACACATCTTCATGTAAGGTCATGCCACAAGTAACAGTTGTTTCAGCAAGAGATGTGTTTGCTCCTGTGGCAAAGAATATAGACAGAGCCGCAAGAATCCGAACAAAGTGCTTCATGGTTATCCCTCCCGTATTTTATTTGTTTCTGGTAGCGTGCTGTTTCAATCGTCTACTACAATTTCATGTATGGTTATAAATCATTTATCAATCACCCCCCTTGTAAGTTATGAATTATTAGAGGTTCGACTGTGAGTAGAGATCTTTAGATTGAGTTGGGAAGTGTATTGATATTGATTATTGGAGTATTCTTTGATGTGTCGAGCCCCACTGCAATTCCATAATACACCAAAACAATTTCTAAATCAAATATCTGACCTGACCTGGGTTACCCTTAAGAAGATGTGTGGGCAGATGACAGTAGTAAGTAGAAAGTGGTATGTAGAAAGTGGTAAGGTCAACGTGGGAAGTTCAAAGCGGTATGTACTGAGTGAAAAGTGGGGGTTGGAATGTGAAGGCTTGGATGAAAGACCAGAGACAAGATTTGAGATTGATTAGGAGCGATTCAAAATTAAAACGTTAATCAAAGGCAATTCGACCAATCACTCATTTCCAAGCTCTCGTCTCTTCTCGTTGGCTAAACTTCCCGCCGCCCTTCTAAAGCCTGAGAGAGGGTTATGGAATCAGCATACTCTAAATCCCCTCCAGAGGGGAGACCGCGAGCAAGGCGTGTCAGGCGCACCGTAAATCCCTCTAACCTGCGCTTGATATACA
>MGNI01000189.1:10192-10857 GCA_001795115.1 Chloroflexi bacterium RBG_16_48_8 | reverse complement strand
TGGACCAACTCTTCAATTCGTAGATCCTCAGGACCGATCCCCTCCACCGGTGCCAGGGCACCATGCAAGACATGGTAGCCTCCATTAAATCGGCCTGTGCGTTCAATGGCCAACACGTCCAAGGGTTCCTCAACAACACAGACAACCTTCGTCTGTCGGGTTTCATCCGCGCAGACAGAACACGGATCCGCACCCACATTGGTAATGTTGAAACAGCGCGAACAAAAGGTTGTCTCATTACGTAAGGCTCGCAGCGCCTCAGCTAGTTCAAGGCTCTCCTCCCTGGACACTCGCAACAGGTAGTAGGTGAGCCGGGAAGCTGTCTTGGGTCCAATACCCGGCAGACGAGCAAAGGCTTCGATGAGTCGCTCTACAGCTTTTGGAACAGCTCTCATCCACTCAGCCTCGGAATACTTAAACCGCCTGTCATCGGTCCCAACTTCTGTGCAGCCATATTATGAGAATCACTGATTGCCTGATTAATGGCAAGCAACACCAGATCCTGCAGCATCTCCATATCTCCTTCTTTGAGCAGCTGCGGATCAATCTCGACCCTTTTGCATTCCTGTGTACCTGTCATTTGGATCTTAATCGCTCCTCCCCCAGCGCTGACCTCCACCACCTGCTCCGCTAACTCCGCTTGCGCCTGCTGAAGCTCCTGCTGC
>MGNI01000189.1:7785-10181 GCA_001795115.1 Chloroflexi bacterium RBG_16_48_8 | reverse complement strand
GCCAACATTCCCTTGCCAGACATTCCTGATGCTTTACCTTTAGCCATTTTCCATTCCTTTGCGGGTTCTTTCATTAAAATCTCTACTCTCCAGTCTCACTTTTCTAGGTTTCCTCCCATCATGATCTTTTTCTGGTTGAGGTGTGCTCGTAAACGCAAATCGAAACCGGGGCAATGGCTTTATGGACCCGTATCTGGCGGCAGCTGTTCGATGTCGACCACCTGAGCCCCAAAATCCTTGATTGCCGTTGCCACCATACCTCCCTCCTCGATAAATGGAGGTTGTTCCTCATCTGCCTGCTCTGATCTCCAAGCACTCGTTAATACACATCGAAGCAGGATGGGTTTCCCAAGCACTTTTTCTGCCGCCTGACAAGCTTTGAGGATATTGTGGTCCTTTTCCATCTTATCCCTGAGAAGATCACTTCGAAATCCAAGAACGAGGGTATCTTCTTCCACACCAATAGGTACACAGGAGTTTAAAAGCGCTTGTGTGCGAGGATCATATTGTCGAACTGCGTGCAGGATTTCGCGCCAACGCCCACGAATCTCTTGGAAGGAGATTTCTCCCATCCGATCGGATTGCATGTCACTGGAAGGTTTTAAGCTAACACCTTGCGGTTTTTGATCCCAGGATGAAGTCCATCGAGACCGAGCTTCAGTTGGCTCTTGTGGATCTGTCATCTGCGAAGATGGTTTGGATATTGGGGGCGTTACCATATGTGAAGATGAAGAACCGGGCATAGGTGGATGACCTGTATGACTAGTTTCTAAGAAAGCTAACTCGAGAGCCAGTCCCGGAATCCAGGAAGACCTTTTTTCCATTGCAGCTTGATTGAATGTCTTTAAAGCCAGCAGTAAGTAGCTCATGTCAACTCTCTCAGCCAGGTTGGACATTTCGATCCTGATATCCGCGGAACCATCCACCAAGGGAGCATTGCCCATCTTGATCATCAGCATGCCGCGCAGATAATCGACGATCTGGCGCGCAAATTGACGCGGGTCAGCCCCTCCATCGATGGCACGGTTCAATGCAGAAAACCCTTTGGAGGGATCCTGTTCGATCAGGGCCTGAACGACCTCCCCCACAGATTCCCCCGCAACGGTCCCAAAAATCATTTGAGCCTGCTCAAGAGTCACATGATCGCCTGTGGATGTAAGTTGATCAAGAAGGGAGATCCCATCCCGCAGACTTCCTGTAGCCTGTCGAGCGATAAGTTCCAGCGCTTGTGGGTCAATGGGGAGATTTTCCGTTTCCGACTTCATGCTCAAAAATTCCAATATTGTCTTAACGGGCAGCCGTCTGAACTCATGACGTTGACATCTTGAGAGGACCGTAGCAGGTATCTTATGAACCTCGGTTGTGGCCAGGATAAAGATGGCATGGGCCGGGGGTTCTTCTAGCGTTTTCAAGAGCGCATTAAAGGCAGCTGTTGAAAGCATGTGGACTTCATCGATGATATAGACCTTATACCTTCCCTCGTTGGGCAAAAAGTTAATCTTATCCCGTAAATCGCGCACATCCTCCACGCTGGTATTGGAAGCCGCATCGATCTCAATCAGATCTAAGAATCTGCCTTCATTCACAGCTTGGCAGGGAGCGCATTGGTTGTCTGGACGATCAGCCAAGGATTCAGATAGGCAGTTGACAGCCTTAGCGAGTAAACGTGCTGTTGTTGTCTTTCCTGTCCCACGCGGACCTGCAAAGAGATAGGCATGTGCAACTCTGTTGCTGCGTACCGCATTCCTCAGGGTCTGAATAACATGCTCTTGCCCTACAACTTCATCCCATGTTTTGGGTCGCCATCTCAGGTAGAGTGCTTGCGACATTAAGGAACCCTCATCCGGCATTTTAGGAAAAGAAGATAAGTGGATGCTTCCGACTATATGGAAGAATGAAACGATAAATAAATCTCAAACTTTTTGCGAGTTTATCAGACGCCACACGATGGCGCAAGATAGGGAGATTGAACAACAGTATTCGAGGAAAAAATTTAAGGTTGGCATGGATCAATCAGACCAACATCTTTCCATCGAAATGACAAATAAGGAAGCCACTGTAATCCCATCGATCACTCTTATCGGATCAAGAGGAGATGCGATACTTGACAACTCAGGAAGAGTCATTCGACACCGGTTGACACACTGGAGAATATTCCGGGATCGGGTTATGGATATCATCGCCCAGAAAACTCTCATCTGCAAGAAGACTAAAATTCGTCCCAAAATAGGTGTCAAACACAACCCTGAAGGAATTTACAGGAGAGATATTTGGGTAAAGTGTTGAAGCACCTTCATCAGGCAGGTAATAAACATTCAGGATCTGGAGCCGGTTCTCATCCCGAAAGCCATGATCACTATGAATGATAATAATGGGGGGAACCTGTGATTCCTCAA
>MGNI01000189.1:7079-7775 GCA_001795115.1 Chloroflexi bacterium RBG_16_48_8 | reverse complement strand
TACGATTTCCAACATTCTGGAATTGATAAATTGGATCTCACCTGTGTAGCCATCCACCAAATAATGCTCATTGAGGGGACCAGCCAGCTTCCCGCCGAAATAACCAGGATCTTCCCGAATTTTCCCACTGGGGCCAAAGACATAGGGAACATGAGGGATGAGGAGATGAACAAAGACAAATATGGGATGTTCAATAGCTGGGAGTTCGATCAGACGATCTAGAATAAATAACTGCCTCTGAACATATTCAGCATGAGGGAAAATAACGCCTTCGAAACGCTCTTTGAAAAGCCAACTGTGTGAATCGGTTAGAAAAAGAACCGCAGTACTTTTTAATAATAACGCTTCAAAAGGAGTAACTACGTTTATGCTAAAAGGATTGCTGCCAACTCCATAGTAATAATCCGCATCCCTGATTTGGCTCCATTCATATCCTGTGTCAAAAGCGACTGTTCTATAGCCTACCTCTTCAAGCATGCTTCGAACCAAACTCTGTTTTAAAAGAACCCAAATATCCTCCATATCTAGTGATAGCTTATCCAATTCGTCCTTAAGATCGGGAAGATATTCCATGTTTAATGCCGTGGCCATCGTCGCCTGTGTATAGCTGTAATTGCTCCGACTGCAATCTGCCACATAAAAACCTAACTCCCTCAATTCATCCAAAAAAGGACTGTTGTCAAAGTTGAAGTATTG
>MGNI01000189.1:863-6982 GCA_001795115.1 Chloroflexi bacterium RBG_16_48_8 | reverse complement strand
TTTAGTTCAATAACGGCAGTCTCTCCAGAGGAAATCCTTATATTAAAGCTTAAAATTTGAACGATAGGAACAACCAATAAAAATGCACCAATCATATTCAACATCTGTGTTGTATAGTGATAATCCTTTACCTTTCGCAAGATCATCCACATCCCGAGAGCCCCGGTAACCGCGTAGAAAAGGATAAGATAACGATGCCGACCGATGTTCAGGCCAAAGAATTGCTTAAGTTCTAAAATTTGATAAACGTGCCCATAGGTGAAAAAGAGGACCAATAACAACGACGTCACCAACGCAGCTTTGTGAATATCTTTTAGAGCCAGCTGTAGAAGTCCCAAGAGGAAAATCGTGCCAACCATTGTTAAAAGAAGAGGTCTGAGGATGACTCCAAATTCAACCTCAGTGATATTCGTTGCCAACAAGGCCAAAATGGGGTTCATGCAGAAAAATATCGGGTGGATGGGAAAGCGCTTTAGATTTTTCATCTCCAATCCTTGCAGGAAACCTTTACCCAGTAAGACCACTTCGAATAACTGCTTTGAGGAATATTCTCAAAAGAACTTAAGCGTCGCTTGGTATTCCCTAATCATAACATGCGGGTTGAAGGTCTTGGAAAGTTTTCTAAGGGCAATCGTCCATAACCTCTGTTTGAACCAGATTAGAAGGATGAAGTGGATAAGCTTTATCACATCTCAAATATGCACAACCTCGCCCCGGGGATTCTCTTTTCAACCAGAAAGGGATAATACCGGTTGAAATGCAACCATGTACATTCGATGCCTAAGAGGATAAGATCTTTATGGAAGCAAAATCGTAAGCAAAGATAATGCTATAATAGCTTTGTGAAGTAAGGGAATATGATCTTCCGGAGGATAAAATGAGGATCGCTGGACTAGGTGTACCAGAGTTGCTTATCATTCTGGCTGTCGTTGTACTTCTCTTCGGTGTCGGTAGGTTGAGCAAAATCGGTAGTGAATTAGGACGTGGAATTCGAGAATTTCGAACTGGACTTAAGGGTGATGAGGAAGTGTCAGAAGCTGTTTCTCAACCCGATCCCTCTGCTAATAAGGAATCAACGGAATAGGAACATCCTGATACCTTCAAACGAAAAATATCTTGATTGCAGTGACGAGGTAACTTCATCCGGCAATCTGCGAGGGCCTAATTGGCTTCCCTCTTCGGCTTTATTCATACAACCTATGAGGAAGAGCATTTTGTAGTTTAAGTCCTTGGATCTGGTGTTTTCTTTCTTATACTCATCCGGTGAATCACCCCAGAACTTCTCTACGAGCAGATTCAACTGTGCCAAGAAATCTCTCGGCTCTTGAGAGATCTCCTTGGGATTCCCCTCATTTTCGATGAGTTCCATCTCCACCGCACGATAAGAGAGACTTATTCCCACGTCCTTGAGAATTTAGAAATGTTCTTATGGGTTGTTCATATCCTTGTAAGTTTCACTCTCATTGCAAAAACCTTTTTCCGTTACCATTCGTCAATGGCGCTCATGCTCGCCTATAGGCATGGATCTAGAGGCGTGGAGATAAGTCAAAGCCTGACTCATCCAGACGGATCGTATACTGGAAATACGTCAAATTAGTCTTTTCGGGGAACAGATTATAGTTCAGGTATTTCGAAGGTGGATTGGACCTTGCCGGAGGCATCCAGGAGCTGGAGGGTCTTGCCTGGATTCAGGATGGGCTCTTCAAGCCCCCAAAAAAGGTCGATAGGAGAATTTGTACCTGGTCCGATGTTTAAATTAAATGCACCGCTGTGCAATGTAAAAACGGGGAAGATATAGATATGCCCTTCCCCGTCATCCAACCGCCATCCAGCCATGTTTGCGACACCACCCGAATTTAAGAATCGAATGGCTTCCTCTTCTAAAGCACCCGCACCCACCACTCCAGTTATTTTCACAACTGGTGGCTCAACAACAACTGTTGGGGTTGCAGTAGCGTTAGGTTGAGATCCAACACGTTTCTCCCGATAGGCAGCTACCCATTCATCGGATGGGATAATCAACGCTTGTTCAATATCCAATTCGTCCGGATTAGACAGGCCGTTAGCAGCCATGAGAGCATCCACCGGGATCTCAAATTCGATTGCAATTGCGAAGAGCGTATCCCCTGGTTTTACGATGTATAAATTGGGCGTCGGAGAGGGTGGGAGTGTGGCTGTTGCAGTCGGCATCATCGCATCAATCTCCTGGCCAATATCCATGGTCGCCGTTGGTGCCAACGTCGGCGGCGTAGGACGTCGACTCCAAAAGAAGAGAACCAAAAGCACTGCTCCTATAGAGACAGCGATGTTGAGAAGAATATAGGGGAGATAACGCTTCCAATTTGAGCGTCTTACACTGCCCATCGTTGGGGAGTTTAGCACAGGATAGTGAAAAGTAAAGTCATCTATGGGCTTAATCAAATGACTTAGGGATTGGGTACAGTATGAGTTGATCCGTTCATGAGTTGAGATGTCGACTGATCGACTGACACACTGATCGCTTAATGACTGATAAAATCAATGCATGCCCTACCTCATTGATGGACATAATCTGATTGGCAGCATGCCTGATATTAATCTGGATGATCCTGAGGATGAGATCCGTTTAATCCAGATGCTAGATCGATTCTTATTCAAGGTAAGAAAATCAGCTACTGTTTATTTTGACCAACGCGGTCCAGGGGCTCAAAGGAGGTTTAAATCGGGAAGGTTGCAGGTGGAGTTTATAACATCGCCACATACTGCCGATCATGCCATCCAGAACAGGTTACGACAATTAAAAGGAGAAGCTCATAATTACACCGTTGTTTCTTCCGATCATGAGGTTCTCCAAGCTGCCAGGGAGGCTGGTGCTCAGGTAATTGGAAGCCATGAATTCGTACGGCAATTAGTGGGACCTCCTCTGACTGGGGATGAAAATGGAAAACCAGAGGGCTCCCTCACGTCTGAGGACATTCGATATTGGCAAAAGATGTTCGGGAAACCATCCGAAAAATGATTGAAATCTTTAAGCAAGATTTAATGAAAGGTTGATCCACTTGGTGTTAGAATTGTCCATTGATAAGCCCGGCATACGCACTATGGTGGTATCCGGGTTCATCTTAGGGGACCCACCCTACTGGCTCCGTGTTCCCCCTGCACGTCCCGTAGGACCCCGAATTCTGCAGAACCGCCGAATGATCCCCCCACGTTCGGCGGTTCGTCTTTTTTATTATTTAGACACGGAGGCGGCGCTCGCAGATAGTAATCTCCCTAATCTTGGGAGTCCCAACCTTTTCTCGTAAGGTTGTTAGTGGGCTTAAACCTTCAACAAACCTTTCCTAACGCCAGGATCCAAAATCTGGGGGGAAGTGGATCAGAATAACGGAAAGTCCCTGTTGGGAGCTATTTTCTTTGACATGGGAAATTAAAGCTTTACAACCCTCTTGTGGATCATCACAACGCAATACAATATCATGGATCACCCGCTCGTTCATATTTTTCCACAATCCCCCTGTGCAAAGTAGGATGTAGCCATCACGAGGGATGGGTCGTGAATAAACAATGATTTGATCAGGCTCTCCTCCTGCTCTGCTATTCTTGTTTTCGATGGCCTGCTCTGCACTTACCGAGTTAGATGCCACCTTTGATGCATCTCTCTTCCATCCTGCAACGGTGATCCTTTCAATATGATGACGATCAATGTGGTATGCCCGAGTATCCCCGCGATGTCCAAGAATCATGATCTCGGCGAATATCAACCCTGCTGTAAGGGAATAGTCCACACCCGGGCTCATCTCGTGGACACTTTGGTCAGCGATATTCATCGCTTCAACCACCATATTCTGAAGGGGCGTTGTATTTTCAAAGCCATCCAGTTGTAAAAAATCGAGAGCCGCTTTTTGAGTTATTTGATGTGCAAAAGTAGAAAGAGCAACCTTACTTACATTTCCTTTAATAACTTCGGCCTTCTCATTCTCAGCCACACCTAATATTCCAAAATCCGGGAGCGCATTGAGGCCATCCGATTGCGCCATGAGCAGATAAAGACAATTCATCCGCCCGGAGACTTCAGAAACGACGAACCTGGCGCAACCGGAAGAGACATGTCTTCGCCCCTCACCTGCTAACGCTCGTGCCAGCGCCTCTGCATCCAGCGGTCTGGTAGGCTGCTCATTGAAGGTTCGAATTCCTTCTTGAGGAAATAATTTTTCATATATGCTCTTGAAGACCTGTCTAAAAAAGGACATCGATACTCCACCATTCCTAAACGGATTGTATCCCAAACAACTTTCTGCGAAAGAGGGGAACCACTGAATAAAGAATACTTGAACCGAACCCCAAAGACCCTTGTCACGAGTTCCGTAGAATGTTTATACAGGCAACTCCCTCCAAGAGAGCCACCTATCTAATCGATTTGGACTGACTGTCGAATGGATCCTCCCCTTCATCCATTATAAACAAATAGCCCGTTGCTTTCTGTCCTCTGTAAAGTAAGAAAGCTTTCAACGGCCTTTAAAAACACTGCGCCTCGATAAGTGTTATGGGCTATAGGTCAAGAAGGAGATTTCCATAAAAGCACATGGAATCACGATTGAAAATTCTTTGGAAAAATCCCAAACAAATACCCCTTCTCGAGACCATCCGAAAATCAAGAACGTTATGCCTACATGAACGGATGGTTCTCGTTGGCTTCTGATGGATTGAGAGCCCTCTCTAAGATACTCTGGGACGCTGGTGATGGAAGCAGAAGCAAATAGCCTCTGCCTCTTTCCACCAAGAAAAAATCAATCAGGTGCTATTCAAACTGGAATTTCAAGACTCATTCCTCTCAACCCTTATCAGGAAAATGCAAATAGCTCTTAGATTGAACGATCAGGAAATTTCAGGGGGCAGCAAAGAGGTTAATAGAAATTCAAGATCCCGGTCCAGGAAAATACTCACTGGAGGGATATTGACGATCTTTTCCATACTCCGCCGAGAACGCAACCAAAACAGCTGTGATATTGTCTGAACCACTAGAGAAATCCGCCTGTTGAACCATCGCCTCACAGGTCACATAGGGATCTATGAATTTTTCAGTGAATTGGGGCAGATCGCTGTCAAGGATTTCAGACCAAAGCCCATCTGAGCATAGAAGTAGATAACCTCCGCTCGGAACAGGGTAAGTAAAAACATCCACGAATAGGTTTTCTCCCTTTCCTACTGCATTCCATAACAAATTCCTTTGTGGATGCTTGCGGGCTTCTTCTGGTGTAAGCTGTCCAATCTCAACAAGACGCCAAGGGACGGAGTGATCTCGGGTTGCCAATTGGATTCTTCCACCATGGATCAGATAAGCTCGGGTATCTCCCACATGTCCGATAGTGAGGTGATTTCCATGTAGCAATACAGTTGTTAAGGTGGTGAGACCACCCTTAGCGCCGGTATTTACAGTTGAATCTGCCAACTCAAAGGCACGGTGCATTATCTCCTTAACGCTTAGGGTACTACTCCTCCCCAATGGATCCAGCTGTTGTAAGAATTGTTCCTTGATCAAATATCGAGCTACCGTACGCAAAGCAAGTGCACTGGCTAATTCACCATGTCCATGTCCGCCGGCACCATCAGCGACACAGAAAAGACCAAATTCTGGCATCGAATCCTCACCAATTTCGGATGTGGTGAGCACAAGAAGCGAATCCTCATTTTCTTTACGCTGTCGTCCTGTTACCTGTGCACCTCCCGCGTAATATCCTCCCGATCGCAAGTCACCTTCGACGGTTTGTAAAATATTTGCAGGAAGCGGCGCAGTGTCTACAAGATCATCTTGTCCACCTGCTTCCGTTTTGGGTTCAGTCTCGCCAAAAAACTTCCTTCGGATCCCTTCAAAATACTTCATCGATATTCCTCGTATAGGCTTTTAACCAGGTAAAAGACCATAATCCATTATGAGCAATCCGCACTCCAATAAACCATCACTACATGTATGTAGCCTGGCATCATTTCTATACCGAATTAATTACCCAATACTCTGCTATATTTATATGGCACTTGGCGAACTACCACAAGGCCTAACAACCTTTTTGTAGCTTACATAAAGAAGATGGATTTTCAGCCTCAGCAACCGATCGCAGTTACGACCATGAAAATTTTCGGGG
>MGNI01000189.1:317-839 GCA_001795115.1 Chloroflexi bacterium RBG_16_48_8 | reverse complement strand
ATTGTAATTCCGCCGGGCTGTTACCGCATGGATGCATCAGAAACAGTGGGATGCAGTTAATATTGTGATAAAGTAAAAGATGCTCACCATCCCTACTGTGCAACAATGGCCAGATTCGATTGGGTAGACCATCTTCCTATCCACTCAATAAGATCCATATACGGGCAGATCGAGACGAATACCCTTCAGATTGTAGGGATGGTTTGGATACCCACCCAACGTCTCCTTTCCCTAACAGGACAAGAAATCACCCTTCCTTATAAAAGCCAAGTTGGATACTCACATAAAAATCCATCCTCCCATCATCGCATGACAACTTTCATCCTTAAGATTAGCTCTTCAGGAGCCTCGAATGGAAATACTACAATCAAAGCTCAAATATCGAGGGATGGGATTAGCTTACACTTAAGACTGGCAGCCTCCATCATCCTCTAACCGTGTATGACACGGCTGATGGATAAGACCAGGATCATGAAATAATTTACTTACTGGTGTTTCTTATTCTCCCGACTCAAATGACCT
>MGNI01000189.1:0-295 GCA_001795115.1 Chloroflexi bacterium RBG_16_48_8 | reverse complement strand
TCGATTTCCACTGCCTGATTGAAAATACTCAGACCAAAACGAACCGTCCCTTCCGGAAAGGTCCCTATCGTGCGAGGGGCAGAGGGTGCATAATACATTTTCATTGGGCTTAACAATCACATCGCTAGAGTAATTATTTACAACCGAGGGGTACTAAAGACATCCTACAAAAATCAACAAAAATGGTATAGAAATGGTACAAGAATCCCTGTATCCAATGTCAGAATGAACTTTCTGGCTTAGACTGGATTTAAAACGGTTAAGAAATGCGTAGATAACATCAAGTAGCCGAACC
>MGNI01000188.1:29930-30242 GCA_001795115.1 Chloroflexi bacterium RBG_16_48_8 | reverse complement strand
AAAATCGGAATCACGACAAAGTGAAGGATCATTCTGCAATGACAGCTACCGCAGCCAGTTCAACTACTAGGCGTTCATCTGTTGCCAACCGATTCACCTCGACTGTGGTGCTTGTCGCTCGATGATCCCCCAAATACTCGCCCATCACTTTGTTAATCGCATCCTGGTTACGATCGATCTCACAGATGAAACGAAAAAGCTGCACAATATCGGTTAATTCTCCACCCGCAGCCTGAAGGACCTTACGCAAGTTCTCCATTGCCAATCGGGTTTGTTCACCAGGATCCGAAGGGATACTTTCAAAATCTGATT
>MGNI01000188.1:28975-29908 GCA_001795115.1 Chloroflexi bacterium RBG_16_48_8 | reverse complement strand
AACGGGCGCGGCTGTGACCCCAGCAACATACACAGTTGTACCCGATCGCACCTTTATGGCAGGGGTATAAGGCATATTGTAGACCGGGTCATTCTCTTCCGTATGGATCATCTCAAGGTGATGACTCATTTTAGCCTCCTGACAAGACTTCTGGACGGTCCCGATTATCCATCGCATCATTGAGATTCACCAGAACCCATGAATGCTTCCCTCACGCTAATGTGACTTAACCAAATGGAGCTTATTAGCTCTGTCTTCTCTCTAAACACTACTCCGGTATGTTTCCAATAAGCCCATGTGAAGTTTTGGATTTACCTCAGACTTCTAACTACTCACGTATCGTGTAATCGCCGATAACCACCCATTTGTACGTCGTCAATTCCGGGAGTCCCATGGGACCTCGAGCATGCAGCCGTTGTGTGCTGACGGCTACTTCAGCCCCAAGCCCGAACTGGCCGCCATCGGTAAACCTTGTGCTTGCATTGACATACACAACCGCCGAGTCGATTTGGTCAACAAATCGATCTGCATGTTTCTGATTACCAGTGAGGATGCCGTCCGAGTGATGTGTGCTATGCCTCTTGATATGATCAAGAGCCTCCTCCAAATCGCTAACCACTTTCAGACCCAATACAAGAGAAAGCCACTCCGTATCAAAATCCTCTGGGCCAGTCGGATGTACCGTTGGATGAGCCACCAACGCCATTACCTTCGGCTCTGCTCGGAACGTTACCCCTGCTGGAGCAAGGTGGTCAACAACCTTTGGCAGAAAATCCGCCGCAATCGCCTCATGCACCAACAAGGTGTCCAGTGCATTACACACGCTGGGGCGCTGGGTTTTCGCATTATGGATCACGGGCAGTGCCGCACCTAAATCAGCATCCATATCAACGAATAAATGGCAGATGCCGATTCCCCCTGTGATTACGGGGA
>MGNI01000188.1:28672-28925 GCA_001795115.1 Chloroflexi bacterium RBG_16_48_8 | reverse complement strand
ATGATCACATCAATGAACTCATTCACGCGCAGCATCTCACCCACCAAAGCATGATCCGGATTATCAATAAACTGAACTGCCGATTCGGGTAATCCAACCTTTCGCAGAGCGGTTTTAACAATACCCACGAGAACCAGGTTGCTTTGAATGGTCTCACTCCCACCCCGTAGGATAACCGTATTTCCTGTCTTAACAGCCAGAGCAGCTACGTCAACGGTCACATTAGGGCGAGATTCATAAATCACACCCAGCA
>MGNI01000188.1:19118-28641 GCA_001795115.1 Chloroflexi bacterium RBG_16_48_8 | reverse complement strand
CAAACCGTTGGGCAGGGTACGTTCATCGAAGATCGTTCCAATTGGGTCTGGAAGACCCGCTAATTCCTGTACATCTTTTATCAAACTAAAAATTCTGGATTCGGTCAGCGTCAATCGATCGATGATAGCTTCAGACAACCCGCTGCCTCTTGCATTTTCAATATCCTTTCGGTTTGCATTCTTGATATCATCCATCCCGGCGGATAGTTCATCTCCTATTGCCAAAACTGCCCTTTCCCGGGTCATCGTATCGGATCGAGAGAGGACATTAAAGGCTTGGCGAGCTTCATATCCAATTTTTCTTAAATCCACATCTAGCTCCTGGATGGAATCGGAGATTACGCTGACACCATAATGATTGAATGCAATCCATCAAACGAATCATTCATAACAAAACCAGATTGTCGCGATGGATGATCTCCTCCCCATAGAAATACCCCAGGCGAGATTCAATCTCATTGCTCTGACATCCGCACAACTTCCTACAATCCTCTACCTTATAATTGACGAGACCGCGCCCGATTCCTTTGCCATCCTCTACACTCACCGTTACGGTTTCCCCCCGACCAAAATCTCCAACAACCTGCAGCAGCCCTGCTGGCAGAAGGCTGCTCCCTCGAAGGAGCGCTTCACCAGCACCTTGATCAATCACCAGTTTTCCGTTTCCCCCTCCAGTAAGAATGAACCTCTTCCTGCTTTCGACAGCTGTCTCAACGGGCAGAAAACGAGTACCCAAGTTCTCTCCTTTTACCACTCGGATGATCACGTCACGGGTATCGCCTTTAGCAATCACGACTGAGGCTCCCGAGCGACGAGCAAGATCGGCGGCTTGAAGCTTCGTTACCATCCCACCCACACCTATCGCACTCCCTCCACCGGCCATTTCCCATAATACGGGATCAATTTCGGGCGTGTCGACCAATGAAATGATCTCTGCATCAGGATCCGTACGGGGATCGGTGGTCATGAGACCTTCTTGATCTGTGAGCAAAATAAGTAAATCAGCATCGATCAAATTGGACACCAAAGCCGATAGATTATCGTTATCGCCCACACGAATTTCTTCCGTGGCAACCGTGTCATTTTCATTGATGATGGGAACCACTCCCTGACCAAGCAATGCTAAAAGGGTGTTTCGGGCGTTGAGATACCCGCGGCGAGAACGCAAATCTTCCCTGGTTAACAGCACCTGTGCAACGGTCAGACCATAGATCCCAAAAAGGTGTCCATATTGATCCATCAGTCGCGGCTGTCCAACTGCAGCCAACATCTGTTTTGCGGGGATCTCTTTCGGGAGTTGTGGGAACTTGAGCA
Organism: Chloroflexi bacterium RBG_16_48_8; assembly: GCA_001795115.1. Classification (GTDB taxonomy): domain Bacteria; phylum Chloroflexota; class Anaerolineae; order Anaerolineales; family E44-bin32; genus MGNI01. Next base: position 27,327 of record MGNI01000188.1, on the reverse strand, counting down.
CCTCTCGTCCTGTAGCGATGGCTCCTGAAGACACAAGAAGCACTTCATGCCCCTCGCCATTCAGCCTGCTCATCTGGCGTACCAAGTCAACCATCCGGGACAATGAAAGACCCGAAGTTCCATCGGTGAGTGTACTCGTTCCCAATTTCACGACGATACGTAAATGTTCTGCTAAATGGCTTTGATCTTTCATCATCATTTGAACATCTTGGCACCTGGAAGATTGCGATCATCAATTGTAAAACAAACTTACTCGAAGAGTATGCAAAAAAACCAAAGAAATGACCGTATTCCCCCTCTGAAAGGAAGCGCGTTACAACCCCTGTCATCCTGTCTGATAGCATTTAACCACCCAGTCGTCAGGAGTCCTATTAGAAGCTTTTCTGGAAATATTGCATTTTGTACTCCCATGGTATTCGTTGTGGTGGTGTGGGTTGGTAGCGTCGGCCCACACCCCCTCGTACTCAACCCTATCGAATTTTACATCCTTAACGACACCCTTTCTTCTCATGAATGGATCCAATCTATTCCATTGATCCCTTACCACAAATCAATCAATAATCACTGCCAAAGCGGATGAAGTTTGTCCTCTCTGTGTATGACATACGATACTGGAGTATCTGGCCTTCGATTGACTATCATAAATCAGGCGGTGAGGCCAATACCGGCGCATCTTTCTATACGGGATCGCTGGCTCGTCGCTATTTCCTTTACTCTCATGGAGGGCCCGTGCCTCACGAAGATCGAGTGGCTATGGTATCCAGTATCCCAGTTCGATCCAATGGTTCCGATCCCATTGGGGCGGTCATGGTTGTTGGGGGCGGAATAGCAGGAATGCAAGCAAGCCTTGATCTAGCAGATCAAGGCTATCGCGTTTATCTGGTTGAGTCGAAGTCTGCCATCGGCGGACACATGGCCCAATTGGATAAAACCTTTCCCACCAACGACTGTGCCATGTGTACGATCAGTCCAAAATTAGTTGAAACGGGACAACACCTTAATATTGAAATGATGGTGGATACGGAAGTTTCCAAGGTTGATGGCAAAGCTGGAGATTTTACCGTAACGCTGCGCCATAAGCCGCGCTACATCGATCTTACAAAGTGCGTGGGATGTGGTGACTGCGTCAATGTATGTCCTATATATCTACCAGATATCTTTAACGAAGGCCTCTCAAAACGCCATGCGGCTTATAAGCTCTATCCACAAGGAGTCCCCAACGCATTCGCCATCGAAAAATTAGGCATCTCTCCTTGCCGTGACGCTTGCCCCGCTCACCAACGTGCGCAAGGTTATATTGCCCTCATCCACGAGGGCAGATACGACGATGCACTCCGTGTCATCAGAGAAGATAATCCTTTCCCTGGTATTTGTGGGCGCATCTGCAACCACCGCTGTGAAGATACCTGTAATCGCGGTCTCATCGATGAGCCGATCAATATCCGTGCATTGAAACGTTTCGTAACGGATAAGGTTTATGAAAAACCCCGAACGTCAGTCAAACCTGTAGAAATAACGCAATCACAAAAAATAGCCATCATAGGTGCTGGACCCTGTGGTCTGACAGCCGCGCAAGATCTGGCTAAGCTTGGATTCCCTGTAACCATTTTTGAAGCCCTACCCGTTGCGGGTGGCATGTTGCGGGTAGGTGTACCTGAGTATCGATTGCCCACCGATATCATTGAGCGAGAGATCCAGGATATCCTTGATCTAGGCATCGAAGTACGCTTGAATACGACAGTCAATGACCTGGATGCACTATTTGAGCAGGGATTTGAAGCCGTACTTATCGCTGTAGGGGCTCACGAAGGGATCCGGTTGCCCATCCCGGGCGCTAATCTTGAAGGAGTATTGATCAACACTCGTTTTCTGCGTGATGTCCGTCTGGGTAACATCCCTAACCTGGGGCGACGTGTACTGGTCCTCGGGGGTGGGAACGTTGCTATCGACTGTGCACGCACAGCGGTGCGGTTGGGTGCTGAGGTTCACATGGCCTGTCTTGAACCCCGCGATGCCCTTCCTTGCCATGCATGGGAGGTGGATGCCGCCGAGGAGGAAGGGATCGTTATCCACGCAGATCACACCTTTTTGAGAATCGTGGACGATGGCAAGGGACATGCAGCAGGCGTTGAATGTGAAAAAGTGACTCATTTCGAATTTGATCACGAAGGGCGTCTTTCCGTCGAAACGGAACTCGACTCGGAACACATCCTGGAAGCAGACACGATCATCTTCTCCGTTGGCCAGCGAGCCGGTCTGGCATTTATTCCCGATGACGCTGGCGTTGGAATCACGACCCAACGAACCATCGCTATCAACCCCAACACCATGGCCGCCACCCGACCAGGTGTCTTTGCCGCTGGTGACAGTGTTTCCGGAACAGCCTTCGTCATCGAGGCCGTGGCTTCAGGGCACAAAGCCGCAGATAGCATCCACCGCTACCTGCAGGGCGAAGCGCTCGAACCTGCACCGAAACCGGATCTTCCGGTCGTGAAGTTTACAAAAGCAGAGTTGCAGGAAAGAGTTAAGCGGGGTGAGATAATTCCCACGGGACGGATTCCGATGACGGAGCTGGCGGTTACATCACGAGTGGATGGTTTTCAAGAAGTTGAGTTGGGGTACACGGATGAACAAGCACAAGCAGAAGCAGCCCGTTGTCTGGCATGCGCGATCTGCTCCGAATGCCTCTCCTGTCAATATATCTGCGGTCGGGACGCCATCGATCATGACATGATCGAACAAGTCGAAAAAGTTCACGTTGGTGCGGTTATTCTAGCACCCGGGTACCAAATCTATAACGCTGAACTTTCGCAGGAGTATGGCTTTGGCCGTTATCCTAACGTTATTACTGCCCTGCAACTGGAGCGTTTGCTTTCAGCCTCCGGCCCAACAGAAGGTCATGTCCTTCGACCATCAGATCATACACCCGCTAAGAAAATCGCCTTCCTACAGTGTGTCGGCTCACGCGACAGGAACCATGATTACTGTTCATCGGTGTGTTGTATGTACGCTGCCAAAGAAGCTGTGATGATCAAAGAACATGACGCTGAAGCCGAGGTCCATGTCTTCATGATGGACATGCGCGCCTTCAGTAAGGGCTACGAGACCTATTATCAACGCGCCCGACAACAATATAGCATCGAGTATACACGCTGTCGGATCTCAGGCATCAAAGAGGATCCAAATACCAATCATTTGATCGTACGCTATTACAGTCAAGACGGTTCTGGCAATGGTCATCAAATCCCGATGAAGGAGGAGGACTTTGATCTGGTTGTACTCTCCGTAGGGATGGAGATCTCCGAATCCGTCAAACAACTCGGTCGTGAACTCGGTGTTGAGCTCGATGAATATGGATTCTGTCATACCGCACTCTTCAATCCGTTAGAGACCTCTCGACCCGGGATCTATGCCATTGGTCCTTTCCGAGAGCCAAAAGATATCCCCGAATCCGTGGTTGACGCCAGCGGTGCTGCCGCTCAAGCAGCAGCCTTATTATCCCCCTCCCGACATACATTAACCCGTCAACGAGAATACCCACCGGAACGGGACATGACAGGTGAAGAACCCCGTATTGGCGTGTTTGTATGCCATTGCGGTTCTAATATCGGTGGTTTTTTGGATGTACCTGATGTGGCCGGATACGCGAAAACTCTACCAGGTGTCGTTCATGCAGAGGATAATCTCTATACCTGTTCTCAGGATACCATTGCCCATATCACTGAGACAGTTAAGGAATTGAATTTGAACCGGGTCGTGGTATCTTCCTGTACACCGCACACCCATGCAACCCTTTTCCAGGATAGCATCCGCGCAGCTGGTTTGAACCCGGCCTATTTCGATATGGCGAACATCCGTAATCAGTGCTCCTGGGTTCATTCGCACGACCCCGCTGCAGCCACCGAGAAGGCTAAAGATCTCACTCGCATGGCTATTAGTCGTGTGGCGACATTGCAACCACTTCACACCACTGATGTAGAGATCGCACACAGCGCATTGATTATCGGCGGAGGGGTTGCAGGCATGAATGCTGCTCTCTCCATTGCACAGGGTAGCTTCGACGTACATCTAGTAGAACGTGAAGACCAACTCGGTGGAAACCTTCGGCATGTATTTTCCACCGTCGATGGAGAAGATCCACAGTTATACCTGCGAGAATTGATCCGCCGTGTGAACGCGGAGCCTAAGATCGACGTCTGCATTGGATGTGAAGTCAGCCGCACGGATGGTTTCATGGGGAAATTTACGACCTGGCTAAAGGATAAAAAGGGTCGCGAACGTCAAATCGCTCATGGCGTGACCATTCTTACCACCGGTGGGCAAGAATATCATGGAAATGAATACCATTATTCCTCAAGTCCCTATATCATATCAGGATTAGAGCTTGAAGCCTTGCTGGCAAAAGCCAATGGATTGAAAGACAAACTTGATGGACGAGCCGCGGAAGCATGGAAAACCCTGGGAGAACGACTTCCCAACGATTTAGCCATGATCCTTTGTGTAGGGCCTGCGGAGCGCTATTGTTCCCGGATTTGCTGTACCACAGCCTTAAAACAGGCGCTAGCGCTTAAACGAATAAATCCAAGCGCCCGGGTAACAGTCCTTTACAAAGACATCCGTACATACGGATTCAAGGAACGCCTATATACCGAGGCCAGACAAGCCGGTGTGCTGTTCCTCCGATACGATGATGAAAATCGACCCGAGGTACAAATCCGAGACGGTGGGATTGAAATCCAACTACAAGATCATAGCCTCAACACACCGATCACCCTTCACCCTGAGATTCTCATGTTGAGCATGCCGATCATACCCTCGGAGGGTGCGAAGGATCTGGCGTCAAAATTGAAGGTATCACTAGACGCAGATGGATTCTTCCTTGAGGCACATATCAAATTGCGTCCGGTGGACTTCTCCTCCGATGGTTATTTCATGGCTGGCATGGCACATTACCCCAAGTTACTTGATGAAACGATCGTCCAAGCGGAGGCAGCTGCCTCGCGCGCCGCGCGCATTCTATCTCAGTCCACGCTTACTGCAGGTGGGATTGTTGCTCAAGTGGATCCGGAGAAGTGCGTCGGTTGTCTGACTTGTGTCAGGGTTTGTCCCTTCGGTGTGCCCAAGGTTAGCGAAAAATACTTAGGTGTTGGAGGGATCACAGGAGCGGCCTATATTGAGCCCACGATCTGTCATGGCTGCGGTAATTGTGCCGCCGAGTGCCCAGCCAAAGCCATTACCGTCGCTCACTACAAGGATGATCAAATCATGATCAAGCTGGATGCCTTGCTAATGCACGAGTGGAATAAGTCATGACGAAATTTAGACCTCAAATCGTCACATTCTGTTGCACTCATTGTGCTTACAACGCTGCCGATCTTGCTGGAAGCCTACGGATCCAATACCCCCCTTCGATAAAAATCATTGAAGTACTGTGCAGCGGGCGGGTGGATACCCTTCATCTTTTACATGCCTTTGAAGATGGCGCTGACGGCGTCATGGTTGCTGGTTGACTGGTTGGAGACTGTCATTACCTGGAAGGTAATATAAACGCCAAAAGAAGAGTAGAGTTCACAAGGAAAATTCTAGAGGAAATTGGACTAGAGGGGCAGAGGCTTCAGATGATCAACCTCTCCTCTGCAATGGCCGGACAATTTGCCTTCGCTGCTGCTGAAATCACCGCTGAAATTCAACGCTTAGGACCAAACCCTCTGAGATCGAACGGCCCTTCCCCTATGGAGAAGGCTCGCTTGCAAGAGGAAAAGGAAAGCGCTCAGGTGACAGATGGAAGTAGTGATTGACAACCTAAAGCGATTTGAATTCTTTGATGGAATCCCAGAGAGCGCTCTTGCCAGAATAGCCACCATCGCCAAAGAAGAGACATATCAAGAAGGGTCGCTTCTGTTCTCTGAAGGAACCAACGCTGAAAAATTCTTCCTGATTGTTGAGGGAAAGATATCACTTGAAAAGCTAGTCCAATTAGGGCGTACAGGTACACCCAGAAGGGCAACTGTTGGCGTTGTGGGGCCATGGCAACCCGCGGGATGGTCCTCCCTTGTTTCCCCCTATGTTTACACCTCATCCAGCGTATGCCTTGAGAAAACCAAAACCGTGGTCATTCCGGGCCAAGATTTACTTGAGCTGATGAAAGAGATGCCAGAGGTCGGGTGTGAACTGATCAGCCGCATTGCAACCATCATCCGGGATCGCTTAAATACCTCATCCTCCACCTTGACCTATTTCCTTTCCATCGTTTCTCATGAACTCAAACGACCTCTCGCAGCAGTTGAAAACTACATACAAGTTTTGTTGGGAGGTTTTGCCGGTGAAATCAGCCCTAAGCAGCAGCGATTATTAGAACGCAGCTCACTCCGATTAAGCGATTTGAGAGCCTTGATCAGTGACTTGTTAGACTTTGCCCGGATGCAGCCCGACCAGATCAGAGCTGATTTCGAGCTTATCTATCCTCAAGATATTGCCTCTGAAAGCCTGGAAGAAGTTCGGCTTGCTGCCGCCCAGAAAGGTGTTCAAGTGCGAGGAGCAGGCCCAACGGAATTTCGGCCCATCGTTGCAGCCCGAAGACGGTTAAGACAAGTGCTTTCCAACCTCCTGGCCAATGCCATCAAGTTTTCTCCAGAAGGAAGCAAGGTTCTCCTCTCCGCCCGTGACGAATCTGACTACCTGATCATCGAAGTTGCCGATGAGGGCATTGGTATTCCGCATGAAGATCAGCAACATATCTTCGATGACTTTTTCCGAGCCAGTAATGTTGAAGAGGTCAGTGGGGCAGGCCTGGGGCTCTCCATCGCCAAAAAAATCATCGATGCCCATGATGGGACAATCACTGTCGAAAGCCCCTACGACCCTGATAAATCCGGTACACGTTTTACGATCCGAATCCCTTGCAACTTGCCCCTTCCCACCCCATTCGGACAAAACATGCAAGAAGCTTCAGATAGGATAGCCGAGGGGACAAGTTCCCCATAGCAAGAAAGGAAAGGGGCATAAAGATGCAGCCCTATATCTTGATTGTCGACGATGACCCAGACATTTTAGAGGGTGTTACCGCCATACTCGAGACTCAGGATTACCGTCTTGCCACCGCGCGGGATGGTCTGGAATGCATGGAAAAAATCCGCAAGGAAACTCCTGATCTCGTCATTCTTGACATGCTGATGCCTCGCATGGATGGTTTCGCGGTGATCAAGGAACTTCGTGCAGATCCCGAATATTCGGGACTGCCGATCATTGTGTTGACAACTGTGATCGAGGACGCTGCCTACCGTCGATATGAACTTGAAACCGGCTTATCCATGGATGTAGCTGATTTCATTGAGAAGCCCGCCCCTCCAGCAGAGCTGCTCCGCCGAGTAAGTGCAATTGTCGATCAACCCTATATCCTTGTTGCAGATGACGATCCGGATATCCTCGAAGCCGTCACCACCGTCTTGCGTTCTGTACCTTATCAGGTGGCTACCGCTCGAAATGGAGAACAATGTCTGGCCATGGTAAAGCAACGAAAGCCAGATATCTTGATCTTAGACTTATTAATGCCTAAAATGGACGGCTTTGCTGTTATCCGCGAACTTCAAAACGATCCCGCATTCGGAAACATGCCCATCACTGTTCTCACGACCGTTGTAGAGGATGCCAGCCGAAGGCGCTATGAACTTGAAACTGGTCGCGATCTCAGAGTCAGCACCTATCTGCAGAAACCGGTTGCTCCAGAAAAAATGCTCCGAACGATTGCCAAGCTGCTGGAAGGTCAACGAGCATGAGAGAAGAATCTCCTGCTCCAGAAGTCGTTGGCTCAGTCCTGGTAGTCGGAGGAGGCATCGCTGGCATTCAGGCTAGTCTGGATCTAGCTGAGCAGGGCTACCGTGTCTATCTGGCAGAGAGCAACTCCGCCATTGGCGGCCACATGGCCCAATTGGACAAAACCTTCCCCACAAACGATTGCGCCATGTGCACTCTCAGCCCCAAATTGGTGGATGCAGGATGCCATCTGAACATTGAATTATTGCTTGACACCGAAGTGATCGCTGTCAAGGGCGAAGTCGGGAATTTCTCGGTTTTACTGCGTCGCAAACCACGTTATATAGACGTCGAGAAATGCATCGGCTGCGGATTATGTGTTCCCGTTTGCCCTGTAACCCTACCGGATCGTTTCAATGAAGGGCTTTCTAAGCATAAGGCTATTCATATTCTCTAC
>MGNI01000188.1:17230-19096 GCA_001795115.1 Chloroflexi bacterium RBG_16_48_8 | reverse complement strand
TATACCATTGAAAAACTGGGTGTTGCCCCTTGCCGGGCAGCCTGTCCGGCTGGGCAGAGAGCACAAGGTTACATCGCCTTGATCGCTCAAGGACGCTATCGAGAGGCTTTCCGAGTCATTAAGGAAGATAACCCCTTCCCCAGCGTTTGTGGACGAACCTGTCATCACCCATGCGAAGGACATTGCACGCGTGCCCTGGTTGACGAGCCCGTTGGCATCATGTCCCTCAAACGCTTTGTGATGGATTACGCTCTGGCTTATGGGCGTGAGCCTGTAGAGCCAGCCCCGCGCACACGAGCCGAATGGGTAGCCGTTGTTGGCGCCGGTCCTGCGGGTCTCACCGCTGCTCATGACCTGGCTAAGATGGGATATGGCGTTACCGTTTTTGAGGCTCTTCCCGTTGCGGGTGGCATGATGCGGGTTGGCATCCCGGCCCATCGTCTTCCCAAAGGTGTCCTACAGCAAGATATTGATGACATCCTTGCCCTGGGTATCGTACTTAAAACAAACACGCCCATTGAAAACCCGCAGAAACTGCTTAAAGAAGGCTACAACGCGGTGTGTCTTGCCACTGGAATTTCAACCAGGGATCACTCCTTGGGAATTGAGGGTGAAGATGCTGAAGGTGTGATCTCTGCGGCAACACTCCTGCGAAAAATTAATCTAGGTGAACCCATATCCATTGGAGAGCGTGTGGCCGTTGTCGGCGGCGGCATCACCGCTCTAGATACGGCTGCTGTCGTCAGACGCTTGGGAGCGAAAGAAGTCTTTTTAGCTCTGGATCGACCACGCGGCGAGCTCCCAGCTTACCATTGGGAGGTAGCAGCTATTGAGGCAGAGGGCATTCAGCTTCTCGAACATACAACAGCCACAAAAATTCTCACGGAAGATGGCAAAGTTGCCGGGATTGAGTTCGCCCGTACAGCCAAAGGCATGGTCGTTGACGAGAAAGGTCGTCGTCGACCCAAAACTGAAGAGGGATCAGAATTTTCATATAAAATCGACACCGTTATCGGGACCGTAGGGCAACAGTCAGATCTCACGTATCTGCACCCTCACTTTGAGGAGCTGAGCGGTGATAAAGATACTTTTTCAAGCGAGATCCCCGGTCTGTTTGTCGTCGGCGGACGGAAGACCGGTGCAAGCTACATCATCGAAGCTGTAGCCCTGGGGCACAGAGTCGCAAAATCCATCGATCGCTACCTGCGAGGCGAGCCCCTTGACCAACCCGAGGAAACACCTCCGGCCTTGAAATTCACCAGAGAAGAGATGCAGCTTCGTGTTCAAAGCGGTGAAATCCAGCTTGAACCGCGCAGAGAAGCCGCCCTGCTCCCCATGGAGGAGCGGGTGACGAGCTTCCGAGAGGTCGTGCTGGGTCTAACGGAACATCAGGCCCGAGCTGAAGCTCAACGTTGCTTGCAATGCGGGCTTTGCTCAGAATGTCTGGCTTGTGTCGAAGCCTGCGGTATGGATGCCATTGATCACAATATGGTTGAGAAGGTTGAAGAACTGCAAGTTGGAGCCGTGATCTTGGCTCCGGGTTACCAAACCTACCATGCTGAGCTTTCACAAGAATACGGGCTTGGTCGCTATCCAAACGTTATCACCTCCTTGCAGCTGGAAAGATTGCTGAACGCCAGCGGTCCAACCAGCGGCCACGTCCAACGTCCCTCCGATGGCACGAGCCCCAAGAAAGTCGCTTTCCTGCAATGTGTCGGCTCTCGGGACCAATCGCATGACTATTGCTCAGCCATTTGCTGCATGTCCGCTGCAAAAGAAGCCATCTTGATCCGTGATCATTGTCCTGATACGGAAGTTCATGTGTTCATGATGGATGCTCGCGCCTTCAGCAAAGGCTATGAGACC
>MGNI01000188.1:16663-17191 GCA_001795115.1 Chloroflexi bacterium RBG_16_48_8 | reverse complement strand
CGCATCTCTGGGCTTAAGGAAGACCCTGAGACAAAGAGCCTTCTTTTACGCTACATGCCTGATCAAGGAATGGAGATAACTGAGCCATCTGCAATCTCCAATCTCCAGTCCCTGATTGCTGAAGAAGCCTTCGACCTGGCTGTTCTCTCTGTTGGGATGGAAATCTCCCCTAAAGTTCGTCAATTGGGTGAAAACCTAGGCATAGAACTGGATGAATATGGTTTCTGCCATACGGTCGATTTCATGCCCGTGGAGACAAGCCGACCCGGCATCTATGCCGTGGGTCCCTTCCGCCAACCCAAGGACATCCCCGAATCAGTCATCGATGCAAGTGCTGCGGCCGGGCTTGCTGCGGTACACCTTGCCTCTGCTCGTGGTATCTTATCTCGAAAGGTTGAGAATCCACCAGAACGAGATATCAGCGATGAAGCCCTTCGAGTCGGTGTTTTTGTTTGCCACTGCGGCTCCAATATTGCCGGATATCTTGATGTCGAAGCTGTGACGGAGGCCGCCAGCAGGCTCCCCTAT
>MGNI01000188.1:10504-16643 GCA_001795115.1 Chloroflexi bacterium RBG_16_48_8 | reverse complement strand
TGCGTGCTCCCAAGACAGCACTTCTCTCATTCAGAGCCGTATCGAGGAGCACGAGCTCAATCGGGTCGTTGTGGCATCCTGCACCCCCTTAACCCATGGTCCCCTTTTCCAAGATTGCCTTAAACGGGCCGGATTAAATGAGCACCTCCTTGCCATGGCAAACATCCGTAATCAGTGTTCCTGGGTCCATTCAGAGGATAGCAAGATCGCTACCCACAAGGCAAATGATTTGGTACGCATGGCAGTCGCTCGAGCGGTTTCCCTTGAACCTCTTCATAAGGAACCGGTTTCAGTTGAGCAGTCCGCGCTGGTAATCGGAGGTGGGCCAGCCGGAATGACCGCCGCGCTTACATTGGCTGGCCAAGGATTTCCAGTCCATCTTGTAGAACGAGAAAATACCCTTGGCGGAAGTTTACGAAGGACCTATTTTGGGATTCCAAAATTCGATACCAAAAAACCCCAAGAAGTTCTGAACGAGTTGACCACTCAGATCGCTATGAATCCGCGAATCACCACTTACCTTGAAACAGAAATTTCGAAGACAGCCGGGTTCGCAGGTAATTTCACCTCCAGCCTCCGCAAAAGAAATGGTGAGTATACGGAAATTCACCATGGGGTAACCATCGTCGCCACCGGAGGGCAGGAATATCACGGTTCTGAATATGGGTATGGTTCACATCCACGCATCCTCACACAATCCGAACTGGAAGCACTCTTGGCTGCCAAGGCAGGTCTTCCTACCCTTTCTTATCTAGCCAATCTCGACCTTAACACTGTCAAACAAGTGGTGATGATCCAATGTATTGGACCCGCAGAGGGATATTGTGCTCGGACCTGCTGCACCACCGCGTTAAAAAATGCCATCCTTCTAAAGAACGAGCAGCCCGATACCCAGATTATCGTGCTCTACCGCGATATTCGCACCTATGGTTTCTATGAAAGGCTTTACAAAAATGCCCGGGAGAAAGGTGTGCTCTTCCTGCGCTATGACGAAACACACCCTCCTAAAATTCAAGATATGGAGAGTGATGAAAGCATCCGGATCCATGTGATCGACCCAACGTTGCGTAAAGAGCTCACCCTTAATCCGGATCTCTTAGTGCTTTCCATGCCCCTGGTTCCATCCGAGGGAAATCAATCCTTGGCGTCCACGCTAAAAGTGCCCGTTGACCAGGATGGATGGTTCTTGGAAGCCCATGTCAAGTTGCGACCGGTAGAATTTGCCAGCGATGGGATCTTCCTGGCAGGCGTTGCACATTACCCGAAGATGCTGGATGAAGCCATCGTTCAGGCACAAGCAGCGGCTTCTCGTGCCGCGACCATCCTCTCTAATCCCCAACGACTAGTGGGTGGCGCGATTGCAAAGGTCAATCCCGAAAACTGTGTGGGATGCTTAACCTGTGTGCGCGTCTGCCCCTTCGAAATCCCAAGGATCAACACTCAGGTGCAAGGGGTTGGTGGATTATGGGGTGCAGCTTATATCGAGCCCTCCGTTTGCCAGGGCTGTGGGACATGCGTTTCTGCATGTCCGGCAGAAGCCATTGAGTTACTTCACTACAAGCATAACCAAGTTGAAAGTCAGGTTTTTTCGATGTTTGAGGACCAAGTTGAGCGTTAAGGGATGACTAAAACGATAAATTCACACTCACAAATTGTCGCTTTCTGCTGCCGTTATTGTGCTTATGCTGCCGCTGATCTGGCAGGAGTACTTCGACTGCGCTATCCGCCGGACATCCGAATCGTTCAATTACCCTGCACAGGGAGGCTGGATACGCTTGAGGTCCTGCATGCTCTTGAGCATGGCGCGGATGCGGTCATGGTAGCTGGTTGCCTGGAGGGAGATTGCCATTTCCAGAGGGGAAACATCGTGGCCCGTACTCGTGTTAACCGTATCAAAGAACTCCTTACAGAAATTGGCATTGAACCCGAACGTGTTGAGATGTTCAATATGTCCTCCGCCATGGGAAGACAATTTGCGGAAGCAGCCCTGGAATTTACAGAACGAATCACAGCCCTAGGACCAAGCCCCTTACGTTCTGGGCTGAAGGAAATTACAGAAGCAGTTGAGATGTGACAAATATACTTGATTTGATGGTAGTTTTGGACAGGTTAGTTTCATCCTTAAACGGCTAGAATTGTTAGCCAAGGAGAGAAGAATATGATCGTTGCCGAACAAAAACCCTTGGAGGAAATCAAAAGCCTGATCGCGGACGCAGAAAAAGTCCTCGTTGTAGGGTGTGGCACCTGTGTCACTGTCTGTTTTGCAGGTGGCGAGAAGGAAGCTGGTATCCTCGCCTCAAGTTTACGCATGTCCACCAAATTAGATGGTGCTCCAAAAGAAGTTACCCAAGTAACCGTACAGAGGCAATGTGAGTGGGAATACATCGACGCTATCAAAGACCAGATTAATGACGTGGACATTGTGGTTTCATTAGGATGCGGCATTGGCGTACAGGCTATCGCAGAACGTTATCCGAAAGCCGTCGTCGTCCCTGGTCTGAACACTTCTTTCCTGGGTTTACCAACGGAACAAGGTGTATGGGAAGAACGCTGTGTTGCATGTGGTGAATGTATTCTGGGTCTTACAGGAGGTATCTGCCCCATTGCACGCTGTGCCAAACAACTGCTCAACGGTCCCTGTGGCGGCTCTCAAAACGGGGTGTGTGAGATTAACCCAGATACACCCTGTGCCTGGCAGTTGATCTATGACAAGTTAGCCTCTCAAAATCGACTGCATCTTATCATGGATATTCAGCCACCTAAGAACTGGTCGACCAGTCGAGATGGTGGTCCCAGGAAAATTACCCGTGAAGACCTGCGTTTAGCTGCGGAAGCATCAGAATAACCAGCGAAGGAGTGGATCATGAGTGAAGCATCATCTAACGGCTATAAATCTGGATCCAGATTAGAACGCGTCCTTCGAGCTGGTCATTTTGCTGTCACCGGCGAGCTTGGTCCCCCACAGGGAGCTGAAGCTAACGTCATTCGAGAGAAGGCGAAACTGCTCAAAGGCCTGGTCGATGCTGTTAACATCACCGACAACCAGACGGCCATCGTACGGATGTCCTCGATAGGCGCCGGCACGCTCCTGGTTCAAGAAGGGCTTGAACCCATCATCCAAATGACCTGCCGCGATCGAAATCGGCTCGCCATTCAATCCGACCTATTAGGTGCGTACGCTTTAGGGATGCGCAACCTCCTCTGTCTCACAGGGGACCACCAGTCTTTCGGCAACCATCCCACTGCCAAGAATGTCCATGATATCGACTCGATCCAATTGGTTAAAATGGTTGTCGATATGAGGGATAAGGCTTGCTTCCAGTGCGGTGATGAGATCAAGGAGACCCCTCCTCGTTTCTTCGTCGGTGCAGCTGCCAATCCCTTTGGAGACCCCTTTGAGTTTCGTCCTTATCGACTGGCCAAGAAGGTCAAAGCGGGCGCGGATTTCATTCAGACACAATTAATTTACAACGTTGAACGCTTCGCCAAATTCATGGAAAAAGTCCGGGAACTGGGTCTTCATCAACAAGTCTATATTTTAGCCGGGGTCGGTCCCGTGAAATCGCCTGGCATGGCCCGGTATATGCGTGATCAGGTTGCAGGTTTAGACGTCCCTGATGAAATTGTCGATCGAATGACACGCGCTACAGACGGCATCGATGAGAGTGACAAGAAAGGGCGGCGGGATGCCTGGCGGAATGAGGGCATTCAAATTACGATCGATCTAATTCAGCAAATACGTGAGATCGAGGGTGTGGTTGGTGTACACATCATGGCCATCGAATGGGAAGAGGCTATCAGACCCATCGTCGAAGGTGCTGGTTTACTTCCACGCCCAGAACCAGCGTAAAAATCTCTTCCAATGGCTCTGAGAGCGAGTGAGAGTGAGGCTTGAATGGTAACGAAACTCAGCACTGACTTGGCAGACCGGATCAAAGAAGCAACCGGAGAAAATGTCTTCCTCTGCTATCACTGTGTCAAATGCACCTGCGGATGTCCTTTGATGGACCACTTCGATCTCTCCCCAAATCAGATCATGCGCGCTGCGCAACTTGGGATGGAAGATTTGATCTTTCAAAGTAAAACCCCTTGGCTATGCGCCTCCTGTCAGACATGTACCACTCGCTGTCCTCAAGGCATAGATATCGCCAAGGTCATGGATTTCATCGTGAGTGAAGCCATAAAAAACGGTATCGAATCTCCGGTTCCAGAAGTGGAAATGTTTAACAAGATCTTTCTAAGGGATATAAAAATCCTTGGGCGATCCTTCGAATTGGGCTTAATGGGTGAGATGATGCTTCGCACCAGGGACTTTTTCTCCGATCTCGATCTTGGTTTTGAAATGTTTAAACGTCGTAAGATCAAAATCCTGCCTGAGGTGATCCGGGGACGTCGACATAAACGGAGCATCGTTCCTGCTTCCCGCCCACCCTCTGAAGTCGGCTATTACCCAGGATGTTCGTTACATGCCATGGCTGAGGAATTCAACACCTCCACACTTGCAGTCCTTGAAGAACTTGGTCTGCACCCCGTAGAACCTGAAGGATGGATCTGCTGCGGATCAACACCAGCTCATCGAGTTGATCATAAAATTGCCACTCGACTTCCAATTGAAAGTTTGATTCTTTACGAGCAGGAAGGATTAAGCGAGTTGGCTCTTCCGTGCGCATCCTGCTTCAGCCGTTTTCGGGCTGCTGCCCGCGATCTCCGTTTAGACCCTGAATTGAAAAAAGAAATTACCCAAGAAATCGGTTATGAATATCAGGACTCTATCGACATCTACTCCCTTGTCGATTTTATCCATCAACGCGTCGGGACCGATCGGGCGAAGGAAAGCGTCAAACTTCCCCTTGAAGGGCTGAAAGTTGCCTGCTACTACGGTTGTCTGCTCACACGTCCCCCCGCCGTCACCGGAACAGATCCAAGCGAAGCTGAATACCCAATGGCTATGGATCGGATCATGAAAGCCTTGGGGGCAACACCCATCGATTGGGATTACAAGGTTTGCTGCTGCGGCGCGGCTCATTCGCTTACACGAACGGATATTGTCTATGAAATGAGTGGAAAAATCTTGGAAAATGCCAAAATCCGAGGGGCAGATGTCGTTGCAGTTGCTTGCCCTCTGTGTCATATGAACTTGGATGGCAGGCAGATCCAGATGAAGCCAAGGCCCGAAATGCCTGTACTCTATTTCACGCAACTGATGAGCCTGTCTTTTGGAATGGAAGATAAGGCAGCTCTTGGGAAGAATTTGATCGATCCTCGACCGCTCTTGAGAGAAAAGGGATTCCTATAAGCAGTATATGTCGAAATCTCATGGCCGTGGTCCATTACCTTTCATTATCCTTGCGAACACTGGCGAAGATGTTCGGAACTGCATCAATTATGAACTCTATTACCAGACTTTCCAGGGGATGGATATCGCCTTCAATGAAGTTATGCAGGCTGCTGCGCGTAATGACCCTGTCGTTTTGGAAAATCCCATATTATGGAATTGCGATGACCTATTGGAATCGAACCTTACCTGTTTGGGTGGCATAGACATCCCCAAGGTGATCCATGCCTTAAGAGACGAGGCGGAGATCCGAGGCGTCAGGCCCTAAGTACTCTTGGAGGTTTCATCATCAATGAAAATTGCTGTAACGGGTAAAGGAGGTGTTGGTAAAACAACCCTCACCAGCCTATTGGCCTACAGTTATGTTGATCTTGGCTACCAGGTCCTGGCGATAGACGCCGACCCCTCACCCTGCTTGGGGGCTGCACTCGGCTTCCCCGAAGAATTGCTGGATGAGATAACGCCTATCGCTCGTATGGAAGAATTGATCTATGAGCGTACAGGCGCTCAACCTGGAACCGTAGGCGGCTTTTTCAAACTCAATCCCCGTGTGGATGATATCCCCGATCGTTTTTCAGTCACCCTGGATGGCATTCGCCTGCTCGAGTTGGGCGCAGTTGAAATGGGTGGCTCGGGCTGCATCTGCCCCGAAAGTGCCATTTTACGCGCGCTCACCACATACATCCTTCTTCGCAGGGATGAAGTCGTCCTCATGGACATGTATGCGGGTGTAGAGCACTTGGGACGGGCAACCTCTGCTGCAGTGGATGCCATGCTGATAGTCGTTGAGCCAACGGCACGAAG
>MGNI01000188.1:8412-10479 GCA_001795115.1 Chloroflexi bacterium RBG_16_48_8 | reverse complement strand
AGCGATTGTTCTTGGTAGGAAGCAAAGTTCAAGATGAGGAGGACGTATCCTTTATCAAGAACGGATCACCGGGTTTACCTGTCATTGGGTATATGGCGGATGACCCCCGTGTACGTCAAGCAGACCGGGAGGGCATCGCACTTTATAAAATCGCACCCGAGCTGGCACAATTAGCACGGGATATGGTCGAAGCGCTTAAATTAGAGGATTAAGAAATACCCTTCGAGAAACCACATTTTTATTAAAAATGATAACCCCCCGGATAGCGAGTCGTTCCCCTTGAAGCGCAAGTGTTTCTCAATTCATCCTGCAGCGGGCTTATGGTCTTTAACTCAATTAGAACCGGCAACCCGCCGCAGGATTTACCATCGATAAGGGCGACCGGCCGGTCGCCCCTACTCACATACCTTGATCCATCTCAAGGATAAATTTCAAGACAGGGCACTCCGCAAGCCTATTTAAAAAATCCCGTATCATTGATATTTCTGAACCAAATCCAAAACCTCTGGAAAATCGATCCCCAACCGACGGATTGTTTCTAACGTCGGAATACCTTTCTCATCCCATCCTCGACGGGCGTAGACCGCGTCTACGAGTTGTTCGTAACGATCTTTACGGAATTTTCGCAACGCCTTTACTTTTTCCTCCGTCGACATGGCAGATGGGTCGAGGCCAACCTCCTGCCTCAATTGCTGATCATAACGTTCAGAACGTGACTTGTACTCTTCCACGGTGACAGGACCGACTGCGCGATAGGGCGGGTAATCATGTTCGCGAGTCCCAAAACCCATCTTCAGGTTGAAGACTCGCTGGAAGTTGTAAACTCGCTCGGACTGCAAAATGAGGTCATCCGGCGTCACCACCCGACCCGTCAATCCCTCATAAAGCCAGGTGTAATTCTCGACATGCTCCGGGACCTTTGCAGGTTCATTCGTCTGGTTGTTACCCTCAGGCAGGATATCATTCCAGGGGAGTTTACACAGACCATGCAAGCTAAACCAGGTGCGCCACATCGGAAAGTAATGTAATGCTTCCGCTTTATCCTCAAAAGTTGGAAGCTGATTGTTGACCTGGTCCATAAAGATCAACCAAGCCTCATCGTGCTGACCGCCCTTGAGCGCCATCGCGAACCCACCCTGCTGAGCCAAGGATTCTTTGGTGACATATTCAGAGATCTCCAAACCCTTGACCTCCATGCCGATATCTTTCAGGAAATCAGGATCTGCTCCATATTCCTCAGCAAAATACTTCCGCATCCGACGTACGCCCTGACCTACGATCCTTCCAAAACCCTCCCCTCGAGCCATCTGATGGAGGATTTCCAGCGCCGCTTTAGCGTTACCCCAGGATAATTCCAACCCACCGGTCCGTTCCTTATTGAGTATCCCGGCTTGGTAAAACTCCATAATAAAAGCGATGGAATTGCCCAGGCTGATGGTGTCGATCCCGTAGGTATCACTATAAAAATTCAGTTCAATCAGCGCCAAAGGATCGAAGTTTCCAATATTGGATCCCAACCCAGCAACGGTCTCATATTCTGGACCATCCACTGTCACGGTTTGACCAGCATAAAGGCCGGTTTGTAGTGGGAATCCTTCCACAGCATGGGAACAAGACATGGTGCAACCCGCCCAACAGCTATCGACCATATTCTGGGTGAATTGACTCTTCCAGACACTGGAGTCAATCTTTGGAGATTCAGGATGGGCGCCATAGCGGAAGTTATGAACAGGCAACAGGTCGAAGTGATCCATGATTTCAACCAGGTAGGGCGTCCCGATCCTCCGCATCTGATTCTGCTGGTCATCCAGTTCCGTGATCTCACGGTTGATACGCTTCCCTGCTTTACGAATGAGATTCAACTTTGCAGGACGATTGCTATCCCCCCTCAAATGGCTATAGCGAACGACAATGGCTTTCAGCTTCTTATCACGAAAGACACGCCCAGTCCCACCGCGACCTGCTTGTTTAATACGGACTGCCTCTCGTCGTGTGTCATACCAGCTCAGGTTGAGGCTGGAGTAAAGAACATGATCAGCGCCCTGACCAGCGGAGGCAATGGATAGG
>MGNI01000188.1:6554-8389 GCA_001795115.1 Chloroflexi bacterium RBG_16_48_8 | reverse complement strand
GGCGTACAGCTCTGTCAATTGCTCCGCAAGCAGATGGGTATCCAATTCTTCCAGTGGCGCTTCCTCGATGGATACTGTGCCCTCATCACCATCGATAACGATGATCACATCCTTCTCGGCCTTGCCCTGGATCTCGAGGGCATCGAAGCCGGAAAACTTGAGATAAGGGCCGAAATAACCGCCTGCGTTGCTATCGATGATCGATTCGGTCAGAGGCGAGATGGTCACCACAGTCGATTTCCCTGAGCCGTGATAGGCGGTGATGCCTCCAATGGGACCATTGGCAATGATCCATTCATTCTCTGGGTCATCCCACTTGGTGTCCCCAGTCACGGCATTCCACAGCAGCCAGAGTGCAAAGCCGCGTCCCCCGGTGAAAACGTCTTTCATCTCCTGGGTAACGGGCTTTTCTTGAATCGTATTCTTGGAGAGATTGATGTAAAGGGTGCGGTTTGCATAACCACGCTCGACGGGTCGAAGTTGATAACGGTATTCTGCCAATAATTTGTGCGCTGCTTTAAGTTTCTCCATCGAAACGATCCATGACATGGTAGCCTCCATCCAAATCTAACGAAGAAGCCCGACTTTAAATAATTGTACCTCGTGACAATAGGATGAATCTCGGCGTAATCCCGCTCGTTTGTAACCCATCCTATCCGAGCCTGTGATCGAGTTTACCTACCGAGGATGCAACCTTATTGAATTTTGATGATGACGAAGAAAACTTTCCCTATGTCACTAAGCTCATAATAAGACCAGCAGCAAACTCGAACGAAACTTCCTTTAATACGTTCCCCAAAACAGGCCAATATCTCCTCTTGAAATGAGGAATAAAACCCTTTGCCTCCAGCAAATCCTCTTTGCCTCCCTCACTCAACCACTTTTCCACACTGGTCTCATCTTCTTCTTCTCCAGGACTTGCCAGCATCTCCAGACGGACCCAATGTTCAAAACGGGGTGAGAACAATGAGATGACCCCCTCCCTCTCGATGGTCATACCCCTCTTATCCAACGTATTCAGATCCATGGCTGCCCTTGGATATAAACTCGAGATATTCTCCATGTTGGATACTGTCTTCTTGGAAGGCTTCTGGTGACTCATCCCTATCAATACAAGGAGGGTGACCTTCTCGCTCTCTGAGCAATGGATCCACATGTACTGATAATGGGGGTCCGCCTGCTCATCGAAGCAACGAGAGGTAAATGGTATCAACTCTTCTGCAGGAAGACCACGTTGCTTACCTTCCACCAGATAGTATCCGGCGATTTGAATGAAAAAGGGGTAATTCCCAGCCATCGTAATCAGAGCTGTTTTTTCCTCCAGGGTGAAGGCATACTCCGCTGAACCAACATACCCCTCAATCAACTCCTCTACATCCTCCTGCAAAAAGGGACGTATCACCACGTTGGCGAAGATGTTGAAGAAGGGAGAACCTTTGATTTCATCTGAGTGACATAAATCGACCAATTCACGCCGGGTAGAAGGGATAAGGGCCAAACCATGATGGATTGCGAGCGCCCTCAGCCCACCGAAAAAGTTAGGACCGAAATGCGGATTCTGTGTAATATACTCAAACTCGTCCATAAGGAGGACGATATTTAAGCCATGAGCATTGATTTCTTCAAAAAGGTCCTCAAGGTCAAAGAGATCGAATGTTTCAGCATGCTGTAATTCTTTAATCATGGGTTCAAGTTCTGGATTACAGATGGTACGCGACATCCTGTTCAACACACGCTGCCAGAATCGCTGCGGCGTGATGTCGGTCAGTCCCTGGAAGTCGATATACACCAGGCAGTAGCGTTCTGGGGTCAAGCCTAGCCGAGTGGCGACTTCC
>MGNI01000188.1:5188-6497 GCA_001795115.1 Chloroflexi bacterium RBG_16_48_8 | reverse complement strand
AGAAGCAAGGAGGTTTTTCCAATCCTCCTCTCTCCTACAATCGAGGTGCTCTCGACCGCGCTGGATAGGAGGCGACTGGTGATCTGGCGGATCTCTTGCTCACGCCCAATAAAACGGGCCGGGTCGCGGATTGGATTTCCAAAGGTAAAGGGATTTGAAGTCATTTGCTCTCCAATTTGAAGATGCCATAGGGTGTGGCAGCGTAAACGTTACTCTCGGAATAGACGACGATGGAATGCACGATGGTGGCGCCCAGCAGCCCATCATTGATTTCCCCCCACGATTCTCCGCCATTGAAAGAAACATAGGCACCACTGTCACTGCCGGCGTAGAGGGTGTCAGGATTGTTGGGATCATAGGCGATGGTGTTAATAAACAGACTATCCAGACCATCGTTGCTGGATTGCCAGCTCTGGCATCCATCTTCACTCACCGACACCCCTTCCCCGCGTGTCACCAGGATAAGATGATTGCTATCCCTCGGATCGACTACCAATCGGGAGTAACTCTGGGAATACCATATAGCTGCACTTCCACATCGCTCCCATGTTTCTCCGCTATCCTCTGATCGGAACGCATCTATGTAGCTGATAACATAGACAACATCCCCATCGTCATGATCGAAATAGAACCTGCCATACCAGATTTGTTCCATCCCCAGGGCGGCTTCCCAGCTTCTTCCACCATCTTGGAAAAAGAACAGATAAGGTGGATATTCACCACCATAGGTTACGTACAACCATTGGGATTGTTTCGGATGGGCAGCGATAGCCATTACATTGCCAACCATTGGCCAGGGAACCAGCTCCCAACTCTGGCCATGGTCTGTGGACTTATTCAAGCCTTCCTCTCCTGTTGCTCTCGAGATCCTATACAGGAAATCACCCGTACTATCCAATGCAAGATCAAAGCCTTTGTCATCAAAAAGCTCCCAACTCTGACCGCCATCCATGGAACGATACATCCGACCATTTGATCTTTGCTCCAGGTAGAGAATGGATTCGTCAGAAGGATCCAAGGTAAGGTCCATTAACCCTACTCCCAAACCACTACTTCTCTCTTCCCACGTTTCCCCTCCATTATTGGAGAAGATGACACCATCCCCCCCGAGCATGACAATTTCTGGATCACGTGGCATCAACAAAATATTAGTCCAACCATGGCTGGCTAAGGGTGTCTCGAAACTTACCCAGGTATTTCCACCATCGATTGTTTTGGTTACCTCATTCATGGGTGTACAGTAGATGACATTTCCATCATCAATCGCAATCTTCAAGCTCTGGCATTTAAAATCCGCATTAAATTGCCA
>MGNI01000188.1:4854-5126 GCA_001795115.1 Chloroflexi bacterium RBG_16_48_8 | reverse complement strand
TTTGTTGATCGATCGCCAGAGTCTGGAGTTGATGCCAAGGATCGATTCCCAGACCCTCAAATCCTATTGTCTCCCATGATCGGCCATCGTCTTCCGATTTGAAGATCCCTCCCTGGCAAGGAGGATCGACGAAGGTTAAAACCGCGTAGACAATCCCGCGACCCAAAGGATCAAATTGCACATTCGCGAAGCACAGTGAAGGATACGTATCATGGACCTTCACCCAATTCTCACCACCATCTCTGGTTTCAAATAATCCATTATGGGCGGAG
>MGNI01000188.1:3607-4841 GCA_001795115.1 Chloroflexi bacterium RBG_16_48_8 | reverse complement strand
GGTTATCTTGTGGATCGATTGCCAAAGAGGCAACCTCGTCCCACCCGTAGCGGTCAATCCCTTGATTCGCAGCAAACCAATTCGCGCCCCCATCTGTCGTCTTATATACACCCTCAGTTGATACACCGGCGTAGAGAGTCCTCGGATCGACAGGGTCGATCACGAGGGAGAGCACCGAGGCTCTCCCTAGACCATTGTGCATAGGCTGCCATGAGATACCGCCATCGATGGATTTGTAGATCCCGGCATTCTCCGAGCCGACATAGAGGATATCGGGATCAGATAGATCAATGACGATAGTGGTGATATTGTCGCGCATAAGGTCCTGACCAATCCAAAGCCTCTCCCAGACCAAGGGAATGGAGGTTGGAATAGCAGAAGGAGTTGGACTGGCGCGCTTCGATATAGCTGTAGGCGTTTGTATAAAAGGAATAGGGATTGAAGTCGAAGTTGGCGTTACAAAGGGTTGAATCGGAGAAGAAGGTCGTGATGGCAGCTTGGTCATCAGGATCACACCCAGAGCCACGATCACGATAGCTCCTATGATGCGCCACAGCCGTCGGTCACTATACCAACGTCGCCGCTGTTGTTCTACCAATCCTGCCAGTAACTTAGAGGCATCCTTGTAGTTCTCATCTTGAATGAGTATGCGTTTGAGTAGGTCAGCAGCGCGCCCGAAGTCCTTCGCAGCGAGGGCTGCCTGGGCTTCCTGATAAAGTGAAACCAGATCGGGAGGTTGTTCCATCTACTTGATTCCTAGTATAAAGATGCCATAGGGCGTGGCAGCATAAACGTTGCTTTCGGAATCAACCACAATCGAATAGACCACCGTAGCGCCGAGTAACCCTTCATTAATTTGACCCCAATGCTCCCCCCCGTCAAAGGAAACATATGCTCCTCCATCTGTGCCGGCATATACCATTTGCGGGGATTGAGGATCGATGGCAAGAGTATTCACAAAAAGATGATCAAGCCCCTCATTGCTGGAATGCCAACTCTGACAACCATCGTTGCTGGACAGTACGCCAGTACCCCGGGTGGCCAAAAGGATATGGTCTTTGTCCCTTGGATCGATCACGAGCTGTGTGTTCGTTGCCGCAAGTCGGGCTTCCACTTCGGCACAGGCTGTCCAGGTTTCTCCACCATCCGTGGATCGGAAAGCCTTCTCAACCCCGGCCAAATAGACCCATTTCGGCTGACTTGCGGAAAAGAAAAACCAACCACCCTTTAGTTC
>MGNI01000188.1:3300-3461 GCA_001795115.1 Chloroflexi bacterium RBG_16_48_8 | reverse complement strand
CCATGTCTCGCCCTCATCAAAGGATCGATAGATCTGATTCTGCGAAAGCCGATAGAATGATTCGCCATCCGCATCGAGAGCAAGGGAAGAAGCCCCTCTCATCATGAACTGCCATGTATGGCCCCGATCCATGGAACGAAAGACGAGATTCCCCTCTATTG
>MGNI01000188.1:3138-3262 GCA_001795115.1 Chloroflexi bacterium RBG_16_48_8 | reverse complement strand
TCGAACATCAGGTCCAGGCGCGAAGCGCCCAATCCAGCATTCAGCGTTTTCCAAGATGTTCCTCCATCGTTGGATACAGCTAAGCCTCGACCACCAACGTAAATGGTCTCACCTTTCTCTGGAG
>MGNI01000188.1:1872-3130 GCA_001795115.1 Chloroflexi bacterium RBG_16_48_8 | reverse complement strand
ACGCCTGGATCGGCGAGGGGTTGCCATGTCACCCCAACATCCCTTGTCACCATTAACTCGCCAGATTCTTCTTGGCAATAGGCGACAGCTCCATTGGCAGGGTCGACGGCCAAGCCCGCGCAGGGGAAATTCCTATGACGCCAGGTTTTCCCCGCATCGAATGAAGTGTGCAACATTTTATTGTGACCGGCTGCATACAAGTACCGCCCTGAGATGGAATCGATCGCCAGATCAGTTACTGCTTCAACTTCGACCAGGGAGACCCAATTCCTCCCCCCATCGGTCGATTGATAGATCCCTCCAGGGCAGACCCCGCCTCCACCATCGTCTGCCGCAAAGAGTGTATTTGGGTCAGAAGGGTGGATGATCATGTCATGCAGATTAACGGGGCACGTTGAGGTCCGTACCTGTTTCCATGGACCTGTGCCTTTCCACTCGTAAATGCCATCCCCTGCGTAATACAGGTGCTGCGGGTCCTTCGGGTCCATCATCACAACACTGATGTGCATCGGATTGGCACCTTCATTCATGGCAACCCAGTGTTCCCCACCATCCGAGGATTTGTACACTCCAGCATTGTTCAAACCTGCATAGAGCACATTCGTTTCGCCAGATACGATTTGCAGCGAATCAACGCTGGCGTTCCCCAGGCCTGCCATGATGGGCTTCCAGGATGAGCCTCCATCGATGGATTTATAAACGCCAGCGTTGGCGGTGCCGACGTAGAGGATATCTGGATCTACGGGATCAAGGGCAATTGCAGTGATATTATCACGCCCAAGATCCTGACCTACCCAGAGCCTGGACCAGGCGAGCGGTACGGGCGTCGGTGTAGCCGACGGAGTTGCGCTTGCATTGACTGAAATCGCCGCCGGGGTTCGCGAAGCAGGAGGAGAGGTTGAGGTCGAAGTCGGCCTCATAAGGGATCGGATCAGAGAAGAAAATCCCGACTGCAGGCTGCTCGTCAGGATCAAACCCAGGGCGATCAATGCAACTATTCCTGCGATACCCCACAGCCAACGGTTACGATACCAGCGGTACTGATGCCGCTTCACCAATTTCGCCAGGAGGCGAGAGGCGTCCTTGTAGTTCTCATCGAAGATAAGGATGCGCTTCAGCAGATCGGCCGCGCGCTGGAGGTTTTTCGCGGCAAGGGCTGCCTGCGCTTCCTGGTACAGAGAATCCAGATCGGGCGGTTGCTCCATTTACTTGGCTCCCAGCTTGAAGATGCCATAGGGTGTGGCAGCATAAACGTTGC
>MGNI01000188.1:276-1830 GCA_001795115.1 Chloroflexi bacterium RBG_16_48_8 | reverse complement strand
CATCGTTAATTTCGCTCCACGATTCTCCGCCATCGAAGGAAATGTAGGCACCGCTGTCGCCGCCGGCGTAGAGGGTGTCAGGATCGTTTGGATCAAACGCGATTGTATTGACAAACAGACTACCCAGGCCATCGTTGCTGGAATGCCAGCTCTGGCATCCGTCTTCGCTCACCGACACCCCCTCCCCGCGTGTCGCCAGGATCAAGCGATTGCTATCCATCGGATCGACCACCAATCGGGAGTAACTCCGAGAATACCATTTAGCTGCACTTTCACACCGCTCCCATGTCTCCCCCCTATCCTCTGATCGGAATGCATCCATATCGCCGAAGGCATAGACCACATCCCCATCTTCATGATCGAAATAGAGCCTGCCATCATGGATGCTTTCCATCCCCTGAGAGCCTTCCCAGGTGCTTCCACCATCCTTGGATAGGAAGATATAAGGCGGATTGTCACGACTATAGGTGACATACAACCATTGAGATTGTTTCGGATGGGCAGCAATTGCAGTTTTGTTACCATCCATTGGCCAGGGAACCACTTCCCAACTCTGCCCTTGATCGCCAGACCTTAGTAAGCCGCTTTCCCATTCGAGCCTATAGAGGAATTCTCCGCTACTATCCAATGCAAGATCGTTGGCGTTTTCATCTAGCAGTACCCAGTTTTGGCCACCATC
This sequence comes from Chloroflexi bacterium RBG_16_48_8, assembly GCA_001795115.1. Classification (GTDB taxonomy): domain Bacteria; phylum Chloroflexota; class Anaerolineae; order Anaerolineales; family E44-bin32; genus MGNI01. Next base: position 1,151 of record MGNI01000188.1, on the reverse strand, counting down.
CAGGGAGCGATACAAAAAACCATTTCCCCTTTGCTCCAGGTAGAGAATAGAGTCGTCCGAAGGATCTAAGGTAAGCTCGATCAACCCTGCTCCCAAACCACTGCTCCTCTCTTCCCACGTTTCCCCTCCATCAATGGATAAGATGATATCTTGCGCACCAAGCATGACAACCTCCGGATCATGTGGCATTAACAAAATCGCGCTCCAACCACCAAAATTGGTAGCAGGTGTCTCGTAGCTTGTCCAAGTATTTCCACCATCGGTTGTTTTGGTTATCTCGCCCCACCCTGCACAATAGATGACATTTCCATCGTGGGGCGCGACCATTAGACTCCGACATGGAGAATCCGCAACGGATTGCCAGGTATCTCCGCCATCACTAGAAGCAAAAATCCCCTGGATGGTGCTGACATAAAGTAGGTCCCCATTTTGCTGATCGATCGCTAGAATCTGCTGTTGATAATGATCAATTCCCAGACCCTCTAATCCTATTACTTCCCAGGATTGGCCATCGTCTTCCGATTTGAAGATTCCTCCCTGGCAAGGAGAGTCGATGGAGCTTTCGATCGCATAAATAATCCCGCGACCCAAAGGATTAAATCGCACATTCATGAAGCAGAGTGAAGGATAATCCTCATGGATCATTGTCCACGTTTCACCGCCATCTCTGGTCTCCAATAATCCATCATGGGCGGTGAAAAGCAAGTGCTGATTATCCTGGGGATCTAATGCCAAAGATGCAACCGGTTCCCACCCATAATGGTCAATTCCTTCATTCATTGCAAACCAACTCGCTCCCCCATCTGTCGTCTTATACACACCCCCGACTGACACGGCGGCGTAGATCGTCCTTGGGTCTATCGGGTCGATCACGA
>MGNI01000188.1:0-260 GCA_001795115.1 Chloroflexi bacterium RBG_16_48_8 | reverse complement strand
CAAGCCATTCTGTGGGGGCTGCCAGGAGATCCCGCCGTCGATGGATTTGTAGATCCCGGCGTTCTCTGTTCCCACGTAAATCACCCAGGGATCGCTGGGATCCATCGCAATGGCGGTGATGTTGTCCCTTGAGAATTCGCGGCCCGACGAGATCCGGGACCAGACCAGGGGTATGGGCGTTGGCGTGGCAGTTGGCATCCTGGTCGGCGTCGGGCTTGGAGTCTGCGTCAGCGTCGAAGTCGGTTCAGAGGCAACCAGAT
>MGNI01000187.1:10350-18791 GCA_001795115.1 Chloroflexi bacterium RBG_16_48_8 | reverse complement strand
GCTGCTCATACTTCTCTCTGCATAATGTCTCCGCCCGTTCCCATTCCTCCTCCAATACATTTTGCTGCTCTAAATGGATATCAAGGGCTTCTCCAAAACCTGCAACCATGGCATTTGCAGCATCTTGCCATGGGATGAATTCACCCAATAACTGCTCTAAGGTTGTGGCGCGCTCCCGTAAATGGGAAGCCGCATAATTCCGTTGTTCCTCATCAGGATAGGCCAGGACCTGGCAAATCCGTGTGATATCCCCTGCCAGGGGAAGGCTGCCGTGTTGAAGGATACCTCCCCCGCGGCGGACTTGCGCACTGCCAACAAGCTTCTTGCCGCCCGCTTTGATTTCGTAGGAACTGGGCAACTCGAAGCAAATGGCTTGTTCACGTTCATCGTTGGAAAGTTTTACTTCCGGTTGGATCTCGATCTCTAACTTGAGCATTTCAAGGGCACTGACCAATCCCTGGCTGATATGTCGATAACTTTCGAGTACGCCACCAGCGAAATGGGGATTGTCTGAAGTTGCAGTCACAGAGTAGGTAAGTTCATCAGCATGTAAGATGGCACGTCCCCCCGTAGGGCGGCGAACGATATCCCATTCCAATGCCTGGACTCGGTCAAGATCTATTTGAGAGATAGGTTGTGCATAACCCAGAGAAAGGCAAGGGTGCGACCAGGAATATAAGCGAAGGGTTGGATAGGCTCCCTTTTTGATGGTGGTTTCTAGAATAGCTTCGTCAAGAGCCATGTTCCATGCTCCTGGTCTTGGTGGAGAGAGTATAAATCTCCAAGAAGATCCTTTGCAGGTATTCATGTTGTTCATTATACCTGTGGGATTCAGTCCTGTGATGAGATACTAATAAGGTAATCCGGAATCCATGTACTGCTCTTTGATGCGCGCTTGTGGTAAACTCCTGAATTTGAGGGGGAGAAACCAATCTGAGAAATGCGACGATCAGCAAAAAATCGGAAGGATGAAGTGAGAGTGTATGCCCGAGCCTCTTGATAGCGTTCTAAGGAGAGTCATTGCTTTGACCTGCATTTTGGTTTTAATGGTCTCCTGCAAAGCTGGTGGTTCTGAACCTATAGCCACACCAACTGCTCCATTGACATCTACCCCATCCCCTTCGCCAACGCTCGCGCCCACCTCTACCCCAGAGCCTTCTCCAACGAAATTACCGGATGTGCAGGGGGAGATTTCCCTGTGGGTGGATTGGACAGAACCGGAGCTCATGGTCCTTTTCCATCACCTGGAAGCATTTCAAGAAAGGTTTCCTGAAATACAGATATCGGTATCTTATTTTCCTTCTGCTGAACTTTTAGATCGCTTTAGAGCTGCTGTCCAGGAGGGTATGGAACCAACGATGTTGATCGGTCCTTCAGATTGGACGAAACAGCTCGTACAGGATGGTTCTATCCGTGAACTTGATGGAAGGGCGACAGAGGAATTTCTAGGCTCGATCCAGCCTGTAGCCTTAGAGGGAGTTGCATTCAATCAATCCATCTATGGTCTTCCCCTGTCCATGGAAGGTATCCTCCTGTATCGTAACCGCAGCCTGATCTCCGAGTCCCCAGCATCACTGGATGATTTGGTGAGCCTCACTCAAGAGCTTGAAGGGGAGGATCTTATTGGCATCCGGTTGGATTTGGGATTTCTTCAAACGGGGGCGTTCCTGCAGGCTTGTGGTGGAGAACTTCTGGGTGTGGATGGGGAGTTGGCATTAACCCTGCGAGCTGGGGAATGTTGGTTGGATATATTACAGAAATTGCGTTTGGCAGGTCCAGTAACACTCAACACGGAAGATGATCTTGAAGCCTTTGAGGCTGGGCAAGCAGCCTGGTTGGTCGATGGTAGTTGGAATTCCGCACGTATCATGGAAGCCCTTGGTATGGAACAGGTGGCGATCGATCCGTGGCCTATTTATTCCCCAACCGAGAATACGCTCACAGGCTATGCTTGGAGCAGAAATATCTTCTTTGGCGCTGCAGCCGAAGAGCAGGATTTTAACGCTGCATGGATCCTTGCCAGATATCTGCTAACACCTGAAGTGCAGGAGGACTTTGCCCGATCTACCTTGGGCCAACATGTTCCCGTTTTAAAATCCGTGCCCACTACGGAGAGATGGCTTCAAGAGATGATGACTGCCATGGGAATGAACATAGCCCTTCCGCTGTATCCAGAATTCAGTATCTTTACTGAGCATTTGGAACTCGCTGCAGTTGATGTCGCTCGCAGAGGGTATGATCCCTACTTCGTCATCCGCTGGGTATATTTCAATATTGAGAAAGATTTACGTTTTGCAGCATCTGGTGGGGATTAACATCTTCAAATGGATGGATACTGATGCAGAGCCTTTTCTAATAGGAAGCAGATAGATCATCCTACAAAATAACACGAGGTAAGGTTATGCCTGTTCCTGATTGGGTATCGGACGCAATTATTTATCAAATTTTTCCGGACCGTTTTGCAAATGGTGATAAACATAATGATCCTGCAAATATCCAATCATGGGGATCGAAACCAACGATTCATGGTTTCCAGGGGGGCGATTTACAAGGCGTAATTAACAAATTCGACTATTTGCTCGATTTAGGTATCAATGCCCTTTATTTTAACCCCATATTTCAATCCACATCCAATCATCGATATAACACTACGGACTACTTCAAGATCGATCCAAAATTGGGAACTACGGATGATTTTAGGTCCCTTCTGAGGCTTGCGCACCGCAACAATATCAGGGTGATTCTGGACGGTGTTTTCAATCATTGTGGGAGGGGTTTCTTTGCTTTCCAGGATGTGCTTGAAAATCAGGAATTCTCCGCCTATGTCCATTGGTACCATATTCATCACTTCCCACTTAAGGCTTATGGAACTGGGAAAGCTCAGGATTATGAAGCATGGTGGGGAGTCAGGAGTCTGCCAAAATTCAATACGGACAATCCTGAAGTGAGGGCTTTTTTATTAAAGGTTGCGCGCTATTGGATTGAACAGGGTGCTGATGGTTGGCGTCTGGATGTTCCCAATGAAATTAACGATGATTCTTTCTGGGCGGAGTTCCGTCAAGTCGTTAAATCTGTAAATAAAGAAGCCTATCTCCTTGGTGAGATTTGGGATATCAATCCTCGCTGGGTTGGGGATGAGCATTTTGATGGTTTGATGAATTACCCTTTCCGAGATGAACTGATCCGGTTTTTCATAAAGGGCTCGCTTTCCGCCATGGCATTTGGATCGAATCTTGAAAGGTTGACCAATGCCTATCCACAAGAACATAACCTCGCGCATCTACTGCCTCTCAGCACGCATGACACAGAACGTTTACTGACTTTAAGTGGTGGGGATAAAAAGCGGGTCCGCCTCATGACTCTGATCCAGTTTTTCTTTCCAGGAATCCCAAACATCTACTACGGTGATGAGATCGGGATGGAAGGAGATAAGGATCCTGATTGCCGCCGTGCCTTTCCTTGGGAGGAGGAAACTTGGGATCTGGAGCACCGATCGTTTCTCAAGAAACTTATTCAAATACGGAAAACGTATCCACAATTACGGAAGGGAACTTTTGAGCGGATGGTAGAGGTTGATGAACTTCAATCTTTCGTATTCTCTCGATCGATGGGTGAACGAAAAGCAGTTCTTGTTGTCAATGCATCTGGAAAGGAAATTGACCTGCAGAAGGTTCTTACCAAACGGGTTCTGCCTGAGGCAAAGCCATTATGGGATGCGCTTAATGAGAGGGAAGTCACCCTGGGAAGTGGCGCTGGCGAGCTGAAGCTTCCAGGATTGGAGGGTTTGATCCTCATCGATCAAGGGATGCGATCATCCCCCTGATTTCAAACCATTTCGAACTCACTCATGTGGATGGGTCTGCTGTCGGAAGCAGGAATTTCATCGGTATTTTGCTTGAGCTACGAACCTTGTAAGACGCGTACGATAAAAAGCTTAGATATTTTCACCGAAGATATTCAACTGCGCATCGTTGTATAATCCTTACAGCAGATGCCATCACTTATTTATTTTGGCTTCACTCATTTCATTGTAGCTACACCAAGGTAGATTTTGCCTTGATACATGCGAGAGCCTTCTGCTTATCCTGTGATTCGAGGGCTGCATATCATGCAATTGATATTGACCCATGAGCAGGCGGATTTTGATGCTATAGCATCCTTGCTGGCAGCAAGCCTTTTAAATCCCGAGGTCCTTCCAGTTCTTCCCCGTCGGCTCAATCGTAATGTGAGGGCATATTTGACCCTCTATGGTGATCGCCTACCTTTTGTGGAATATGAAGATCTTCAACGCGATCCTATCGAAAGTATCACACTCGTTGATACACAGAATATGCCCTCGGTAAAAGGTTCTTGTTCGGATACAAAGGTATTCGTTGTCGATCATCATCCACCCAATTCGGACCTTCCCACTTCATGGACTACCCATCTTGAGGAAACCGGAGCAACGGCCACTCTTCTGGTTGAAGGCATCCAGGATTTGGGATTAGAGTTAGATCTGATCTTCGCTACGTTGCTTCTTTTGGGGATATATGAGGATACCGGTTCACTCACTTACGGTGGAACAACCCCTCGCGATGTACGGGCGTGTGCATGGTTGTTGGACCATGGTGCCAGTCTTAAGATTGCCTCCGATTTTCTTAACCATCCGCTCTCGGCTGAGCAGCAGAAACTCTATGATCGTTTGTTTGAATCGGCAGAGAGCCTCTCTTTTCATGGAATGACGGTTGTGATAGCTCATACCACCGCCAAGGGATTTGTGGATGAGATTTCCACCATTGCCCATAAACTTCGCGATCTTTTCGATCCAACGGGATTGTTTGTCCTAGTGGGGTTGAATGAACACGTGCAGTTGGTTGCACGTTCTACGGCTGACGAACTGGATGTCTCGGAAGTTGCTGCACATTTTGGGGGTGGAGGTCATAGTCGAGCAGCTGCTGCGCTTATTCGAGAGCAATCGGTCGAGATTGTTCGTGAAAAGTTGTTACAACTTCTCCCGGAACTGGTTCAGCCCGAAAAAACGGTTGGCGAAATCATGTCCCGCGGTCCACAGCTTTTATCTTCTTCAGCGACTGTAGCTGAGGCGGCTGAGAAAATGCAGCGGTTTGGCTATGAGGGTTATCCTGTCGTAGAAAATGACAAAGTGATAGGTTTGCTGACTCGAAGAGCGGTGGATCGCGCTACTGCTCATGGTATGGGACATGTGGCGGTTACCAGTGTGATGAACGCTGGTAGTCTTTCCGTTCAGCCCTCCGACTCGATACAGCATTTACAGCAAGTGATGATCGAGTCCGATTGGGGTCAGGTCCCAGTTATTAATCCTGAGAACGGTGAGATTGTTGGCATTGTCACTCGCACCGATCTTCTTAAGACCTTAGCAGAAGTAGAAGTGAGTGCAGATGAAACCAATTTGGCAGACCGACTCGAAGGAGCTCTTACGCCAGCCGTTTTACGTCTCCTCAGACTGGTCGCTCAACAAGCTGAAGAAGAGAACGCAGCTTTGTACATCGTGGGCGGATTTGTGCGAGATCTTCTCTTAAGAGCACCCAGTGTGGATTTTGACCTTGTGGTGGAGGGGAACGCTATCAGCCTGGCTCGAGCGCTGATGGAACAATTTGGGGGGCGCGTGAGCAGCCATAAACGTTTTGGAACAGCAAAATGGGCATTGGATCCTAACCACCCGGATTTGTTGGCTGCTTTGGACCAAGAGCGAATCAACCCAGGGGAAATTCCCCCTACCTTAGACCTTATATCGGCACGTACAGAATTCTACCGGCATCCCACAGCACTTCCATCCGTAGAACGAGGGAATATTAAGTTGGATCTGCACCGCCGTGATTTTTCTATTAATACACTTGCCCTTCGGTTGGACGGACGCCATTATGGTGAAGTTTTAGATCATTGGGGAGGTGGAAGAGATTTGCGTGATCGTTTCATCCGAGTGCTTCATTCTTTGAGTTTTATAGACGACCCTACCAGGATGTTGAGGGCTGTCCGTCTTGAGCAGAGATTGGATTTCACTATCGAACCACGCTCATTGGAGTTGCTGCAGGAAGCCCTTCCTCTACTTGATCGGGTAAGCGGGGATCGTATCCGAAATGAGCTGGAGTCTATTTTTAAGGAGGAGCAGCCTCAAGCGATTATGCAACGGCTGGATGAGATTGGACTTCTATCAGCCATCCATCCTGCATTAATTTGGGATGAGGATCTTGAAAAGGTTTTCAATCAAGTAGCTGCTTTCTCCCCACCATATCACTGGCGAATAACATCAGTTCCATCCCAAAGCTTCTTCTATTACGCATTACTGCTATTTAGGTTAAAAATGAAGGAGGTTCAGGCCGTCTGTGAACGATTGCATTTTTCTGCCATAATGCGGAATAATATTATCGATGCGAACCGATCCAGCAGCGAGTTGACTCGTTTATGCTTAGAGATGTCGCCTAGCAAGATTGTCGGGGAATTGGAGGATCTTCGCGAGGAGGCGTTGCTCGTCATGTGGTTGGGGATGATCGATCGAGCAGATTGCCAAGAAGTGATCGATAACTATCTCCGTGAGTGGAGGTTTGTTACACCCAGAGCAACTGGAGATACTTTACGAGAGCTGGGCTTACTTCCAGGTCCTAACTATCGTACCATTCTGCAGACTTTACGAGATGCATGGTTAGATGGTGAGGTTAAGAGTCTAAAGGAAGAAAATGTGCTCCTATCCAAACTGGTTGAAAAGGCAAGAGGATAAGGCCGATCTTGTTACAGTAAAGATAAGGGAAGCGACTGAAAAAGACTTGCCATCCTTGGAATGGGGAGGTGAATTCAGTCGCTTCCGACTTGTGTATCGGCGGGCCATGAAGGAGGCGAAAAGGGGAAGACAGGCCTTGCTTGTGGCGGATTGCAACAGGAACATTGTTGGCCAAATTTTCGTTCTCTTCAGCACGGTGCATGCTGACCCACGACCCGTCCCCTATACAGGCTATTTGTATTCCTTTCGAGTCAAATCGGAATTTCGGAATCGAGGAATTGGACGTTCGCTTATTGAGAGAGCTGAAGAAATTCTATTAGAAAGAGCATTCCGGCGGGTGCTTATTGGTGTTGTTAAAGAGAATCTGGATGCACGAAGACTTTATGAGCGTTACGGATACCAAGTTATCGCTGAAGACCCGGGTGAGTGGTCTTTCATTGATCATGAAAATCAGATCCAAAGGGTGGTTGAGCCGACGTACATCATGGAAAAGTTCTTCTGACCCTCAGTCAAGAGAGGAGTGCAGCTTGTGCCAACGTAAATGGGACGTATAGATGTGCGTCCCATTTCACTTCTGGGTATATCTCTATCAACACCTGGATTGTACCGTGGAAAGTACCTGGTTAAATTCGGTCCAATGGGGTAAAAACAGGAGATTGAAGAAAAATCCTGAACAATTTATTCACCTCATTGGCCCTATTGATGAGTACAATTAATTCTCAACCTGGCACATTTCTTGATACTTTAAAAGAACGAATGGTGTCAGTGGACAAGCAAAGCGTGGCATTAGTGGCGGTTTCAACGTCGAAATCAGTCAGTGATCGTTATGGTATGCTCCCAACTTGGAGTTCTTAAGGCAAAACCAGACCTTATCTCTTATCTACCCAAGGCTGTTGAAAATGAGGCTGTCTCCTTGAAAGAAGAAATGAAAAAATCCTTAGTGTTGCACCATTGGAAGAAGGTTCTTTGGCCCAGTTTTGTTCTATTAGCGGGAATAGTCGCCTGTTCTCGAGGAGACTATCAGGTTACTGAATGGGTAACAGAACCACCGCAAAATCCTGCAACAGCAACCTATACCTCTATTCCAACGTCAACCCCCACAACTTCTCCTACAGAAGGAGATCCAACCTCTACCGTCCAAATTGTTGAACCCAAGGCAACTCCTACTCCGGATGCGATTCGACCCACTCCGCAGTTACGGGATACATCTGAGACTTATATTGTCCGGGTAGGGGATACCCTGAATGACCTTGCAAAGAAGTACGGCGTAGCTATGACACAGATTCAGGATACCAATGGTCTTCTGGATCCCAATTTGCTGGGCGTAGGACAAGTTCTTATCATTCCACCACCCACGCTTGAACCTCCTGGCCCGAGCTTTAAAGTCATCCCTGATTCGGAGCTTGTTTATGGTCCTTCCGTCATCGATTTGGATTCCATATTAGCTGTGATCTCGCCTGAGGGACCTCTGGCCAATTATTGGGAGGAAGTTGATGATGAAATTGTAGATGGAACAGCGATCCTCCAGATCGTTGCCGAGAATTATTCCGTAAATCCAAGACTTCTTTTAGCCATTCTTGAATTCCAGAGTAGATGGGTCCGAGGGGATAGTCAAGAGTTGGGGTTCGATCTCTATCCGATTGGATGGTACGATCCAGCCAAAAAAGGTCTCTTCAGCCAATTGTCTTGGGCAGCAGATCAGCTTAAT
>MGNI01000187.1:9936-10328 GCA_001795115.1 Chloroflexi bacterium RBG_16_48_8 | reverse complement strand
AGCTGGCTGGGTTGGTCCATATAGCTTTCCAGACGGGAGAGTTGTGCCACCTGGTCCTGGAGTGAACGCGGGGACGGTAGGCCTACAGCACTTCTTTTCTCAGCTATATTCCGTGGAAGAATGGCGTCAGGTCATCGATCAGAATGGTTTTTCATTGACCTATGAATCACTCTTCGGTGATCCCTTTGAAGTAGCTGTTGAACCTCTGATACCACCGGATCTTACACAGCCACCCTTGGAACTTCCATTTGAGCGGGGTGTCCTGTGGTCTTTCACAGGAGGGCCACACAGTGCTTTTGGCAATTACAATGAGTGGGCTGCGCTTGATTTTGCACCTTCCAGTAATTCACCTGGATGTTATCCATCAGCCGAGTGGGTGGGCGCCGGGGCGG
>MGNI01000187.1:6849-9904 GCA_001795115.1 Chloroflexi bacterium RBG_16_48_8 | reverse complement strand
AAGTCATTCAAGATTTGGGCGAAGATGGGAACGAGCAAACAGGTTGGGTCTTATTCTATTTGCATATCGATACATGGGAACGCATACTGGAGGGAACCTACTTGCAAGCTGGCGCTAGAATAGGTCATCCATCCTGTGAGGGTGGCATATCAACAGGTACTCATCTTCACATTGCACGCAAGTATAATGGTGTCTGGATCAATACAGATAGCCCTATTCCCTTTGATCTAGGGGGGTGGATCCCGAAGAGTGCAGGCTGGGCTTACGAAGGTTCTTTAGTACGTGGAGACGAAGAACTTCGAGCTTGTTCTTGCCGAGCGTCATACAATCAGATTTCCCGATGAGGTATCTTAGGTTGTGTTTTTTACCTGCCAGAAATTAAAATGGATCCTTCCCGTGACTGCCTTGATTCTTGCGGGTTTAGCGTGCACTCGAGGGGACGTTGTCCTTCCCGTCGAAAGCGCGGCTGAGGACCCTTCAGCAACCGAGGAGCGGCCCAGAACAACGGCAAGCCCATCTCCTGTTGTGAGCGAGATACCTATTCCTACTCTAGCCACCTCAACACCCTCACGACCTGAACCTGTCTCTTCACCAACGCTTCCCCCCACACCAACCCTGGGCGTTCGTGGTAGGGGAGATAATATTCTCTATGAGACCCAGCCGGGTGATACATTGCGCAATTTAGCAATCCGCTTTGGGGTTGTCCTTGAAGATATTCGATCGACAACTGATGGCCTCCCTGAAGAAGGTAGTTTGCTCGATCCAGGTCTGGTTTTGATCATTCCGGATCAGCTTGAAATGACCAGCCCAGAAGATCGCTGGATTCCGGATAGCGAAGTGGTCTACTCACCTCATGCAGCAGAGTTTGACATTGCGAGCTTCATTGAGAGCCAGGGGGGATACTTGAATTCCTACCAGGAAATTCTCAACGGTCGCAGCATGTCTGGCGCTGAAGTCATCATTCGATCCGCTCTTGTCCATTCTATCAATCCCAGGTTGTTATTGGCATTGTTGGAGTACTACAGTGGCTGGGTAACAGATCCGACCCCACCCGTGGGGAATCAGGCCTATTACCCTTTTGGCGTTGAAGATCTTGATTATCGTGGACTTTATCGTCAATTAACATGGATGTCGAATGAGTTGGGCCGAGGGTATTACGGCTGGCGAGATGGATCCCTGCTAGGGTTGTCCTTGGCGGATGGATCGCAATTTCGGTTGGCTCCAACTTTGAATGCGGGAACTGTGGCTCTGCAATATGTCTTCGCGAATCGAGGCACAGAGGAAACCTGGTTAAATGATCTCAGCTCAGATGGCTTTATCAAGGCCTATAAGGAGCTTTTTGGTGACCCCTGGGAATATTTTCATCCCCTTTATGAGCCAGGCCTTGCACAACCGGATCTAATCCTGCCCTTTCTTCCGGGAAGTGTTTGGGCTTTCACTGGCGGACCTCACGGTGCCTGGGAACGTGAAGCAGCCTGGGCTGCTTTGGACTTTGCACCTTCTGCAGCAGAACCGGGATGCGCAACCTCTGAGGAGTGGCTCGTTGCTTCTGCTCCCGGTCTTGTCCTTCGCAGCGAGAATGGCCTTGTGGTTGTTGATTTGGATGGTGACGGCCTTGAACAGACAGGATGGGTATTGCTCTATTTGCACGTCGCTACAAAGGACCGTGTGAGAGAGGGTGCTTTCCTTGAACAAGATAATCTGATAGGACATCCTTCCTGTGAGGGTGGTTTTGCCACTGGCACTCATGTTCACCTGGTCCGCAAGTACAATGGAGAATGGATCTTGGCGGATGGACCCTTGCCCTTTGAGCTTAGTGGTTGGGTGGCTCATGCTGGATCTTTGCCCTATCAAGGAGCTTTGACGAAAGGGGATCAAACCATCCTGGCCTGCACCTGTGCGACCAAGGAGACTCTCATTTCAAGATGAAGAGAATGTCCTTGTTTCTTGGTACCATTTTTGCCGCATTGTTTTTGGCAGGATGTTTTCCTCTGGGTGAACCTGCGGGAACAACACAGGTGTCTTCTTTACCAAACGGAAGTTTGCAAATGACACCACAACCCACCGAAACGGTGCACTCGCCTGGGGATCTGGTCGATTATGTTGCTCAAAGCGGTGACAATCTCCCTGCTCTGGCCTCACACTTTAACACATCCATCCAAGAAATCCTCTCCGCCAATCCCAATATTCCGGCTGATGTAACCACATTACCTCCCCAAATGCCCATGCGGATTCCGGCCTATTTTCTACCTCTTACAGGTTCTGCTTTTCAAATTCTTCCTGATAGCGAGGTTATCAATGGGCCATCGGCCGTCACGTTCGATGTAGAGGATGAAGTTCGGCGTCGTAGTGGTTTCCTAACAAATATGACAGGTTATATCGATAATAGACAACGTTCGGCCTGGGAAGTAATCGAAATGGTCGCGATGGATTATTCCATTCATCCCAGGCTGTTCCTTACATTATTGGAGTTTCAAAGTCAGGCTTTAACCAATCCAATTCAAGAGGATGATAAGGTTAAATATCCTCTCGGGTTTAAGGATCCCCTCTATCAAGGGCTTTACCGTCAGCTTCAATGGGCCGCTGAGCGACTGTGTGACGGATATTACGGTTGGCGCACAGGTGATTTAAAGGAGATTTACCTGATCGATGGTCACCTGACACGTCCAAATCCTTGGCAGAATGCTGGCACCGTGGCTATCCAAAATCTATTTGCAGGCCTTTACAACCTGGAGGATTTTGAAGGGATTGTTGGTCCGGATGGATTTGTTCGTACGTATGAAGATTTATGGGCAGATCCCTTTCTCAACGATATCGAGTTGATCCCAGCAAATTTGCAGCAGCCAGAATTCATCCTTCCTTTTCTTCCTGGTCGAATTTGGGACTACTCCGCAGGCCCTCACTATTCATGGGGTACATGTCTACCCTATGCAGCGGTTGATTTCGCACCTCCCGCTGTTGAAAGTGGTTGTGTAGAATCAGATGAGTGGATTGCTGCTCCTGCGGAAGGTGTGATCACCCGCAGTGGAGATGCGAAGGTAGTCCTTGATCTGGA
>MGNI01000187.1:0-6826 GCA_001795115.1 Chloroflexi bacterium RBG_16_48_8 | reverse complement strand
GCTGGGTGCTTTTCTTTTTCCACGTGGCAGAGAAAGATCGTGTCATGGAAGGAGCTTTGATGGGGGTTGGAGACCGGATTGGCCACCCTTCCTGCGAAGGAGGGCGTTCAACCGGAACACATTTCCACATCGCACGACGGTACAATGGGGAATGGATAGCAGCGGCGGGGTCGCTGCCCTTTGTGCTGGATGGTTGGGTGGTCGAATATGGGGATGAACCCTATCTAGGAACCATGAGAAAGGGCTCTAAAGTTATTGAAGCCTGCACCTGTACGACCAGCGCAAATCGCATTCTCTATGATTTCCCCGAGAATCCTTAAAGAGTACCACTTCCTCAAAGCAAGGGGCTTCAGAACCCTTGTTTGGTGCTTTTGTTTTATGAATCCACCGAAAAACATTTCGTGAGAAGAGAGATGCATTCATAGGGTGTTTGATCCAACATTGCTCGGAATGCGCCCCCAGACTTCTCAACTTGATTTGGTTCGGTTGGAACCCGACCGGCGAGTGGTTCCAGACTTTGTGATCCGATCCCTCCTCGAGGTCTTTTTATGTGTTGGCTTTTGGGGTGTGTTTTTTTTCGTCGAAGTACTCCTGGAGGAAGTTGTTGAAGCCTTTGCTACCCTCGGGGATCCCGTCTGTGATGTTGTTTTCTTGGAAGAACCTTTGCTTTCTCCCTGCACCATCTCGGGGCGTTGGATGACAGCGGATAATGCGAGGACTTGATCATCTTCCTTAACAGGAAATAATGGATTTCCGGATGCGGTCCGGTTTCTGTGTACTGCATCACCCAATCGGACCGATCGCGAAGCAGCTTTCTTGAGGAAGGCTATTGCGCGTTGATCAGATAATCCAATAGCAGCACCTGCTAGCTTTACAACCTCACCGGATTTCCATACCAGGACTCCTTTTCCATACCTTCCTTGGCGGGGGAATTGGGATTGTGCTGATCGCTTCGCAATACCGCGATCTGTGAGAATGAAAATATCCCCACGCTTTTGGAAAACATCCGCTGCGACGATCCGGTCTTGTGGATCCTCCAATTTCATACCGTTAACACCCGCAGCCATCAAACCCATTGGGCGGACATCCGTCTCTGAGAAGCGGATCGCCATTCCTGATCGACTGACCAATAAAAGATCATCCTTACCGGTGGTAAATCGGACCCACATCAAAGCATCGTCCGCTGCGACCTTCACAGCCTGGAAAGTTTTTGCGAGGGGTCCAGGGAATTCCTGAAGGGCAGTTTTTTTAATCATGGCTTTTTCAGTCACGAAGGCAAGATAGGTTTCCTGCAATCGTTCTTCTGATAAGTCTTGCGGCAGGGCAATTCCAGCGGTGATTTCAGTCTCGGCGGAAAATGCACTGACACTGGCAATCGGAATTCCTTCATCCGGATCGGCTGCTTCCGGGATCGTGTGAATGGCGAGAGCCGTTGCAGGACCAGTTTTTTCGAATAAATAAAGTGTATCCCTCCCTGTAGCTCCAATGACCAATTTGGGGGCAGACCGTCCAGCTAAACGCGGTAGTCGCTGTGTCGGAGAACGTGAAATGAGGTTGTTCTGTGTGATAACGATCCAGGTATCCTTGGTGGATGCGAAATCTGTGGCGGTAAGAGGCGCGCTGATAGATCTGCCATCTCTTTTTGTACTTACAATCTGTGTTCTTCGTGAATCTCCGTAGTTAGTTCTAATCTGGGAAATTTCCTGAACGATAAAATTACGAATTTTGACTTCCGATCTCAATAAAGATTCCAACTCTTTGATCTTGGCTAAAACCTCCCGATATTCTTGATCCAGTTTTTTCCTTTCCAGGCCTGAAAGTCGACGAAGAGGCATTTCCAAGATGGCGTCGGCTTGAATGACGGTGAGTTTGAAGCGCTTGATTAATCGATCTTGGGCATGTTCAACATCTCGGGAATTCCGGATGATTTGAATGACTTCATCAAGATTTTTCAAAGCTACCAGCAGGCCTTCAAGGATATGTGAACGTTTCTTCGCCCGATCGAGTTCAAAACGACTGCGACGGCGAACAACATCCATACGATGTTCAAGATAAACCCTTAACGCTTGTTTCAAACTTAACAATCTTGGTTCGCCATCGACTAGAGCAAGCATAATGACACTGAATGTGGCCTGCATAGGCGTACGCCGGTAAAGATTTGTCAACACTTTCTCAGGATCTGCATTTTTTGTGAGTTCGATGACAATCCGCATCCCTTGCCTGTCGGACTCATCTCTAAGGTCCGCTAAGCCCTCCAGAACACCGGATCTGACCAGACCTGCGATTCGCTCGATAAGATTGGATTTGTTGGTTTGAAATGGTAGCTCAGTGACGATTATCCTGGAGCGCCCGCGTCCCATCTCTTCGAGATGGGCCTTGGCTTGCAGCGTGATCTTCCCTCTACCGCTGCCATATGCAGATCTTAAACCTTCACCATTATCCGCTTTCTCACGAACGATAATCCCACCGGTTGGAAAATCGGGGCCTTTGATAAAATTCATCAAGTCATCAAGACTTATCTGCTCGATTCGAGACCAGTTATGCAGTAGAAACGTTAAAGCGTCACAGACTTCGCGCATGTTATGGGGAGGAATGGAGGTTGACATGCCGACTGCAATACCTGTGGCTCCGTTGACCAGTAGATTAGGTACCGCGGCTGGAAGCACAGTAGGTTCTTGCAAAGAACCATCGAAGTTATCAACGAAGTCAACCGTGTTTTTATCAATGTCTTTAAGGATTTCCATGGCCAGAGGAGACATGCGTGCTTCTGTGTACCGCATAGCTGCTGGGGGATCGCCATCCACAGATCCGAAATTCCCTTGCCCTTCAACAATTTGGTAACGCATGGAAAAATCTTGTGCCATACGAACCATGGCATCGTATACAGCCATGTCACCGTGGGGGTGGTACTTCCCCAGCACCTCTCCAACAATACGAGCTGATTTCTTATAGCTTGCATCCGATCGAATCCCCATGCTGTGCATGGCGTGTAAGATCCTTCGGTGGACTGGCTTGAGACCGTCGCGTGAATCTGGCAGGGCGCGAGCCACGATCACGCTCATGGCGTAATCCAGATAGGATAGCTGCATTTCTGTGTCGATATCGATTCTTCGAACCAAACCTACTTCCATAGAGTCACCTCGGTG
The DNA here is from genome assembly GCA_001795115.1 of Chloroflexi bacterium RBG_16_48_8. Lineage (GTDB taxonomy): Bacteria > Chloroflexota > Anaerolineae > Anaerolineales > E44-bin32 > MGNI01. The sequence goes on along the minus strand of MGNI01000187.1, from coordinate 3,680 downwards.
GGATAATGGTCAGGAGGTATGATAAGGGCTCCCTTGATAGGCGTCAAATGACTTTCGAAAAACGCTCATTCTTGAGGACACCAGAATCGACTCGTGTTGTGAATATTCTCTTCATCCATGACAAGAATCTTTATTTGTTGAAGGATACTTTGTTTGAGGAGAGTGTTAATTAAATAGGATACTGGTGCATCATTCCCTTTTGCCTCCGAGATCAGCCGTCTTTATCTCTTTACGATGGATGATTGGCAAAAGAATCTGATCTTCTGGACTTGGAATTTCGATCCATTAGCTCTCCTTGATCCGGTCTATCTATTTTGTGTTGAGTTGGTACTGGATGTTACGAGCCCATCCTTTTCAGGTGGAGGTTTCGATTGGGTTCAACTCTCTTAAGGATGTTCGGTTATTGAAGAGATAAGGCAGGGATCTTCCTCAGAATAGATCCTTAGAATGTGATGCCTGGAAGGCAAGACGATTGTTTGAAGCGATCCAGGGAGCGACATTGTGAGTTGGCATATTCTTAGAAAGCCCTAGAAAGAGCCAAGAAAGAGAAAAAGATGTTGTATCTTGCATCCTGTTCCTCTCTATGCTAGAATTTGATTAATCCGATTCCGAATGTGTAACGTTCTGGAAAAGTGGGATAGTTACCCCACTTTTCTGTGTGTATACACAATTAACAAAACATAAAAAGTGAGGAAGTTAGAAAGATGAAGAGCGAATTTGCTCTTGCCTTCAATGAAATTATTGAACGATCCGGTTTGTCCAAGGACACTGTGCTTGAGTCTCTTGAGGCAGCTATGGTTTCCGCTTATCGACGTTCCGTAAATGCCTCCAGCGCACAGAACATTGAAGCGCGAATTGATCCCGACTCAGGTGGGCTACGTGTATTCGCTGAGAAGGAAGTGGTTGATAAGGTGGAAAACCCATTAACCGAAGTCCAGCTCTCAACTGCAAAACAATTTGATCCAGAAGTGGATATTGGAAGTGTCCTGCTGGTCGATGCGACGCCAGTAGACTTCGGCAGAGTGGCTGCACAGACAGCCAAACAAGTTATTTTACAGCGTTTGCGAGAAGCAGAACGCGATGCTCAATATGATGAATTCATTGAGCGTGAAGGTGATATGGTGCATGGCACAGTCCACTCGATCACTCCCCAGGCAGTCACTATCGGTTTAGGTCGAGCAGAAGCGATCTTACCTCGAAATCAACAGATCCCTGGCGAACACTTTCGAGTGCGCGATCGGGTTCGTGTTTATGTTTTGGAGGTGAGGAAATCCTCTCGTGGACCTGTTATCGTTGTGTCTCGTTCTCACCCGTATATGCTGCGACGCCTGCTCGAAATGGAAGTGCCAGAAATCAACCAGGGATTGGTTGAGATAAAAGCTATTGCTAGAGAGGCGGGCAAACGAGCTAAGGTGGCCGTATCAGCCCTCCGGGATGGTGTCGACCCTGTAGGGGCGTGTGTGGGCTTAAGAGGGGTACGAATACAGTCCATCGTTCGTGATCTGAACGATGAAAAAATCGATGTCATCGAATGGAACTCTGATCCAGAGGTATTCATTGCGAAGGCTCTTAGCCCTGCTCGTGTTTCAGGAGTCTACCTGGATGAAGATATGAATCGCGGCAAGACAGCCCTTGTAGTAGTACCTGAGGATCAATTAAGCCTGGCTATTGGTCGCTCAGGCGTGAATGCAAGATTGGGGGCCAAATTAACAAGCTGGAGGATCGACATCAAGAGTCTGCCAGAGGCCGCAATCGAATCGTTGAAATTGCTCGAGACAAATCCTCTTTTTGTTGATCTTGCCAAGGCCGAAGCCGAAACCGTTCTTAAAGTTAAAGGTACACTCACCAAGAAAGCAGAAAATAGACCCATCCCCCCTGAAGAGTATCAGATTCTTGCCCGTTTTGTGGATCGAGTTCAACGAGCGATTATCATGGAGAAAGATACTGCCAGAAGAGACCTGCGGTCAAAACTAGAGGTTATCCGGGAGCGTATCCCTCTCTCTGCATACAAAGTACCCTTGGAGGAGATTGGTCTTTCATCCCGTGTTTTGAATTTACTTCTTGAAGCGGGATTTAAGTATGCTGGCAAAGTAATGGAGATGTTGGAGCTGGATGAAGATAAAATCCTGGGTTTGCAGGGATTTGGCCCCAAAGCTATGGATGAGTTGCGGACGAGCTTAAGTGATTACCCATTCCCTGAAGTAGAAATTATGAAGGTTCCTGAAGCCGAGGTTACTTTAAAGGAAGTTGAGGCGATCTCAGAAGAGGTTGGGTTAGAAGAAGCGCTGGTTGAAGAACCTGTTAGTGCAGAAGAAGCAGTGTTTGAAGGTATTGAGGTGGAAAAGGGAACTGAACTAGAAGCCGAACCAGAACTCGTCTTTGGAGCTGGAGAAGTAATGCCAAAGGCTGCAGTTGAAATTTCTGATGAAGTCGAAGAAGCAATCAGTTTTGAAGAAGTCTTCCCAGAACTTAAGACCAGTGATGAGGAAGAGGCTCTTGAGAAGATTCCGGTAGAGCTTGAGGATGATTTGGAGAAAGTATTCGCAGGCTTTGCTCACAATTTGGGCGTCAAGCTTGAAAAGGAAGATGACCAAGAGGGAGAGATTGTCTTCGCAGAGGAAGAGGATTTTGAACCCGATAAAAAATCCAAGAAACGGAAGAAACAAACTCGTGTTGTAGAATATGATCCTGACTTGGGCGAGACAGTAGTGCGAAGGAGAAGAAAACGAAGTAGGGCGGAAGATTGGGAGGATTATAGCCCTTAGACTCCATCTAAAATCGGAAAATACTAAAAGGTACATAGGTGTCGTCTCGGAAATCAAAGCGTCGTCAGCATATCCCCCAACGAACTTGTGTCGGATGCCGGACGGTATTACCTAAGCGATCGCTTACTCGCATCGTGAATGGACCAGATGGGGTAAAGGTAGACCCAACAGGAAAAGCACCGGGTCGAGGTGCTTATCTTCACAATCTGCAATCTTGTTGGAAGAAAGCGTTGCCTGGCTCACTCGCCCGAGCATTGCGAACAGAGTTGACAGATGAGACGATTGAAGAATTGTCGTTGTATATGAAAAACTTGGCCGATGAACAGCTTGATTGAGGCAAGCCAGTCGGCTTGGCCTGGCGAAGTACGAGTGATGACAAACAGGTTTCTCCTTTAACCCGTTCCTGACACTCACTCGACGCAGCCAGGTTGTCTGCACCGGAGGTGCGTGATGAGCGAGAACGGGCATAAAACGATCGAAATCCCCGCTAGTATTACCGTAAGAGAATTGGCTGAGACCCTCAAGGTGAGTCCAATTGATGTCATTAAGCAATTAATGGCGAATGGGGTGATGGCAAGCATCAATCAGCAAATTGACTTTGATACGGCTGCTATTGTTGTAGAGGAATTTGGATTTGAAGCCCATCCGATGGCTCTACCAGAGATTGAAGCATCCGAAGAAAGAGTCCAGGCACCCCGTTGGCGCCAGCTCATCAATGATGAGGACAAGCAGGCGTTAGAAGATCGACCTCCAGTCGTTACGATAATGGGACACGTCGATCACGGAAAGACTACCCTTCTAGATGCTATTCGAGAAGCCAACGTAGCAGAGGGTGAAGCGGGTGGAATTACACAGCACATATCTGCATATCAGGTGAAGCATAAGGATCGTGTGATCACCTTTCTCGATACACCA
>MGNI01000186.1:5969-6800 GCA_001795115.1 Chloroflexi bacterium RBG_16_48_8 | reverse complement strand
AATCCATGGCTGATATGGTAGATTTTTCCGCCTCTTTGAGAACCCTGGCGATTACACTCACCCGTATCGCCAACGATTTTCGATTGCTCTCCTCTGGGCCTTCGACGGGCTTAGATGAGATCCGGTTGCCCCCGGTGCAACCGGGATCTAGTATCATGCCGGGCAAGGTCAATCCTGTCATGGCTGAGATGCTCAATATGGCCATGTTCCACGTCATTGGTTGTGATGCGACGGTGGCATTGGCCTCCCAGGCAGGACAATTGGAATTGAACGTCATGATGCCTGTGATCGCACATCATCTTTTCGAGATGATGCAGGTCATGATCGGCGCGATCTCTGCCTTCACGATGAAGTGCGTGCAGGGTGTTCAAGCCAATCGCAAGAAAGCTGAAGCATGGCTGTCCCGGAACGCGATCATTGTGACGGCACTCAATCCACTCATTGGTTATGTTGAAGGATCGAAATTGGTAAAAGAATCATCTGAGAGAGATGTATTTATTCGGGAGATCGCGATGGAAAAGGCTGAGGCGGGAGTATTACGTCATAAAGATGAACTTCGTCCAATTACTCCAGAAGAGATTGAGAGAGCTTTAAAGGATTTGCGCAATCTAACGGAGGGAGGCATTGTCGGTTGATTTGAGAGAGCGATGGTTTCACCAGAAAGGTTATTCATCCGGCAGGGTTGTCTTTTCTTTTGAGAAATGCCCCTGTACCAGGACTTGCAGTCATGAACATTTTGCCTGATTCCGAGAACGGAATCACAGAGCTGAAAATAGAGGAGCGCCATTGGGAGGCTATGAAGAATCATGTCATTTCCTGTCTACCTGAGGT
>MGNI01000186.1:5771-5916 GCA_001795115.1 Chloroflexi bacterium RBG_16_48_8 | reverse complement strand
TAACTAATGCGTTACACAGTCCCTATCGCTTTCGCTTAGCCCCAGAAGAGCAATGGGCTGCTATGGTCCATATGGAGAAAGAAGGCTATCAAATGCTGGGGATTTTTCATTCCCACGTCCATGGTGCAACAGAGCCCTCTGAGAC
>MGNI01000186.1:4010-5591 GCA_001795115.1 Chloroflexi bacterium RBG_16_48_8 | reverse complement strand
ATAACCTTAAGAAGGGTTCACTGCATGGGCATTTTAGCATTGGTACTTGCTTATCTTCTGGGCTCCATTCCTATAGGTTTACTTGCTGTTCGACTGTCAACCGGTAAGGACTTACGTAAAGAGCATAGCGGTCGGACAGGTGGAACAAACGCCATGCGAGCCGGTGGCTTATGGGTAGGTTTAATCACAACCCTTTTTGACTTTTTAAAAGCAGCCGGTGCGGTATGGTTGGCAAAGGTTTTCACAAATGAGGATCCTTGGATTGTCGCGGCAGCGGGAGTCTTATCTGTTGTCGGTCACAATTATTCGATCTTTCTGTTAGATCGCAGTGGAGGGAAGATTCGATTCAGGGGAGGTGCAGGTGGTGCTTCGACAGTCGGGGCTTCAACAGGGATCTGGGCACCCAGCATGTTGATCATCCTGCCCGTAGGTCTCGTCCTTCTCTTCGGTGTCGGCTACGCGTCCCTTGCGACGATGGCAACTGGACTCATAGCAACCATCATTTTCTTTGTCCGCGCCTTGAATGGGTCTGGGCCCTGGGCGTATGTTTATTTCGGAGTCATTGTCGAGGCGCTCTTGCTCCTGGGATTGAAACTTAACATTCAGCGTCTTTTGCAGGGCAATGAAAGGTTGATTGGGTGGCGTGCACGCTTGAAACGGCGGCAGGAGAAGGCCAAGGAAGTATTGGAGGAGCAGTAAATCCGAACATCATCCTTATCCATCAAGGGCCATAGGGCTTTTTTGATGCGGGGTTTCCCCTTCAATTTTTTGTTGATCCTATTGAAATTTCAGATCTTCTTTTCACCCCTCTATGAAAGAATGCTCAATCCCGCACCCCCATATTTACTCTCCCTTCTATCTTGAAAGGTTTTTTAGGTGGACTTAGATAAGTGATCAAGAGAAATGACGGAATCAAGAGTTGGCAAGGATCTTGTTCTTGATGGGCGAATCCAGCAGCCGCTAAGTCAACCACAGGATGGCAAGAAGAGATAGGCTGCCGATAACGGCCATTTCAATCAGGAAGGGTGGGCGATTTGCATCTTGACGGAGGTGCGAAACCGTCCATTGATAGCACAGGTAGGCGATAAGTCCGAGGAGTAATCCTCGACGGAGTGGGGAAATCGGCCAATAATGCAGACCGAGTGCAAGTTGGGAGATGATAAAGCCAGTCAAGGCAGCCCAAGGCCAGACACGGTTCTCGGGGAGCACCAGCTTCATGAGCCGCCAGGTTACGATAAGACATGCAAAGAAGGTCAGTGGGATCGCAAAGAGGGCTCGAACCTCAAGAACCTGGATGGTGAGGAAGGATGCCAGAAGCAGGAATAACGCCAATCCCATTAGAACGGTGGCTACAGTCCCATACCTGGGATCACGTGCGTCGTACACAATAAACTCTGCTATAAGAACAGCCACGAGAAGAATAGCTCCCAGGAGCAATCCTATCCACAGAGCAGGACTTTCTGGAATGCGAATGACAATCACGCCGACCGCAACCGCCGCCATGGCTGGAATGACCCAATTTTCTGTGGCGAGGCGTGAGCGATCTTTGTGTGGATGGCCTTGAATCAGCCAGTCTGTCCC
>MGNI01000186.1:271-3986 GCA_001795115.1 Chloroflexi bacterium RBG_16_48_8 | reverse complement strand
AGCATCATGGATTGAGTTTTGAATTCAATCTTGACCAGCAATCCAAGGACAGCCATCTCCGTTTCCACGGAGGGGAGAACGATCATCCTGATAAGCCCATAGGTCAAGAGGATCAACGCCGTTAACGCACTGATTCGTTCTGACTGGGGTCGAGGGAGATGATCTGACACAAAAGCATTCTAGCATTCTGATATCTGCCTGTCCAATAAGCAGGGAGGATATTTTTGGAAATACCGCATCAGGCGCACCAACGTGGGCATTGCAATGTTGTGGGGTGGCATCGTCCCACAACACCCCCTATCTCAACCCCAAAAGAGCGAGGCAGCCTCGAATGGAACAAATCCATGAGTGGGCGCGAGAAAGGAGATGGCATCTCATAGCTGTAGCTCCCTTTGGGAAGAATCATAGGTGAGATCCAGCCTGTGCATCTATTTCCTGGGAGGACTTTCGCCAGGATTGCCTCGTCTGTATAATGTGCCCCATGTCCATCCTTGTGACTTTTCTGGGATTTATCTTGGGCGTTGTGATCAACCTCCTGGCTGATAGCCTGCCTCATTATCGTCGTCCGAAAGGGTTTCATTGTCCTGCCTGCAGTGCAAAGAAAACGCCTCTGGCCTGGTCAGGTGTGATTTCATTCCTTACTGGAAATCGAGAGTGTGCTTATTGCGGGAAGCTTCAGGAATGGCGCGCTCCTCTGGTGGAAATCACGCTCGCGGTTGGAGGCTATCTGATCTATCGCGCCAACCCTTCTTACGCCGTTTTTATCTCGGGACTCGTGATCCTTTTTATTTACTTATTGATTATTGTGATTGATATTGAGCATAGGCTTATCCTGCACATTGTCAGTGGACCATCCGCTTTGGTCGTTTTTCTTTTGAGGTTTCTCAATCCTGAACCGGAATTTACAGAAACCATCGTAGGGGGAGTTGTGGGTTTCTTCAGCTTCCTTCTGCTTTATTTCCTGGGCCAGCTCTTCGCCATGGTCATGGGTCGTTTGCGAGGTACGCAAATCGATGAAGTGGCTTTCGGCTTTGGTGATGTTACCCTGGCGGGCGTCATTGGTTTGACAGCAGGGTGGCCAGGTGTGATTGTTGCCCTGATCCTCGGTATTTTCTTAGCTGGAATTTTCAGCTTCCTCTTCATCATTGCACGCATGCTCGTGAGGCGATATTCTCCATTCATGCCCATCCCTTATGGACCCTTCTTGGTCATCGGTTGTTTGATGGTCTATTTTGGCGTAGCAAAATCCCTGGCTATGCTGCTAGCACCTTAGCCAAATCATTTCCTCCCCTATTTTGTTTCAGAACGGTTACGGAGTTGTCATCGTCGCGTGACCACTTTCCCATAGGAGTGCCTGAATACTACCCATGTGCAAGAGGTCGCTTTATACAATTAGAGAGAATTGGAGCATTTCTTGTTGTACGTCGATGGATGGGGAGTGGAGGTGTTCAATGACTTCAATAGATCTAAAAAGAAAGGGAAACCTTCAAAAAGCGCAGGGATTGGTAGAGTTAGCACTTGTCCTTCCCGTCATGCTTCTTACGATGTTTGTACTCATCGAGTTTGCCCGAGTATTTCACGCCTGGATGGCGGTGGAGAATGGGGCTCGCATGGGGCTGCGTTACGCGACGACGGCGGAGTTAAATGAAGATAATTGTGCGAGCGGTGGCAGCAATGGAGAGTGCAATCACCCCGATGATGAAATAGAGGCACGGGTGAAATCCATTCATCCATTGATCGTTCCCATCCTGCAATCCATTTGGCCTCATATCCAATTGAGCGCCAGGCGCGATGGAAGAGTTTGAGGATTGGAGAATGGCAAATACAACAGAGGAAACACCTGTAATTGAAGTGCCAATTCCTTCAGAACAATCCCCGGTATACCTATGCCAAGCCTGGGATGATCTTTATATGCATAAGCCAGGGCATGGAGAAAATTCCATCGAGATCCTTATTCATGAAGCCCATGGTTGGCCAACAGGACCTTCTGTAAACCAGGTGGTCCTTAATTCTGTGACCATTCAGCAGGGACAGGAGAATCCTGAACTCCTCCTGATTGAAAATCTGGAAGTTGGACATCCTCCTGAAGGGAATGTGCTCTTACCGGTGAATGTAACGTCATTCATCACCTCCATTCCGATTCAAAGACAACTGGTATTCTGTTATGATGATTACTGTGACAGCGCCTATCGGGGTTCCTACGTGACGGCAGCTTTCGATGGAACTTTGGATGGCGTCTATTCCTTGGAAGCGGAGATCTATTTCCCGGAATATTCCAAGACTTGTACTCTGGGCAAACCGCCGAAAGTATTTTGATAAAATGAGTTGCCTGAATGGCGGTTTGCTTAAGTGATTGGCTAGGTTTTACGTTCGCTGTTTGTCAAATTACTTCCGGCCAATCACCTGGTTGGGGAAATCGATACAAACGCACCTCCTCCAGATCCAGGGGATCCCGGGGATCCTGCGGATCCGCCGGATCCACCTGACCCTTCTCCATGGAATGGAGCACCGCCGTCCTGAATTTCGATTGGATTGTTACCTTCAGCAGGAACTATGGAGATGTCCCGCTCGGGTGTCTAAATTCAATCGTGAATAAGATTATGGAAGGTATGTTCTGGTTCAATCAACGTGGTGGCAAGAAATGTGACGAATGTGTTACAAAAGTGTTATCGGATGGTGACAAGTACTTCTGAATAGGTCCTGGGTACTACTATCCGCCATTCAATAGCTGCCTATAATAGAAAGGTAGCAGCCTCATCCCAGAATGGAGGTGGGGTATTGTGAATAAGAAGAGAAGGTTGGGTATGGATACATTGTCTAAAATAAGAAGAGGCCAGTTCCGGGGGCAGAGCATTGTTGAATTCACGCTTCTCCTACCTCTACTGCTTATGCTGCTTTCAACGTTGATTGAATTTGGATTCGTCTTAAATGAATATCTCGATTTGATCGATACGACCAGGGAGACAGCTCGTTATCTGGCGGATCAAGAACCCTTTACACAGCCTAACAACGAGTACAGGGAGGATTTTTATATCCAAGGACTTAATGAGATGGGGAACACCCTGGATCGGGCAGGATGGATCACCCTCGATCCAGCGGTGGACGATCTGGTGATCTCGCTTTTCTCCATCAGCACCAATGTCAGCGCCGCACGATACCCAGCCCAATGGAACGATGATCGATGTACGGGGTCTCCTCCTAATGGAGGTCCCATGGGGTGGCGGGTGTACTGCAATAAAACCAGCAAGTTCACTGCGGATGATGTCATCAATCGATTTAAAACGGGTACATCAGAGATACCCCCGAATAACGGCGTCGTATTGGTTGAAATCTTTTACAACTACCATATGCGGTTAGGACTCCCCTGGGTGACGGGGATCGTAGGCGATACGATTGAACTGCATGCCTACTCCTTCGCACCCAATCCTTATGCAGAACCGGATTGAGAGGGAAAATGGAACTTCTGAAATGGTTTCATAAAAAAATTAAAAAGGATGAAAAAGGGCAGGCCATGCTGCTGATTGCCCTGGCGTTTATCGGATTGGTGGCTTTTATCGGGCTGGCGATCGACGCCGGCATTCTTTTTGCTCATCTTGGGCATTTGCGCCGTGGTGTGGACGCGGCTGCCCTCTCTGCTGCAAACCAGATCCGTCAAACAACCACGATTGAGGATATCCGGGGTTCTGCAGAACAACTCATCTTACTAAATTTGCCA
>MGNI01000186.1:0-127 GCA_001795115.1 Chloroflexi bacterium RBG_16_48_8 | reverse complement strand
TTCCTTCCCATGGTTGGTTGGAACATGGTTCCTCTCACAGCGGATGCGATCTCGGAAGCAGCTTCGATCGATCTGGTCCTGGTGATCGACAACTCCACCTCCATGGCCTACGATGTAGGCTGCGATA
>MGNI01000185.1:1716-5634 GCA_001795115.1 Chloroflexi bacterium RBG_16_48_8 | reverse complement strand
ACCTTTATTGTTCGAGACTTTCACTCTATTTACACTCCGCCGGTTTTAATCGGCGCATCTAGGGACGAAGCGTTCGTGCCATAAGCTTTGATTTATTGAAGACTTCAACCGAATGCTTCACCCCTACTTTCTCATTCGCCTCCTTGAAATGTTCAGAGACTGGCACAGCGCCGGAAAACCTTGCCAATCACTTAAGCAAACCGCCATTCAGGCAACTCATTTTGACAAAATACTTTCGGCGGTTTGCCTAGGTAGTCTAATCTAGTCTGCCCATGTGCACAGATCATACCTTCGAGTGGCAGCAGTCGGGAACATGCTTGAGATATTATCGATGATTCTATTCAGATGGTAAGCGGGGTACCTGGCCAGATATAAACAGCGGCGGTACGGGATGATCCTAACATCTCATGATGACATCGCCATTTTTCTGCTGCAGCGGCTCCACTCTCTCGGGGAAGCCATCGTCTGCGTATCTGGCAAGGAATTGGCCAAGGAGTGGGCCTGACCGAAAGGGTTCTTGATCTTGGCATGGGGATGAGGTGAATGTCATCCAAGCGGCGCTTGTGTTTGAGACTGGTCAGTTTCCACAAGTGAGCCATTGTCAGGACTTGGAATCATTTTTGTTTTCCTTTTGTGTGTTGGTGGATTGAGGGTGAAATTGATGACGAAGACAAAAGTGGTAAGTGTCGCGATGTAACTGTAGAAGAATGAAAACAAGAAAACATCCCAGGGGGGATCATTCCCCACACGATCTGTAATGTTATCCGCAATGCGACAGGCTTCAGCGTTCTCCGTATTACAGTTCGTTTGAAAGGGGGGTAGCAGGCTGTTTCGCCCTCGATATTCCAGAATAAAGACGTCCTTGCTCCTTTCCTCATCCTCGGTCGGATAGTATCTCGTGAAATCGCAGGACTGGCATTCATATCGGGAGACGCTAAAGATGTAGCTTGCGTTGGCAACTGCGTAAGTATAGATACCGAAACAGATCAAGAATGAGATCAGCCCGAGGGTGAAAGCCAATGCCAAGCGAAAGCCGGCAAAGAGCTGTGCAAGGATTTTAGACGGAGGGAAGATCGCGACCAACGCAATGACCGCGCCGATGAGGATCGGCAGAAGAATGAAGCAAATTTCCATGGCAACCTCCATATCATTTTTCCCAAGATAAACGCTTTCGTTTTTCCCTTTTAATCCAGAGGTGGGTTTTCGTTAGGTTGAGATAGGAGTTGCTCCATCCTCTAGAGACGCACGCGATCGGAATCGGCTCCCTGGGCTGCCAGGAGTTGGCTGTCGGGCGAGAAGGCCAGATCGCATTGACCCTGAAATTCCTCTAATAACGCTCCATCCTGGAAATGCCAGACATAAATGGTTTTCGTGGATCGAAACCGGATTGTGAGAAGTCGTGGCGAGCAGACGACCATCCGGAGAGATGTTCAAACAATCCTGTGTGCCCACATCGACTGACCAAAGCAGGGCGCCATCGGCGATGCGCCAGACCTGGATTGGGTATTCCAATAGCGCAATAGCCACGTACGCGCCGCTCGCAGTGGAATCCATCGTATTCACGTACCCAAATTATCGAGTAGTAATGTTGGCCGAGTATAGGGAGGCTCCCAGCGCCATACCTTCCCATCCCCTGTGCCGATCAATAGATTTTGGTTGTCAGGCTGAAACATCAGACGCTCAACCATGAGGGCAATGATTTCACCCAGCAGTGCCCCATCGGAGAGGCGCCACATCTGTATGACTTCTGAGCCGCGAGCGGAGGCCAGGAGCTGATCGTCCCCTGAGAAAACCAAGTGATCGACGGGCCCCACTCGTCGGAATCGACGAAGGTGTGTATCAAGCCGCCGTCGGGGAGGCTCCAGAGTCGTATTGGTTCCTGGAAACCGCCCGTTGCCAGAGATTCTCCGTTGAGCGAGACGGCTAGATGATCAAAAGCATCTATAGGAAGTTGGTAGGTAAGTTCACCAGTTGGAATCTTCCTGAACCTTATCTCGTCCCGAGCAGCAAGTGCGATCATATCGCCCCTATGAGTGAAAGATATGAGCCCTGCTTCTGCATGCCCTTCCAGCTCTCTTTCGCAGCCCGAGATTCCTAAGGTGCGGTCCAGCTAGCCGAAGGTCTGCAGTCCAATTCTGACCAATGCAAAGATCGCCTTACGAGCAGAGCAAGGGATGTGAAGCGGAGAAGGCATCGTAAAGTCTTTTTTTCATTAGGATGACCTCGGCTGGCCGATCTCGAAAAACTTTGAGAAGGGATATCCCCGTGAAGATGCCCAAAGCGAGGCCCGGAACGAGCAGCGTCCAGATAGGCGACAACCAACGCAGCTTTCTCCCAACGCTCTCCAAGGCGGCGTACCATACTATCATCCCAATTCGATTGGCAAGGAATATACCCAAAATTGTGCCAAGGAGCGTGGTCAATGGCCAACCTGCCCAGATGGCACGCAGGGGAAACGGCAACGATCGACCGTGTTTCCGCAGAAGAAATCCTTGCACGAGACCAGCGAGTATGGTTCCAAGCGCGAGGCCTAGAAGGATTTCGAAAAGCCAACCAAGCAGTGAAAAGTCCTGAATCGGAGTCGGAGGCTGCGGCAGACCGTCCATGTGGTAGAACGTGAGATTGGATTGGAGATACCATGAGATGGCTGTGATAAGGCCACACTCCAAAGCCCATCCTAGGGCAGTAGTGGCCACCCATCCTTTCACCTTGCCAAAGTGAAGGCGCAGGATAGAATGTTGAATTGCCCCGAAGATGCCGCCCCCGACGGCACCTCCGCCTATGACCACCAGGGTCAGTATCCTTCCAACCGTCTCTGCTGAGAGTTGGATTTCCCAGCGATATTCGCCATAGGCGTCATAGGTCCAGGGTGGGTGGAATGGTAGCAGCAGAAGAATGACGACAATGTACACGCCAAATATTCCCCACACATCCATGCCATAGAATCTGCGCAGATCCATTGGAGGAGGGAAGTGAGACTTCTAGGTTGATTACCCTTTGCGTCCATCGCAATCCTCCGTGTCACTATCCACCAATGCGAAATGGCTATATTGTAAGAATAAGGCCAAAACGGAATCGAAACTGCCGAAAAAGTGCCGAAAGATGACGGCAATATTAACGCTTTCTGCCAGATCGATAAGGGAGTTGACGACAGCCTTCCATCCTCGAGAGGTGGGTCCATGTGGGACTAGCTTTTGGACAAGTGAGGTTATTTCTTGTGCCCCTTTTCTAAAATCCTCACGCTCAGTATATGCCGGCGAATGAAATCGCGGCTGCATTTCCGAAGTCTGCCTGTACGGATTCAATCGGCTGTGGGGATGAGGAATAGCTTATACTGTTTGATAATGCTTTAAATCGCCTCCAATCCATTTTTAAAAGTGTCCGGTACAACTAACACTGGCTTCACCAAAGCGCGCTGAGAGGTATCCATTGAATAATTGCATAATTGTAAAGAAGGTGGCATAATCCCACCCAATATCTAGGGTAAAAAGCGCTGATCGGGACGAGTACTTCCCGGAGAAGTCCAAGAGAGAGCAGGTCATCGGCTGAAAGCCTGCTTGACTGGAAGGGTAGGAAAACCCCCCGTGAGCGGGTCCCTCAAATCACGATGAAGTGAGAGTATGGGACCACGGTACGGTCCGTTATTGCCGGAGAGTGTCATAGCAACCCGAGAGTTTGCTGTGAAACTTGGGTGGAACCACGCGGGAATCCCCCGCGCCCCAGGGCGTGGGGTTTTTATTTTGAGAAGAATTCTGGGAAAGCGAGATCGTTTTCGCCGGAAACGAAATCAGGGACAGACGAAAGTTAATAGTGATCGAGGTGGATGAGATGCTATTCATCATAGAGTCGTCTGAACCTGTCTCAAAGAGACATCAGGTCATCTGTTCGAGTCTCAAGCATAAAACCGTCGGCGCGTCA
>MGNI01000185.1:0-1668 GCA_001795115.1 Chloroflexi bacterium RBG_16_48_8 | reverse complement strand
CTCACACCATCCAGAGAGAAGGGAGAGATGAAAAATGGCAACATTAGTGATGAAGTTTGGGGGCACCTCGGTTGGGAATGCGGATGCCTTAGGCAAGGCGGCAAACATTGTACTAGAACAGGCTCATGCATGGGACCGATTGGCCGTTGTGGTATCGGCAATGAGCGGAGTGACCGATGCATTAATCCAAGGTGCACGAACAGCCGCCTCTGGAGATGGTCAAACCTATCAGGCGATCTTTTCCGAGTTGCAGGCGCGTCATCAGCATGCAGTGAATGAGTTATTCTCCTCAGAAGGTGATCGTTCGGATCTTTTGGTGACAGTCGATCAAATCCTGGGTGAATTTGCCACCTTATGTCATAGTGTCTATGTTCTTGGGGAAGTTACGCCGCGAGCAATGGATGCGATCACCTCGATAGGCGAACGGATCATCGCTCGTATCCTTGCCTCCTTGCTCCATCAGAGCGGAAAGGGATGTAGAGCGGTGGATGCCACCGAACTGATCGTCACGGATGCGAAATTCCAGAACGCCGCCCCTCGAATGGATATTACCCGTAAGCGAGTTCCGGATCGCCTCCTCCCTATGTTGAATGATGGAGTCATCCCAGTGGTGACTGGTTTCATTGGTGTGACAGAAGAGGGCGTTACGACCACTCTAGGGCGGGGAGGCAGCGATTATACCGCTGCCATCTTGAGCGATTGCCTGGATGCGGATGAGGTCTGGATTTGGACAGACGTGGATGGTGTGATGACCGCGGATCCCAATTTGGTGCCTGATGCCCGTGTGATCCCTGTTCTCTCTTACAGCGAAGTGAGCGAAATGGCTTATTTTGGAGCGAAAGTACTCCACCCCAAAACCATTCGACCTATTATCGAGAGAGGAACGCCACTCTGGGTAAAGAACACATTCCATCCAGCCAGTCCAGGCACCCGAATCGTCCTTGATCCGCAGCCTGTGGACGGGAAGATCAAGGCGGTCACCGCGATTAGGGGTCTCAGTATGGTGACCGTAGAAGGGAGAGGCATGCTGGGAGTCCCCGGCATTGCCGCCCGTACATTCTCCGCAGTTGCCAGTCAAGGGGTCAGTGTGCTGATGATCTCACAGGCATCTTCAGAACAATCCATTTGTTTTGTGATTCCATCCTCCACTGTCGCTTCTATTATTCAAGCCATCGAAGAAGAGATGGCATTGGAACTCACACGCATGGATATCGACCGGGTGTGGTCGTTGGATGATGTGGTGATTGTGACTGCTGTTGGTGCAGGTCTGCGTAGTACTCCAGGAATCGACGCCCTCATTTTTGGCGCTTTAGGTCATGCAAATATAAATGTGATTGCTATCGCTCAAGGGTCATCAGAATGCAGCCTTTCTCTTGTCCTCTCTGCTGAGGATGCTGCACAGGCAATCAAGGAGATACACCAGGAGGTGATCCTCAGTGGCTAAGATCCCGGTTGCTGTATTGGGTGCGACTGGAGCGGTTGGGCAGCGATTCATTCAACTCCTGGCAGACCATCCCTGGTTCGAGGTTGTAGCCTTAGCTGCTTCGGAGAGAAGTGAGGGGCAAAGCTATAATGATGCATGTCGCTGGGTTATCCCTGGTGACCCGCCACCTTCCGTCCAGCACATGACCTTGAGCGCTCTGGAGCCTTCCCTTCCGACCCGTCTGG
>MGNI01000184.1:4967-7961 GCA_001795115.1 Chloroflexi bacterium RBG_16_48_8 | reverse complement strand
TGGGGCTACGATCTCGACCATCTTCTTTGTAGTGTTATTCACTCGCAGTAAGCGTAGGGTCACCAATTATCTTGGTTTTAATTTTTCAGGGGCATGGATTGAGGATTTCTACAGAAAGCTAAGAGCTGTCCTGGCTTTATCAAATGAATGAAACCATGTGCCCATTCCGCCTCTTGTCAGCGATCGGCCCCTTCGCTGCCAGATACACCAACTCACGTCTCAATGACCTCTCTTGCCATGAATACGGTAACCTTCTGACCTTAGCTCATTTCAGCGTATAATTCATCACTTGTTCAAAGGGAATCGCATCCCCTTATTCATATTTGGGTTATGACCTCCGGTGGACGACAATGCAGCTGATCCTGATCCTCCTCGTCACCCTCTTTGCCAGCTTCACCCACACTCTGGTTGGATTCGGCTCTGCGTTGGTGACCATGCCCATCTTGGCCAAACTTCTGGGGGTTCAGGTGGCAGCCCCCCTTGCTGCTTTAATCGTCCCTACCATTGAATTCATTCTTTTCGTGCGCTACAGGGAAGCCTTCAATCTACGAGTGGTCTGGCGGCTAATCGCCAGTGCTATGGTGGGTATTCCCCTGGGGGTGTGGTCGCTGCGCCAGGTAAATGAGAGGATCATTTTGACGATATTGGGAGTGGTCCTCATCGTATATGCCCTCTATGGCTTTTTAAAACTGAAGCTCCCGGAGTTGGAGCATTCCTCCTGGGCCTACGGATTTGGCTTTATCGCAGGCCTTCTCAACGGAGCTTACAACACCTCCGGCCCGCCCATCATTATTTACGGTAATTGCCGCCGATGGTCCCCAGACGAGTTTAAGGCCAACCTTCAAGGGTTCTTCACGGTGACCGGATTGTGGGTGATCGTCAACCACGCCTTTAATGGCAATCTCACCCCTTTTGTCTGGCAACATTACCTTCTTTCATGGATCGCCATTGCCCTTGGAATCTGGCTGGGCTTGAAGTTGGATCAATATATCGCCCAAGCCACCTTTCGAAAGATCGTGCTTGCCATGCTCATCATCTTAGGGGCGATGATGCTCCTCTGAACCCTTCTTCAACGATCGCCGTTTAACCAATAGACGTCGGATGCGAGCATGCTGCTCGCGTGTAAGGGGATAGAACCAGTCTGCGACAACAGAAGCCGTCAAGAGAAGGACCCCTGCCGGACCAGTCAGCATTCGGATCGCCATGAGTGTTTCCGTTGACTGAGTAAATTGAACAGCCCCCATCCGGCGGCGGCTGATACCCAAACCAGCCTAAAACCTGAAGCGCAAAGAAAATGGCGAATGCTCCCGTTAACTTTCGGATGAAATTTTTAGAGCCGTAGTACATTCTTTCATGGCGCTGGTTCGTTTTCAATTCATCCCATTCGATGACATCTGGGAAAATGGCATCTGGAAGTACATGGGCTACAGATACACTGATACCCGCCAGGAGTGCCAAGAAGAGGACCAGATCCGTCTGCCCGGGTTGAATGATTAAAATGAGGCACTCTACGATGATCCAGAAAACCATTCCCCCAATATAGGCCTTACGCTTGCTGAACCGCCTAGCTAACCAGGTCCAAAAGGGAACCGCTAACACCGCGACGATGAGCAGCACCCCTAACACAGCAGACTCTAACGACAATTCCATCCCGGATAGGCTGGTGGAAGCCAACAAATCTCCCGACGCCACCCAATATACCAGAAAGAAGGGCAGCATTAGCGCGACCAAGTCAAAGGTGATCCAATTCAGCATGTACAGGAGTGCTGCAAAACGAAAGGGGACGTTCGCCCAGAGGGTTGTTGCTGTCTCTCTCAGCTTGGGAGGAGTTGCAGTTCTCGCCTTGGATGTAAATCGCTCCCGCACCACAAAGAACATGATCAGGAAGGGAGGAATCGCCAACCCACCGAAAAGGGCTGCAGTCACCAAATAACCTTGCTGCAAGGCGAAACCTGCTTTGAGCATTTCATCCTGGATCATGGGGGCAGCTACAGCTGTGACAATGGAGGCGAGTAAATTAAAAACCATCCTATAGCCAGCAAGCGACGTCCGCTCGTCATAATCGGGTGTGATCTCCGGGGTAAGTGCGTAGAAAGGGACGGCAACCAATGTCTGCATCGTATCGCTGATCATAAAAGCCAGAGAAATATGGATCATGAGCGTAATCTGGCTTTCCCAGGGAGGAGCCCACCAAAGGAGTAAGAAGGATAAACCAAAAGGAATGGTCGCAAAAAGCAGGAAGGGTCGCCTTCGCCCCCAACGAGTCTGGACACGATCGCTTAAAGCTCCCACCAAAGGATCGTTGATGGCATCCCAGATCACACCCACCAGTGCTGCAACCGAAGCCAAACGGGCGTCCAGCCCACTGCATCCGTAAGAAAGATGGCATAAAAAACTTGGCGCAATGTGCCAAAACTAGCCAGGCTCCAATCCCCAGAACCGTAAACCAGTTTCGTCCAAAAGGAAGGACGGACATCCTCTTCCAGCGGTAACTTCCCAGCAACACTCCCTGTTTCCATGCCCATCGTGCTCTCTCCTATGACAATCGGATCAATCCTGCGGCATCGTGAACTGTTCCACCAAATCCAACACCACTTCCTTCAAATCTCCTCGGTTGGGCAAGGAACCCATCATGCCGTACATGGCGGCAGAGCGTTTGGGCAAGGATGCGCCTTTCACACCCAACATGGAAGAAGCACGGGAAGTTAGATGGCTTACAAGCCCTTTAGGCAAATACCGTACAGCCAGTTCAGCCAAATTGAGCATCAGGTTGCTGCGCACTCTCTCAAAGCTGGGTTTACGCACGTTTTCTACCGCATCCGCCAGATCCTGAAGGAAACGCTCCTCCATCCCGGCGTGAGCAAAATTGATGGTAAGGTGTAAACTGGAAGGATATTGCTGTCTGTCGAGATACCAGCCGCGCGCCGTCATCTCATCTCCCACTTCATAGATATTGAACTCGTCCGATGCTAAGGCGAGCAGGCTCATTTCCGG
>MGNI01000184.1:2979-4935 GCA_001795115.1 Chloroflexi bacterium RBG_16_48_8 | reverse complement strand
ATCGCAGTTGTGGTCTTCATCACAGTCTCGACAATCTTGAGGTACCCCTCCTCGCCCAGGTACTTCATAAGCGCCCAAGAAGCAGCGATGGGACCAGCTGGGCGGGTGCCGGACATGGTCGGAGAAGCATAAATCCCCCCAGGTCAATCCATCGTTGCGAAAAGCTGGTGGCGGCGAATTTCGCGGTTCCGATACAGAATGAGCGAGGCACCCTTGGCTGCATAACCATGTTGCAATATTGCTCTGATTCCTGCACGATCCAAGGGGGATCTCAGTTTTCATAGAATTTGAGACTGAGCGAACGGGAATCGGCCTTTATTTCACAATTTATGAGATTGCAATTTCAAAGTTTTTGAGACTGGCCGCAAGCTGTTTCAGATATTCTGAGACTGATTTTCAACGTCCCTGGATGACTGTTTCACATTTTCTGAGACTTGTTTGACGATACCTACCATTCCAGGCGGTCAAGCCTCCGTTCTTTCGAAGAATAAGGTCAGCGGCACATTCAAGGCCTCGGCCAAACGCTCCAGTTCGGTTGCCCCCAATTCCGTCAACCCCTGTTCCAGCGAGATTTAACGCTTTCGTGAACAACCCAAAATCAGTCTCAAGAACTTTGAAACGCCAGTCTCAAATTCTGTGAAATACAGTCTCACGCTCTATGAAATGAGTCTCAAAAACTACGAAAAATTACAGGGGATTATCTCATTCGCTATTGCCCTAACCCCCTAAAAGTACGCAACATAATAATTGTAAGGGTAAAATGATGGGCTCCCAACATGCAAATGTATCTACCTGGTTGGAGGTACTGGAGCGACAGGGGAAGAGCCAGCACACCCTTGCAGCCTACCGACGCGCACTGGAACACTTCATACGCTGGAGCGAGACGGCATATGGGGCGCCCTTTGATCCGGCACGCGTGATGGCAAGAGATATACGAGATTGGAAGGCTTATCAACAAACTATCGAGAAGGTCGCGCCAGCCACGGTCAACCAACGCCTGGTTGCTCTGTCGCGATTCTTCAACTGGGCTGTCCAGCAAGATCTGTCCCAGGAAGACCCAACCACTGACGTTCATGCACAGCGCTTGCCACCACGTCAGCCGAAGGGATTAGACAGGCATGAAGTTCGCCGCTTGCTGCGAGCAGCTCATCATCATCCACGAGATTTTGCCATGCTTGAGGTGCTGATCGGGACCGGGGTGTGGGTTGGTGAACTTCTGGGTTTATGCGTTGGGGATGTGGAAATTAGTGAGCGATCAGGCAAACTCACAATACGTCAGACCAAACACGGTGGGTACCGCGAGATACCCCTGACGATCGATGTGCGTAAGGCACTGAGCGCTTATCTGGAGACTCGCCCGAAGGCAGATGACCCTGATGCGCCATTGTGGACTAGCAGTTCAGGATCCATAAGCCATCGCAGTTCGGTAATGCGTATTTTGAACAAATAGGCTCTCCTGGCTGGTCTAGACAGGATCAACCCGCATGCATTAAGGCATACATTCTCGACTCACTATCGTAATGCGAACAAGGGTGATCTGCGTGGGCTGGAAAGGTTGCTCGGACATGCCAACCTCAACACCGTCATGATCTACACCGAGCCGGATATGGAGGATTTAGCAGAGCGGATGGAACGGGTTGAGGCTGGTGGGGAGACGGGGATCAACATTCGGTATGAAAAGCATTATATAGTTAAAAGGAAGTAAACAAGGGAAACAAGAAGGAATTTTTTTTAGGATTCAGTATAGCTTTACCCCCCTGCTCCTCAAATCTGTTTTAAAATCATAGCAATCGGAAGCTGATTGAACTCATGGGATTCTTTAAATCATCTATCTCCGATGCTCTTGGAGGTTAAATCCACGAAAATACACACATGATGACTACGTTGAAATCAACTTTTAGGATGGCTGTTGGTATGTTTTAGAATTTAGCAAAAAAATCAAGGGCAAGCCAAATA
>MGNI01000184.1:2721-2929 GCA_001795115.1 Chloroflexi bacterium RBG_16_48_8 | reverse complement strand
CCCATGATTCCTATAATCAGAGCTGAGCTCGCGTTAATACCAAAGCTCAATGCCATGTAAATCCCATTAGCATATGAGCGGTTGTCAGGGAAGCTCTCAAACATCAATGCCATAATGGCTGGTTGAATAGATAGCGATGTAATACCCATGACTGCCACGACGCCAATCTGAGACCAACCAACAGTATGCAAAAATATGAACATGAAAA
>MGNI01000184.1:2354-2484 GCA_001795115.1 Chloroflexi bacterium RBG_16_48_8 | reverse complement strand
TAGCACATTCCACCATTTGCCTTTTTCCTCGGCTCTCTCCGGACTCTCTGGGACACTCTTTAATTGCACGAAGAGAATAACTGTAGTTAACCACCCACCAACCATCAATACTGGTGTTCCCCGCAGGGAT
>MGNI01000184.1:335-2209 GCA_001795115.1 Chloroflexi bacterium RBG_16_48_8 | reverse complement strand
TACTGAAGCCAGTTATGATCAAGAGAATTGCCAGCATCGAGTATCCTGATGCCACTCCCAGGAGGCTCATCATCGTTGCTGACACACCCGGAGCAAGAATGAAAAGATAGCGTAAGCTTATGCGATCAGCTAATCGACCAATAACGGGCTGCAGCAAAGAGGGAGCTCTCGCGAAAACCGCAAGAAACCCAGCATTGGTCATAGATAAAGAGAGATTAGAAATGAGTAGGGGCAGAAGGGGAGCTAAGAAACTTGAGTACCCATCTTGAACCGCGTGTCCTATAGAAATTACGATCACACGACCTAAATTAAAATTATCACAACTTATACTCTCAGCTTTCTGATTTCCATTTGTCTGATCTATTATTTCTTCGATAGGATTTTTTCTATCTGTCATTGCAGCCTTTTTAATTTTATGAACCTCATGATGTCAACTGTTGATGTTGCTACAAGTTGCCGCAGCTGTACATTCCGGAATAATTTCTGGATAAAAGTGAATTTCCCCAAACCTTTTCATCACTCCGCCAACATTCACGCCAACATACGATCTTCCTTCACGCTCGCGACGTGCGTGAAAATGCTTTTCGATAGACGTTTGAAGCTTCAAATAAACGCCATCGATTTTCAGTTCCTCCTGTTTGAGATGGGTAGGTTCAGCTCTTGGATCGCCATCGCGATGCTGGGGTTGTCCCATCCCCATGACCGGCTCTCCAGTACCCACATATTCATCTACGAGGATCTTTCCCATCTCTTCAGGGGTCTTTCCCTCCTTATGCGCTCGTTCGATGTACTTGTTCATCATATATCCGTGAGCTGCACCCGGGCCATGGACACCCCCAAAGGTCACAATGGATGCTGCAATGGCTGTGGGCAGATTGGGTCTTCCGGCGATCACAGCGATAGCAGACGCGGTGGAGGGCGACATGGAATGCTCCATAAACTCCCCCATCTCATATTTCAGCATTTCCTCTTCTGCACTAGTATTACAACGTTATTTCACTACAGGCCATCCAGGCGCTCCTGGGTGGCCCGGCGATGGGCCAGGTAGGCGACATAGCTTTGTCGCTGCAGATAGGAGACATATTCGATGGCCACCTCAGGACCGAACTGGGCTCGTGGCAGCACAGCTTTCAGCAGTAGATGCGCTTGAGGGAATGTCAATGCTGGAGCCTTTTTTTCATCCGGGCGCCAACCCGCACCAGGAAATGGTGGGAGAGCATGGTCAGGATCATGTGATGATGCCATCCAGCCCAGGTACGCACCTCATACTGATCCATGCCCAGCTCGCTTTTGGCCTCCCTGATGGTGCGCTCGATTGGCCATCGCACCCCGCTCAGGCGCACGAATTCCCCCACAGGCGTTTGCCCAGGCGCGTTGCTCACATAGACCTTGAGTTTGCCCCCTTCGCCCAGGCCCCGACGCAGCACCATCCAGCGGCGGCGAGTGGGCAGCCCGTGGTAAGCGAGCCACACGCGCACAAAGGCAAATTCTGCCACCATAGGGCCCTTGGCGCCTTCTTTGATCGTGTAGCGCTTCCATTGGCGGGCCGGGATGGAGTCTGCCAACGCATCCGCTCGCTTGGCCCGAGGGGCGTCAGCCGCCAGGCTCTCCCGCGTGGGCGGACGCCCTGTCCCGCTGCCTGGGGGCACCTCGGTCTTGGGTTTTCGCTCCCATACCAGGGTAGAAACGGGCACTTCGGCCAGATATTTGAGCCCCAAGGCGTCGATTTGATCCCGCAAGGTCGGGTTTTCACCATAGGTCTCGTCAAAGACGACCCATTCGAAGGGCAAGAAGCCTTCTTCATGCAGCGCCTGCACACTCTCCCAGGCCAGTTGCGGCTTGGTGCGGAACTCGGTTCCCTCAGGGATGCCACA
>MGNI01000184.1:0-239 GCA_001795115.1 Chloroflexi bacterium RBG_16_48_8 | reverse complement strand
CGGTAAGCACACTGGCTTGGCAGTTGGCGATCTTCCCCAGGGCACCACACCACTGTCGCTTCACCCCCACAGAATGCTTGCCCTGTTTGGGAAACTCGCAGCCGTCGATGGCCAGCACTCCCCCAGGGTGCCCGAGGGTCTCAGCCACCAGCTGGCGATGCTTGCGCAGTATCGGCTCATCCTCCCATGTGCTTTGGCTGATGAACTGCTGCATGGCCTGGACATTGCCCCCTTCGACA
>MGNI01000183.1:12904-14076 GCA_001795115.1 Chloroflexi bacterium RBG_16_48_8 | reverse complement strand
GTTGAAACCGCGGCAACAAGCAGCGAATTCGCCCTGCGGCGACTGGTTTGATGATTTAGAAGGGTTAAGAGTCCACGAAGGTGGACTTCGGAGGTGTAGCTGCGACTTCAGTCGCCAGAGAGTGAGCTATACCGAATCGACCTCAATCAATTACCTTATTCCTTATCCATTCTTGGAAATTCCCAAGCTTGTTCCAGAATCCCCTCACGATGATGCACCTTTTGATTATTGATGTATGCACAAATCTTTTGCAAATCATCCTTAGAAACTGTAAAAGCACCATACCCTCCTTGCCATTTAAAGAAGTCATCCGGCGTAATTTCGTGGGACATGAGATGGGAGGAGGAACCCTTGACCCCTTTAACCAAATCGGCAATGGAAATAGCGGGGTTGATTCTAACGAGCAAGTGAATGTGGTCTTCTATCCCACCAATGGCGATCGGTTCGCAGTTAAGTTGACGACATTTCTTTGCGATGGCAGTGAAGAGTCGAGGTTGATATGCTTCATTGATCAGTGGCAGACGATCCCATGTAGACCAGACGAGATGGATATAAAGTTGGGTGAAAGGAGTACGCATTGGTTTCCCCCTTAATTCAAAGACAGATGGAATGTAGATAACATTATCCTATCATGGATTATCAAAGACCTAGGGTAAAACCCAATACGATTACAAAATGGGTGTGTGCTGGCGGTTGAAACCGCGGCAACAAGCAGCGAATTCGCCCTGCGGCGACTGGTTTGATGATTTAGAAGGGTTAAGAGTCCACGAAGGTGGACTTTGAAAAGCAACCGAAGGTTGCTCAGGAGCATGCGACTTCAGCTTCCCATCAATGAAAGTCGAAACTGCAATTACGCATAGCCATCACAGGGTTCTTACCATCCCAAAAAACCACTTAGCCTGATATCTTTTGATAGGTTTTTGTTGGAAATTGAGAGGCAGGGTTGTGGTATTTTGGGAAAGGTGTGTTTGGATTGGAAAGTGAAAAGTAGAAAGTGAAGCGTGAAATGTGAAGGGTGATGAATAAAATGTAATGCGAAAAACGTGAAACGCGATAAGTAATGAGTAATGAGTAAGAAGTAACCAGTAACCAGCCTCTAGTCTCATGTAACTAGGAAAAATGGGAAAGGGGGAGGGGGAAGAGGGAAACGAGAGGTGAAGGTGCCGTCAACG
>MGNI01000183.1:12282-12880 GCA_001795115.1 Chloroflexi bacterium RBG_16_48_8 | reverse complement strand
TAAATGAAAAGGAAGCAACCAGCAAGGAGGGTGAGGCCGAGTTCCGCTTTCCTTTGATCCTTGCACTGATCGGATTTGCACTCGGTCTAGGATTTGAGATTCTATTCTTTGGTCATCCCCTGGGCATTTCCACTTTCATCATGGCCTTTCTGTGTATCCCAGCGTTGTTCGTTGCAGCCAGCAGGGAAGGGATCCCCTTCGCCAGGGAGACCCTCTTCCTAGGTGTCCCTATTCTTTTTTTCAGCATCATGACCTTTCTTCGCACTGAACCCATGACCGTTTTCCTCAATGTCGTGCTCACGCTGATGCTCTTCGCCCTGTGGGTGCGGGCTTTCCGCATGGGGGGATTTCTGGACTATGGATGGTTGGACATAGGCCTGGCGCTCCTGTGGGTGCCACTTGAAGCCTGGATCCGCCCCTGGAACGTGCTGGCGAGAGCACAAAAGCAGGTTTTCAAAGAAGGTGAAGGGCGGGGTGTGCTATTGGCCATTCTGCGCGGGCTGATCCTGGCCATCCCCATCCTGGTGGTATTCCTGGTGCTGCTCATGGCGGCTGACCTGATCTTCCAGGGGCGGGTGGAGGCGGCCTTGAACTGGGT
>MGNI01000183.1:9580-12255 GCA_001795115.1 Chloroflexi bacterium RBG_16_48_8 | reverse complement strand
TCGTGGTGATCCTGAGCACGTTGTTCTTCCTGGGGGCCATCGTGGCAGCGCTTCGTGATCCCGGCGAACGGAAACGGATCGGTGAGGGGAAGCCTATTCTGAAGCCCTTCTTGGGGTTCATCGAATCGGTTGTTATCCTGGGAGGAGTCGATCTGCTCTTTGCAGGTTTCGTCATTATCCAATTTACCTACCTCTTTGGTGGGCAGACCAATATCGACGCCACGGCCTACACCTATGCCGAGTATGCACGAAGGGGTTTCAGTGAGTTAGTCGTGGTAGGGGTCTTATCTTTGGGACAGATTTTGGGGCTTGCCGCTTGGACCAAAAGGGAGCGTCCAGCCCTTCGCTCGTGGTTCAATGGGCTGAGCGCGCTGCTTGTCCTCCAGGTGGGTGTCATCCTGGCCTCTGCCCTGACCCGTTTGCTGCTCTATGAAGAGGCCTACGGCTTCACCCGCCTGCGCACCTATACTCACGTTTTCATCCCCTGGATGGGCGTTCTCCTGGCGGCTTTTTTGGTTTTGCTGCTGGTTGGAAAGTTACGAAAGTTCGCCGTGGCTGTTGCATTGGGTGCCATCGGATTTACCCTCACCCTCAACCTCTTGAATATCGACGCCTTCATCGTGAAGCGAAATGTAGCCCGGCTGGAGGATACGGGGGATGTTGATGTCTTTTATTTGGCCAGCCTTTCAGAGGATGCTGTACCTGGGTTAGCTGACTTGGCTCGCGATTTATCGGGGGAGGTTCATGAGGATTTGCTGCTCGAACTCGCTTGCTGGAATACGCAGTTGGAAGAGCAACTCGAGAAGCAAACCTGGTCTTCTACCCATCTTTCGCGTTTGGTAGCCATGGATGCCTTCGAGGATCTTCAAGAGGACTTCGAGTCTTATAAGGTCTACCAGGAGGACTGGGGCATGTGGCTGATCCATGGCCAGGAGGAAGAGATCGTCTGCGCGCACCAGACCTGGTTCAGATAATCAACTCAAGGGGAAGGTGAGAGAACCTTCCCCTTGTCTCAATTTATACGAAGATCACAGATGCTTTAATACATGAATCAAATGGAGATTAATCATCATGATATTCAATGAAGCATTAAGATCTTCTTCGCTTCTCGACCGCCATTTACCTCCCATAGCCCTTAACTCCTAAGGACTACTCTCCCATTGTAGGTTCCCCCATTTCATCTTAATCTAATAGTGGTTGACTCCACATCGAGGCATAGACCTCGATCGGGTCAGCTGAACCGTGGGCGAGTGAAGCAGCCGGAGGGCTCGCCCACGAACCCTAAAAGGATCCGGCACCTAACGATACCGCAATGACCTTGAATAATCTCAGATTGAAAGTTCTCCTCCAACAACATCGCTCCACAGTAGTTTTAATTCTGATGGTCTTCCTCCTGGCCATCCTGCCCACAACCAGTGGACTGGGCGCAGGGCTGGGGGGAGGCAGTGAGCAACTGCCCAAGGCTCCCCTCCTCATCAACAACGTCGAGAATGTGATTCCAGATCGATATATCGTGGTCTTAGAAGATGGTATCTCTGAGAGCAGGATTCGTTCTTTGATTGATTATTTCATTTCCAAATACGGCGCGTCGATTCACAACTCCTATTCCAGAGTGCTGCAGGGTTTCGCGGCCACCCTCACCCCCTCAGCCATGGAAGCCCTGAGAGCCCATCCAGATGTGGCCTTCATCGAAGCCGAGCGGGTGCTGTACCTGACAGGTGACCAACAAAATCCCCCCTGGGGTCTGGACCGCATTGATCAGCGGGATCGACCCTTGGATGATCTCTTCTCCTATTCATCGACAGGCGCGGGGGTGAACGTTTATGTGCTCGATACAGGGATCCGCATCACCCATGAAGAGTTTGCAGGGCGCGCCTTCAACGCGTATTCGAGCGTCCAGGATGGACATGGTTTCGAAGACTGCCATGGACATGGCACGCACGTGGCAGGGATCATCGCTGGTAAAACGTATGGAGTCGCTAAATCCGCGAACTTGCACAACGTGCGCGTGATGAATTGCGATGGCACCGCGCTAACTTCGCAGGTAATCTCGGGTATCGAATGGGTGACAGAACATCACGTCAAACCCGCTGTGGCGAACTTGAGCCTGGGGGGAGATCGATCGGACACGCTCGATATGGCGGTTAAGAATTCCATTGCAGCGGGCGTGGTCTACACCATCGCCTCTGGAAACGATGGAGAGGATGCTTGTCAAAAGTCTCCCGCACGGGTTTCCGATGCCCTCACTGTCGGTGCTGTGGATGGTTACGACCGCGTGCCCTCTTTCTCTAATTATGGATCCTGCCTGGATTTGTTTGCCCCTGGAACCGACATCCTCTCGGGATGGAATTCGAGTGATCAAGCTACCATGCTGCAGATGGGGACCTCGATGGCTTCGCCCTTCGTGGCCGGCGTGGCTGCACTGTATTTGCAAAATGCTCCCGAAGCATCTCCTTCAACGGTTGCTAATTTCATTCTTGAAGTTGCCACAGAAGGTAGACTAAGCTTGCAGGGAGATGGATCACCCAATCTGCTCCTTTATTCGAGTGTCCAATCCGATCCCATCCCCACGCCAACTCCAATGCCTACTCCTATTCCAACCCCACCTGATGTTTTGCAAACCTTCGAGGATGTCCCACCAGACCATTGGGCTTACCCCTATATTGAAGCTGCTT
>MGNI01000183.1:7756-9573 GCA_001795115.1 Chloroflexi bacterium RBG_16_48_8 | reverse complement strand
GGGGTATGTCTCAGGATGCAGTTCGGATCCCATGCAGTATTGTCCGGATAGTCCTCTTTCAAGGGCGGAGATTTCCGTATTCGTGGATCGGGGGACACATGGACCAGATTTTATGCCCACCTGGGAAAAGGCTCAGGTTTTCGGTGATGTCCTGATGGGGGATTGGTTCTATGGTTGGGTCAATGTTCTCTGGGAGGATGGGAACACCTCCGGCTGTCAATTAGATGAGATGGTCTATTGCCCGCTGCAATACCATACTCGAGGGGAAGGGTCGGTCTTTTTCCTGCGGTTGATGTATGGCTCAGATTTCGTGCCGTCCGAACCTGAGGGGCTGTTTGTGGATGCAACTGTGGGGGAGTGGTATACCCCTTGGGTTGAAGCTGCGTATAAGGACAATTTATTGGAGCCGTGTGCAACAGAACCCGAGACCAAGATCTGTCCCTTGGATTTAATGGATCGCGACCGGGCAGCTTACATGCTTGTTCGAGTCCTACAACTTCCTTTGCCATAACCCCGTTTCTCTCAGCCGCCGAGCCCGACCTCTACAAAGGTCGGGCTCGTGCATTAATAAAGCCTGCCGCAGGTTCCCGGTCTGGATGAAGATTCATAAGAGAAACTTGCGGCAGGCTGAGATTGGCCCAAAATCACAATAACGCATAAAAGCAGCAATTTCTGATCGAGTTTGGTTGATTCTGGAATTGAATGGTTATATACTGAGAGTACCTCGAGACAGAAGTCTTCAAAACGCTCGACATCTTTCCGGAGGGAGCCATCCTTTTCTATTTTCTCCCACGCTTCACAATGGGTTGACCTTCGCTCTTTCTTGAGCTGTTCTTGCTTTTGTGGTTGCGTTGTTTGTTATCTCCAGCAGTTTTTATAGGTAACTCACATCGTTGGTCGAGGGGTGGACAAACACCGCCCGAAGTACATGCCTTATTTCCGTCCTTCGTAGCGGTCTTGTACATATCTTAATCCATTAAGGAGGACTCTTATGAGACCGAAGCTTTTCAATCTCTTCTTAGGGGGATCGCTCATCCTGATGCTCCTTGTGCCTACCATAGGATTTGCGGATGCATCTCAGCAGCAAGATGCTCCTCCCATTCGACTGAGGGTAGCGACCTTTCGCCCCATGCTGGGGGAAACCCCAAGGCTTCCGCGCGCACTTATGTTGGATGGCTATGCAGAAGGTACAGAGGGTTATTACATCCTCCAATTTCGAGGTCCTGTACTGCAAGCCTGGAAGGATCAAGTTGCTTCAACAGGGGCTGAATTCCTGGATTACATTCCTGAATTTGCCTTCAAGGTTCGTATGACCCCAGCCCAAGCTCGGGAAGTTGAAGGGTTATCAAGCGTAGGATGGGTGGGCATTTTCCATCCTGCTTACAAGCTCAACCCCAATTTGCTTCGCAGTGGAAGACATCTTTTCCGGGTAACGTTAGAGCAGGGTACTGACGTGAGCGTAATCGCTGCACAGATCGCTGCTTTGGGCTTTGATTTCGAAAAACAAGCGCGGAACGTCCTCCTTATCGGAACTGACTCGAGTAGGATTGAAGTCGTAGCAAAGCTGCTTGACGTGGCTTGGATTGAAAATTTCTATTTACGTGAGACAGAAAATGAGTACGGAGCTGGAGAGATATTAGGAACGAATGACGCCCATGCAAACGGATATGATGGCTCTACACAAATCGTTGCAGTCGCGGATACCGGTCTTGGCGATGGCACAGCTTCCGGAGCTCATCGAGATATTCCTGCAAACCGCATTGTATCCATTTACAACTGGCCAGGCGCTAACAATTTCTGTTGGAGCATCGTCAACG
>MGNI01000183.1:7502-7650 GCA_001795115.1 Chloroflexi bacterium RBG_16_48_8 | reverse complement strand
CATGGGAGCGGCCCCTGCCGCAAAATTGGTCTTCCAGGCAACAGAGAATTACGTCGATTTCACCAAGATCTGTGAACGGTACTATGGCTATGTAGATGGATATTATTTGATAGGTCTTCCAGATGATCTGACGGACCTCTTCCAACAA
>MGNI01000183.1:0-7493 GCA_001795115.1 Chloroflexi bacterium RBG_16_48_8 | reverse complement strand
GATGGGGCCTTGATTCATTCAAACTCCTGGGGCAGTACCGCGGCGGGAGAGTACAGCGATGATGCCGTCACCACAGATCGATTTATGTGGAACCATGCCGACTTCCTGGTTACAACCTCAGCAGGTAATGCCGGGATCGATGCCAATAACAACGGCTATGTGGATGAAGATTCAATGGGCTCGCCAGCCACAGCCAAGAATATCCTCTCCATCGGCGCCAGCGAACAGGATCGACAAGGGCATTATGAATGCGACCCAAGCCTGACGTATACCAATCCAGATGGGAATAGTTGCGCAAGCCAAGGTGGAATGAACGAGATTTTCACCTACGGCGAAGCATGGCCAGATGACTATAAAGTCAATCCGATAGCAGGCGATCCTGCTGCTGGAAACGCAGAACAGATGGTGGCGTTTTCCAGCCGAGGACCTACGGACGATGGTCGGATCAAGCCTGATGTTGTAGCTCCGGGCACCTATGTCCTTTCCAATTATTCCAATCTCTATCAGGAGGGCTATGACTCATCCACCAATCCGCGGAATGGGCTTTTCCAATATGATGGATGGGGCTTCCCGCTGAACCAATACTATAAATACATGGGGGGCACCTCGATGTCTAACCCGCTTGTAGCAGGTGGTGCCGCAGTGTTACGTGACTACTATGAGAAGGACTATAGCCACAGCGCCAGCGCCGCCTTGGTGAAAGCTACACTCATCAATTCGGCTGTGGACATGTTGGACGAGAACAACGATGGCGTCAATGATAATGACTATCCCATCCCCAACAACCATGAGGGTTGGGGCAGGGCTGATATCGGCAACGCCACGGATGGGAGTCATGAATTTGTAGATGCGACACCTGGCCTAAATACAAATGCCACAGCTACCTATCAATTCAACATCAGCAGCAGTGGCAGTCCCTTCAAAGTCACCTTGGTCTGGACCGATTATCCCGGGACAACAGCTGCCTCGAAGGCTCTGGTGAACGACCTGGATCTTGTGGTGACAGCACCAGGTGGTGCTCAATACAAGGGGAATGTCTTCAGCGCTGGCTGGTCGCAAACAGGCGGCAGCCTCGATCGGATCAACAATGTTGAGAATGTTTATGTCCAGTCCGCTGCATCCGGCACCTGGAAGGTTGAGGTGAAGGGCTATAACGTCCCCAATGGTCCCCAGCCCTTTGCGCTGGTAATTGATGGGGTATCTGGAGGTCCTGCTCCGACAAATACACCCATTCCACCGACACCTACAAATACACCCATTCCACTGACACCCACAAATACACCCATTCCGCCGACACCCACAAATACACCCATTCCACCGACACCCACAAATACACCCATTCCACCGACGCCCACAAATACCCCCATTTCACCGACTGCAACCAATACTGCGATTCCACCCACTGCTACGAACACTTCGATTCCACCAACGCCGACAAATACAACTGTCCCTCCTACGCCCACAAATACTCCCATTCCACCGACACCCACCCATACACCCAGTGGAGCCACGATGCACGTCGGAGATCTGGATCGAAGCAGCCGCTGGGTTTATGGAAATTGGGTGTGGAGTGCAACGGTTACCATTACAGTGCATGACTCTAGCCATAACCCTGTAGCCAATGCCACAGTCAGTGGCACATGGACGGGTGGTTACTCCGGCTCCGGTTCCTGCACAACGGGCAGTGATGGGCGATGTTCGAGCATCAGCGGCAACATCTGGAGAACCCAGTCAAATACCACCTTCAGGGTTGACAATTTGACACATACGACGTTTACTTATATTGCTGCTGATAATCATGATCCAGATGGAGATAGCAACGGAACAAGCATCACGGTCAACAGGCCGTAGATGTTCCTCCCCGGGCTGAGTGGAAAAGCCCTAAGTCATGACTGGGACGTATTCCTAGGATGCGTCCCAGTCCTTTAAGCTTTTGGGTGTGAGGCTGCGTTGCTTAGTTACATTTTTCAGCGATGATCCAGGCGTTGGGCTTGTCGCGAACAATGTGGGTTTTTGCTCCAAGTTTCTCCAAGTATTCGGATACCCTCTCCGGCGAGAGGAAGTGGCTGCGGAAAAGGGCCAGCTTCTCCGCCAGAGCTACGAGTTTAACCGCGAAAACCTTGATATCCGGTTCCTCCACGACGAGGATGCCGCCCGGCTTGAGCACGCGCCATAACTCTTGAAGGCTGCGTTTTTGTTCTGCCACGTGGTGAAGGGCATCGACCATCGTCACTCGTTCAAAGGAAGCATCCGAAAAGGGTAAATATTCCGTCTCGCTGCCGACAGCACGTAGGCCATTTTTGCTCAACGCTTGGTTCAGCATCTTGATGGAGGAGTCCAGGACAACCACTTGCTTAGCATGCTGTACGAGATGCTGTGAGATCCGTCCGGTGCCACCGCCTGCATCCAGTAAGCTCCCCTCGGTAGGAAGCTTGGCAAGACGGATGATTTTCGTCTCCTCTGGATTGGTGATCAGTCGGTCGTAGAGCGGAGCTAAGATATCAAAGTGATCAAGAAGTGGCATAGTGGATTTTTCCCTCCAGTGCTGATATTGCAATGGGACAATGATACCGGATTGTGAGGCAGACCTCAAAGGGGAAATGGCCAACATAGAGAAGGGAATCGATCCAATCTCACCCCTGTTCTGCATAAGCGAGGCTCAGCAATGAGCGGAAGGTTTCCCCCGGGAAGGGATTGGCAACGGATGGACCGAAATGTTTCATGGAAAAAAGTACCCGCCCGGAGCGGGGCGGGTACGGAAGGGCAGTTGAATTTTGATATAAGAGTCGGCAAAATTTTCTTTCACTACTTCAAGAAGATTGGAAGATCATCATCTCAGCAGCGAGAGTAAAGCCTCAATAGCCTCTTGCAGGACCGTATCTTCCAGTCCTAGGGCGCTTTCTTCCGTAACGGGGACAAGAATATCTGGCACGACGCCCACATTTTCAATGAGGAGTTCCCCTTCCGGTGTCTCGGGTCGGCCTGTCGGGAATTGTAGCGAGAGATCTCCGGGGAGTTCGTATTGCCCACGACCGACCTCGCCGTACATGCCAGCAGTGGGGTAATGTCCGACGATGATGGAGCGACCACCCTGAGCTAAAGCGCTGGCAAAGCCCTCGCAAGCGCTGGCACACTCTGGGGACACAAGAACAGCGATCACACCCTCATAATAGAGCGGGGCGGGCTCGATCCGGGAAGGTATGTCACGTGGTTCGAAGACCCCTGTAACTTCGTTGTAATACTTAT
Organism: Chloroflexi bacterium RBG_16_48_8; assembly: GCA_001795115.1. Taxonomy (GTDB): domain Bacteria; phylum Chloroflexota; class Anaerolineae; order Anaerolineales; family E44-bin32; genus MGNI01. The sequence continues at coordinate 4,247 of MGNI01000183.1, read as the reverse complement.
TTACAGAGAGCACGATTTCCTCATCGAAGAAATAACCTGCAAAATCCAGAGCCAAACCCCCACTTCCACCACCATTGGTTCGGATGTCGATAATGACACCCGGGATCTCATTATCGATGAGATTCTCGATGTACCGCTCCCAGATGCGGGCTAAAAGATTGTAGTCATCCGAGAAGGTTGTCACTCGGATGTAGCCTAATCCAACGTCCTCTAGAACCTCTCCCTCGATGGGAAGTTCTAATAGGTCTAAGTTGTAGTAGGAGATGGTTGCGAATAAGGAATCGTATTCAACCACAGAAGTAAGACTTGCCTCTTTCGGGGTCGTACTTCCTGGATTCCTATAGGAGAATGTAACACGTTCTTCCGGAGGCATGCGGGTGAGAAAGGAAACCTGATCGATGCGACGATGATGATCTGTTGAATAGGAACCGAAATAGGGCTGCACAGCGGATATCGCCTGGGTTACGGGTACACCGTTCCAGGTGAGGATCTCTGCCCCGACTTCTACTCCCTCTGCCTCGGCTGGATTGCCAGGCAGGACTTGAGTTGCTATAATTCGACCATCGCTTAATTCTTTGAGGACGAGTCCGATGCCGCCGCCTCGTTCTTCATAAAAGACATCCGGATTCAGGGTTAAGCCTACGTGCCCATCTGGAATTTCGTAGGTAAAATCACGGATGGCCAGGTAGAACTCAGTGTCATCTCCAGCGTCAGCCACTCGAGCGGAATATTCGGTGTACAAGCTATCCCAATCGATACCTTTATCCTGCGTGAAAGGGTATTCGCGGGAGGCTTTTTCGAACAGAGCGTTGAAAGCCTCCTCATAGCTCATGTCGGAATAGTCATTGACAGCGATCTCCCCTTCCAGGAGGGTGATTTCCGGTCTGGCTTCTTTATAGATTTCAAAGGGCTCTTGATCCAGATTGACAATGCTGTATCCGGCTGGAACGGAGGTGATGGGGTCATCCTCAGTGAAGAGGAGTTCATCAGGACCAAATCCAGAAGGGAAACCTTGCTCATGATCAGGAGACCAGATGATGAGCGTCCCCCCTTTGATTTCGTCATCTCGATTTGGATCGGTGAAGGCGGAGGTGTAAGCGTTTGACCAGCCCGTGCCGTCCCGTTCTTCCAGGAAGGGATCACCCCAGGTGTTCGACCAATAAGCTACTGCAAACACCATCACTCCCGTGTCTTCTTCTCCGTCATTATCGACATCGACCAATGTGGCAGCAGGCACCCCGGGCAGGGATAAGGTGTAGCTCAGGGTCGTATCGTCAACAAGATCAACGGGTCCGATGGTTTGGCTGGCGAGAGGGAATTCGAACTCGCGATCGCGCAGGATGAATCCGGCCTCGTCTTCCAACATTACGAAGGGCTCGGCAATGCTGTTGATGAAAAAGGGTGAGGTAAAGGGAACGGTACCAATGACTTGGACAGGTTCGTTTGGATTTGCCTGCCCTGGCTGGACGGGGGAAGAGAGCAAGGCTGTCGGGCTGGGAGAAGGTGTATCGGGAGCAGAGGTTGGCTCTGCCTCCTCGCCATTGAGAAAGCTACATGCAAAAGTAGCGATGACCAAAACGATAAAAACAATCTGTAATTTACAAGAATGAGGCATTTTAATCTCCACTTGATGATTTTAATTCAAGCATTCAAGCCTGTTTCAAATCGAATGATTCACAGCCATGAAATCCTGTTGATGCTTAGAAGCATCTTCGTTTGTTTGGTAAATTTAATGGCCCAGCATATCAGGCATTGGGGCTGATGGCAATAGAGGCAAGTTATTCAGGAACCTCTCAGGTTCCTCTCTAATTCTTCATACTGTTCATCACACGACGAGACATAGATGGTAAACATTAACCATATCCAATAGAAAAGGTTAGGGACCTTATCCATCATCACAGCATGAGTTGAGTGTTATCCATTTAACCACAAAGTGGTTCTTACTGAGATAGCAATAAGATCGATCGCTTGAAGACGAGAAGGCGCAATCTTTCCTGGACGGCAACTGAAAATCGTGAGGCGCTTGACAACTGGTGATATTCAGTGCATTCTGGAAGTGTCGGAGGATTCTCATGTCAACTATTCGAACAATCGCCCGCGGGGTTTTATTTTGGCTTCTTTGGGTTTTTGCCACACTGGCAGGTCTATTGGTGTATTGGGCATTATTGCAGGCCAGTGGCGTAGAGGCGCAATTGGTTTCGCTCTTAGAGTCCTGGATCGGAATTGAGGGGACGAATTTAAGGGTTTTCGAGTTTGCTACCAATGGGCTTTTGGGATTAATTGAGGGGCTTACCATAGGCCTTTTCCAATGGTTTGCTCTAAGACGAAGGATCAAACGTGCATTGGCCTGGATCCCGGCAACAGGCTTGGGGTTTGCGCTTGGTCTGGTTGCCTTTTGGGCATCCTTTGTATTCATCACTGGCGATCAGCTTCCCCAAGGCAATCCTACAGAATGGGCTTTTGAAGTGGGTCTTCTCAGAAGCAGTCTGATTGGATTATTCTTGGGGCTGGCGCAGTGGCTTGTACTCTTTCGTCAATTCCGAGGGCATGCTTGGTGGGTTCCAACCATATTGTTGGCAGTGATCGGTTCCTGGTTCAGCCAGTGGTTCCTAAGTAAAGGCCTGGCTTTTATTATTCTTGGGGCAGTGACGGGCATCCCACTGGCGTTAATGCTCCTATCCAGAGAGCGTGCAAGGATAGCTTTGGAGAAGGAAGCTTCCATCCCAGAAAAAAGGGAAGATCCCTTAAAGAGACTGGATCAGTGGATTTCGTGATTCGAATCTTTCGCATTACAACGGTGTCAATGTTTAACGCAATTAGTTATGAATAAAGTGTAGAACGGATTTGTAAAGACGCCCCGCCGGGGCGTCTTTACCTAAGGATCTACATTATTTTGTCTGTTCAGTAAAGGTTCCATCGATCCTCATTCCACGACAACAGGCTCTATAATATCCCAGATTTTTCCGCCATCTGAGGTTTGGACGAGGGCATACTCTTCTGCATTTCGAGCCACAGCCCAACCGAGCCGTTCACTGACGAAGCTGAATTGCCCCTCCCAATCCACTGTGCTCATCTTGGTCCATGTCTGTCCAACGTCCAACGTCTGATAGATCTCCTTACCCAATGCCCAGCCCACCCGGGGATTGAGGAAAAGCAGCTGACCTCCTGGGTAGATTTCCGATTGCCAGCTTGTTCCTCCATCCTGTGTTGTGAAGATAAAGGAGGCGAGATCGGTGTTTTCAAAATCCGACCAGCATTCCAAGGCGACCTTGTTGAATTGGGGTGAAAAAAGGGTGGGAGAATGGGATCCGCATAGAATTCCATAATCCGCCTCACCCAGTTCTTCAAAGGCTCCATCTGGCCGTGGCAGAGGATGAGCCTCCCAGGTCGATCCACCATCTTCTGTCCAGTTGATAAAGGCGCCGCCCATCAGACCACGACCGAAGGTGACGAGACCTGTATCTGAACCATGGAAAACCATACCGGTTTTACAGCAGTAATGCAAGTCGGCACTATTCTCACTATAAGGATCGATTAACAAATCCCACTGCTGTCCATCTACACTCATGCGGTAAAGCCCAATCCACGCATGACCCATTCCAGCATCAACTCCCAGCATCAGCCAACCATGGGATCCGTCGGTGAAAGTCAGGTCTTCCACGACCTGGAAATTTGTGTCGATTGTTGAGATTTCCCACTGGTATCCTGCGGAAGAAGTACTCCAGGTACGGGCTGGATCGCCGTATTTTTCGGGATCGTAAATGACGCTTGCACGCTGTCCGTCGAGGAAAAACACAGAGGCCCGTCTGTATGTGTATTCATTCATCTCTTGCGACAGTGGTTCAGCGGGTGTGACATCGCGCCAGGTATAACCGCCATCCAAAGTGGTGAGAATGTGGTCAGTTGAAGTTTCTTCATCTCTCCCGACCGCCCAGCCTGTCGTTGCATCGAACATGTCGATATAGGATATCGTAATAGGTTCTCCGGGAAGAAAGTGAGGAATGGGAGCAGGGGAACTAGTAGGTTCGGATTCGAGGGTGGGGGTGTGTGTGTGAAAGGAGGGTGGAGTGTTCATTGCAGTTGGTATATCAGAAGGGCTGGCAGTATCAGATGCTTCATCTGCTCGCGAAGTTTGGAAGAGTGCCTGGGTGCTGTCCTGAGTCTGGTCTGTGCCCACCATTTCAATTTTGAGGGTCCTGCAGGCGCTGATCAGAATAACCGGTAGTAAAAGGGAGATCCAACCGGTA
>MGNI01000182.1:4071-7910 GCA_001795115.1 Chloroflexi bacterium RBG_16_48_8 | reverse complement strand
AAAACGTTCAACCGTGTTGGGGTCGCCCGGCTTGCTTTTGGCCAGGGGCGAGATATCCCTGGGATAGTCATAGATGAACGTGGGCTGGATGCAGCCATGTTCGACATATTTCGACAGCAGGGATTCGATCAGCTTACCACGTGTAGATTGAGGAGAAGGCTCATGCCCACGTGCAATCATGGCTTCGCGCAAAGATTCGGCATTCGTATGTTGCCCAATATCAATGCCAGTCTCATCTTCCAGGATGGATCGCAGATCCACACGTTTCCAAGGTGGTGAGAGATCAATCCTTGCTCCTTGATATTGGATCACCGTTGATCCTATCGCCTTCTCTGCCGAATAAGCGATCATCTGCTCGGTAAGCTCCATCACTTGCATATAATCCGCATACGCCATATAGAATTCTAATTGCGTGAACTCAGGATTGTGTTTGAAAGATACTCCCTCATTCCGAAAATCCCTGCCAATTTCATAAACCCGCTCGAATCCTCCCACAAGCAAGCGCTTCAAGTAGAGTTCAAAGGAGATGCGCAGATACAGATCCTGATGAAGTTGATTATGGTGCGTAATGAAAGGCTTTGCGGCTGCACCCCCATAGATAGGCTGCAGGATAGGTGTCTCCACTTCGAGAAAGCCTCTCTCATTTAAAAATCTGCGCAAGGCGCTGATGATTCGTGAACGCACCCAGAAGGTCCCGCGTGTATCTGGATTGACGGCCAAATCTGCATATCTTTCTCGATAACGGGCTTCAGGATTGGAGAAAGCCGAGTGCACCACTCGCTCACCGTTGATGACTTCTTCCTTGGCCGCCGGGAGCGGGGAAATCGCTTTGGCGATCACGGAGAAGTCCTTCACATGCAAGCTGACTTCCCCAGAACGAGTGTGGAACATGGTCCCACTGGCTTGGATGAAGTCACCCAGATCGAAGGCATCCTTGAATAATTCAAGCCGCTCGGTTCCGACATCATCTGCTCGCAGAAAGAGTTGGAGTTTCCCAGCCTCATCCTCAATATGGGTGAAAACGACCTTTCCCATCGATCGGATGGATCGAATCCGACCAACAAGGGTGGCCGCTACCCCCTCATCTTCCGTGACTGCTTCATAAGCCAATAGAGCTTCGCGGGTTGTATGGGTACGCGTCACGCGTGGCGGATAAGGTTCCATACCCGCCTCCCGCATACGCTGCATCTTTTCGAACCGGACTTGCTCAAGTTCATTTAATTCTGTCATGCTGTTGACATCCTTCTCGCTAAAGGCTTATCGAAGCGTCATCCCATAACATTTTAATGTACTCTGAGTATTAGAGACATTGAAATGACGTATTTCGCGAAAACGCCCCACGCGGCAAAGCTCGCGTGGGGCGTAGATCACATCCCCTTAATTACTTTATCTTCACAACTTTGAGATGGATAACACCCGCTGGAGCCAGCACTTCAACCTCATCCCCAACTCTATGGCTCAGTAAGGCCATACCATAGGGTGATTGATTAGAGATCAGCCCCTCCTTAGGATTGGCCTCAGCAGCACCAACGATCGTGAAGGTTTCTGTCTTCCTGGCCCCTTTCTCCCTAACTTCAACGGTGCTTCCAATAGCAACAACATCTTTGGAATCACCTCGTTTAATCACCCGGGCTTGTGCCAGGATGTGTTCTAGCTCAAGAATTCGCCCCTCAACGAAGGCCTGCTCATTTTTGGCTGCCTCATATTCCGCATTTTCGATGAGCTCCCCATCTTCCATCGCTTCATGGAGACGCTGTGCAACTTCCTTCCTTCGAACAGTGCATAAATGCTCGAGCTCCTCCTCGATCTTCTTTAAGCCTTCCTCTGTAACATAAACTGCACGATTTGCCATGATATTCCCCGAAACCAGGTATTTCTTTGCATACTGAAACCAAAGATTAAAAGAACTGAGAGCTCGCTCTCAGCCCCGTCTATTTCTCTAATCGTGCGCATCATAGCATAAATTTGCACTGATGTCCAGAAAAGCCATGGAAGCCTCATCGGTCTTTCGACATTGTGGAATGGATCAGCACACTGGAGTTCCTTCAAGAAGCCATGGTTACGCTAAGCGAAGCACATCGGATAGCTCGGTATGGACTCGTTCTGGGCGCGATCAACCACGAAGGTTGGGTTGGCAAGCAGCATCGACAGCAAGGAGGGTTTCCTTGGGAAACCACCCGGTTTTTCACGCCGGGCGAGCGGGTCCAGATGGTCAGGCAAACGTTACCTCTTATCCGCGGGAATATAGGGGATGATGCCAAGACGGTAGGCCTTTTCCTGGATCGCGGCTGGCATTGTGCGGATAACAACGATCAACCCATCGATCTCTACCATCCAGACGAACGGATTCGCATCCAGCAGGCTGGGGAGGCACCATTTCGGATCGAACACCCCAATTTTCAAAACATCGCGGATTTGCCTGGCCTTGTTCCCGGCTGTGCTCTTCGAGACGCCAAACCAATCGCACAGCTCGTCCGGGCTGGTGTGCAGCGTCTGGCTCTTATCAAAAAGGAAATTTGGTCTGTGCCTCGACATACAGGATGCCACAAGCCCACGCATTGGATTTGCCCTTATTCAGGGGCGAGGGTCGCTTGCGAGCCAGAGCTGCAGCCATTTGTCTTGCCAGGGCAGAACACTCATCGTCCAGATGGCTCCGGCAGAATTCATCCGTTTGGCCGGCAATATCCTCAAAGATGGGAAGCATACTTTGGGGAACCCTCAGTGGGTTGCTCGCATTGCGGGGCTGGTATTTTGGTTCAGCCCCTTGGCTTTTACGTTCTTCTTTTTCAACCTCCTCTCGCCATGCGATCAACCTTTCATAGAATGGATGTTGCGGGTCATTGGCCACAGACTTGACCTGCCGGTAATGGGTTTTAAAGCGTTCAATGTAGGCCGAATCCTCTTCGACATGAGCGGTAACCAGTTCCATCATCTCAGACGTAAAAGGCCTTTGAGGTCCAAACGGTTCCAGTTCAGGCACGAACTTCTCACCTTCCTTCGGAAAGGCACAACTGAAGGTAGACACAGACTTCTCCAGCCTGCGACTGAACACCCTAAACATCACCCTTTGGCAATCGCACGCTGGATCAGGACAATACGATTCCAGAAAAGCATATTCGCCATCCGGTATAGCGGGGTGTCCCTTGAGGGTCAAGTTGCGCGTTTCTTGCCTAGCATATTCTTCAAACAAATATTCATAGGGGATCATGAATATGGCTACCTGCCTCTCGCCTCTGTAGTATGAGATCGCTGATATCTCATCCGTTGTCGAATAATTTACACGATTAAGTTGAACTTCGTCTGGTCGTCAAGAACTTCGGGGTGAAGGAGCTTCCAGTGTTAATGAGATTCACATGGACAGGTCGACCTGTAAGAAGCATGGATCGATCCTCTGGAATTTAGAGTTGCATGCCCGCATCGTTCTGCAGCGCCTTCATCCCTTCAAGCAACCCCTTGCCGATGGGCGTGATCTGGAAGGCCATCAGCTCGCGATATCTTCCTCCAAGCGTCTTGTGCGGAACATGCTCGGGCTTCAAGATGCCAAAACAGGTCAGGGGATCGATCACGACCCTCTCGACGATGGCCTGTAAAATGGAGCGTGCCAGGTCTTGGTCCGGAACGGGATATACCAGCCTTACGTCCTCGATCAACCGGTCTGCCCAAGGTTCAAACAATACCCTGCTCTCCACAGGTAGGTCCAGCAGGCGATCCAATGTGTGCTCTCGAAAGCCTTCCTCCATGGTATCATCCCTGAATTCATAGGGTGAGGCCTGCGCCCAATTCACCTGGGTCCACCAGGTTGTGAAAAGAAGCCACACTTGGATCGGGGCAGGGGCTGC
>MGNI01000182.1:3723-3985 GCA_001795115.1 Chloroflexi bacterium RBG_16_48_8 | reverse complement strand
AATACAGCGGCCAGACAGCCTCCTCACTGCGGACACGGAAAACATGGTCCCCACTCTTTTCCTCCAGCGTTGGTGGATTCACAAGCCGCCCGCTGATTTCGTGGACTGCTTCCAGTGTTAGGTTTCCCCGCGACTGTGTGCCGGTGACCCGGTTATCTCGCAGGTAGGAGAGCAATGTAATCGTATCCCGGCGCAGCGGTAAGTTTTCGGCGGCCTCTCGCTGATCCTCCGGAAGCCTTTGGGTCCAGGTGGAAGCGATGCC
>MGNI01000182.1:1905-3664 GCA_001795115.1 Chloroflexi bacterium RBG_16_48_8 | reverse complement strand
TGCTATTTCTAGCTATCCTACCCAACCTGTCGTTGACCTCTTCTAGGTCAAAGGACTCTGGGTCAAATTCTCCCCCGATCCATTCCAGGTACTCGCCATGTTCAACATGTTCTGGATCTTGGATCGCATCTAAAAAATTCTCATAACCCCATACGCCACCCACATCTTCCGGTGGGCAGGAACGCTTACCTTTCACACAACGAGGGTAGGGGATGCCCTTTTCGGCTGGGAAGATCTTTTCAACCAGCAGGGTGTGTTCCCAGCTGTCGCCAAAATCGTACTCATATACGAAACGCACTCCCTCCTCATGTATCAACTGGCTCAGCTTACAACGGGTTTCTTCTTTGAAGCCTAATTCGTTATACTCATCGTAGATGGTGTCGCCATAATCATCGCCATCGATTGTGAATACGTGCAGGTGGTAATCCTCCCAGCCCATCACGATCTGCAGGATTTCGTGCAACTCGAGCAATGTTATACTGGCGGGCACCTGAATGCGGCGCCAGATGGGCGGATGGGTATCCTTGAGAGTGACTTTAATCTGGTAAACTTGGGATCCTTTTCTGGTCATAGTTGACTCTTTAATCCGAAGGACCATTCCAATCCTGAGGATTTCACATCATTGATACGCTATCGCGGATGGCTTCTTCTAGTTTTTTATAAACCCACTTTCGATATTTTGTGCTTTATGCTGCTAACTTTTTTAAGTTTTGCTGAGGTTAAGAGTCGAACACCAGGCCTCATAGGATTGAAAGGTGTGATTCTGCAGTAGGGGTGCGAACAGATAGTATAGCACCTTATCTTATTCATATTTTATACGATTTACTCTTGAGCCCTGACTTAATAACTATCATTCTCCTGTTTGCCTTCTCAATTCGCCTTAAACAATACTGCTTGTGATATGTAAAACTTGCCTGAAGAAAGGTCACTTTGCCAAGAAAGACTTGTATATGATGGGTATGCCTCTCTCTTCTATCTTGATAGGCTTTTTCAGTGGACTCTTTTATTCATTTTGGATAACTTTCAAGTTGCGGAAATGAATGGAATTCCGCCGAGGAGGTGATGGGCTTCCCGCAGTTCTTCCTCCACCATTCGAGGATCAGGCCAGAAAGTCGAAATCTGACTGTGATATTCTTTCACAGCCTCCGCCCAGAGAGAGATTTCATCCCGATTTAAAGAAATCTGGAGCTCCTCTCCTTGAGGCCAGGTCAGCTCTGCCGGTATTTGCCCGCCACGGATTGCATATGGAAAATCTCGATACAACCAGAGGTCTTTTCCCAGCTGATCCGCAGCCTTGCGTGTAACTCGATGATCGATGTGACCCCCATAACCAACAGGTCCATAGATGCGAGAAGAATGAGCTAATTCCCTCTCCAACATCTGGGCAATTTGATCGATAAGATCGACCTCTGCTGGATGGATTTCCCCAAAGATGGCTTCCTCGGAAGGGTAATAAGGCTCTCCTTTTTTGCTTGTACGATAGATCGCGTCGGGGATGGGAAGATGGACAACCTGGGCACCCAGCAGAGCGCAGGCACGCCTGTCTTCCTCTTTGCGGACATCTACAGCCGACTCTTCCGTTCCCCAACGCTCATGAAGCTGCCTGGCATAGTGTGAAGGGTGTACCTCTGGTGGAGCCCCTCCACAGACCGTCACAACAACCACTTCCTCCCCACATGAGGTTTGCTGATAGATCACGCCACCGCAAGAAAATATTGCATCGTCTAAATGAGGGGAGATGTAAGTGTGATGGATCATA
>MGNI01000182.1:1717-1845 GCA_001795115.1 Chloroflexi bacterium RBG_16_48_8 | reverse complement strand
AAATCAATCGACAAGTCAAATAGTCAATAAGTAAACAAAATCAGAATGATCGCTAGGACTTGATTTTGATACTGGTAAGCATTTGACTGATCGACCAATCAACTTATTGGCTGTTTCCTGCCCTTTCG
>MGNI01000182.1:0-1175 GCA_001795115.1 Chloroflexi bacterium RBG_16_48_8 | reverse complement strand
CTCCAATCCATCCTTAACATCAATGGATCTTGAAATTATCTTAGAAGGTGATTTTGGACCTTTTATTATTTTCAGCTTTAGTGTGGAAAGTCTTAGAGTCTGCCGTATCGAGCTAAAGTAATTTGGTTCAGTTGCCTCTCCCTCACACAATATGGTTATGACCCTCCGCGGTTCTTTCCTCCCAGATCTTCTTAAGATTTCCCGCTTCGACCGGGATCTTCTTTCCCTCATCCCGGATGGCTTCTTTTTTCTAGACAATCTTAAAAACCCCCTTGGGTAACTCGCCTATGAATGGTATAGCACCATATCTTCCAAGCAAGTAGCCCCTCTCCAAGGCTTCATCCTTCCGAGGTCGGTACTCCAATAATGAGTAAATATGTGAAGCACCATGCTGGTCTTTCTCGACAAACCATATTTGATCCCTTCTGAAAAGTGACATGTTTAATAGGGAAGTGCTGTGTATATTGAAGATCAGCTGTGCATCTGATCTGTTGATCGTTTGGTCATGAAATAAACTTACCAATGAATTAACTAATAATGCATGCAAACTACTATCCAACTCATCTACATACAACACCTTCCCATTCAATAATGCATCTAATATCGGTTCACTAATAAAAAACATTTGCTGAGTTCCAAGCGATTCATCTTGTAGAGATAATGTTAAATCCTTCTCAGCTGCAGAATGAACTACAGAAACCTCATACGTCTTTGGTTCCACAGGAAGCTGTTTAAACGCTGACATTATTGCTTTATAAAATTGAACTTTTTCTTCAGGTGCATCCTCTGGCATCGCATCAATATCAAATGGGAGTTCCCTTATTGAAAAATCTACTATTCCGAAATCAGCATACTGCAGTAATTTCTTAATTAATTCATTCTTTTCCTCATCTTGCATATTGTGAATGGGAGCTCTTTCTCTCAACCTCCCAGCTTGAATGCCCATCAAGTTATCAGTAAACCATTTATACACTGTCATCAATTGTGGGTTGTTAAAAGTTGCGCCAACTGAAAGGAATAACGCATTCGGCCTCGTTAACTCGGTGATTTTCTCCTTTTCCCCCTTAAGGAATGAGCTAAATGAGTATTTGCTACCCCCGTTCTCAGACCATGTCCTTTCAAAAAGATTCCTTGGACGACCTCTCGGGTACGAAATAAGCCATTCCCCATATACA
>MGNI01000181.1:4584-8899 GCA_001795115.1 Chloroflexi bacterium RBG_16_48_8 | reverse complement strand
AAAGGTGGCCTGTCTTTATGGCATAATGAAGGATTGAAAAACGCCAATGAATTGGCGTCGCCATTCAAGGCGAAAGGCGCACTAGGCGCAACCACCTCTCAATATGCCAGGGACAGGCCATGGATACATTTCTCAGTATACACCAAGGTGATCTACTCGGAACACTGACGATGTTTGACCGGATGATTATCAAGGGCCATATCACCATGTTATACCCCAATGGAGCCTTCGCCCGTATGCTTAGCCGCCAAGGCGTGCTGCTGAAAGACTTCAAGCCTTATGTTACAGAGGTTAGTCAGCAAGTCAAACAACACGCCGAACAACTGGCGCTCCAGGCTGGGGGTCCCTTTTGCTACCTGGAAGCATCAATGACAGCCAAGAATGGTCAGAGCAAAGAAGATCTGGCGCGTCGCATAGCGGAAGAAGACCATCTGAAAGAAGGGCTCATTTGCATTTTGTACACTCTTGAACCCTGTTCCACGTTCACAGTGCGTGGTAACCGGAAAACACAGCGCTTGGAAGTGGTTCGCCGTCGCACGAAATGTCTGCACTTTTATTTCTATTACCTGGATGCTGATCTTGGGTTCATGCACATTCGCTTACAAAGCTGGTTCCCATTTCAAATCCAGGTTTATATCAACGGCCGCGAATGCCTGGCGCGATATCTGGACCAACAAGGTATTGCTTACGAGCGTTACGATAATAGCTTTACCCGTATCGACGATCTCGCAGCCGCGCAAGCGTTCTGCGATAAGTTCGCGCACTTCGAATGGCCACCCTTGCTGAACGCTTTGGCCGAACGCGTGCATCCGTTCTTGAAGGTCCTGCGCAGAGTTGGCTTTGGTAGTTACTATTGGGTGGCCGACCAGTGCAAAATCGCCACCGACTTGATGTTCAAAGACCGAGCCAGTTTGGAAGCTATCCTGCCAGACCTGTTCGAGCATTCCATCTTGCGCTGCGCCTCTGCAGACATCCTGCGTTTCCTGGGGCGCAAACTGCATGGCAACTTCAAGGGGAATGTCTCCTCCAGTCTCAAGAGACGCCCCGAAGGCTGGCGGGTCAAATTCAGCATGAAACGCAATACTCTCAAAATGTACGACAAGGGCAGCGTCCTACGGATAGAGACCACAATCAACAATCCGAGCGAGTTCAAAATCTGTCAGCAGACAGAGGATGGCAATCTGCGGTGGAAGCCGATGGGCAAAGGGGTCTCCAACCTGTATCGCTATGCTCAGGTCGGTTTGCAAGCCAACCAACGTTACCTGGAAAACCTGGCGCAAGCTAAACTGAAAAGCAAAGCCATCCCTTATCTGGATGACTTGTGCCGGAGCCATATGAAAGATGGCAAACGCTGCGCCCGCTTCAACCCGCTCGGCCAGGCCGACCGCGAGCTGTTTGCGGCAGTTCTGGACGGTTCAAACGCTTTGAATGGCTTCCGCAACCGTGACCTTTGCGCTAAATTGTATCCACAGCCGGCTGTTTCAATCCAAGAAGCCAGGCAACGCTGCACAAAGGTATCTCGCCTTATTGCCAAACTGCGCGGGCATGGATTGATCGCCAAGGTCAAAGACGCGCGTCTTTATCGGCCGACAAAACTTGGCGTTAGAGTGTTATCGGCTGTAATAAGCTTCTATCAGGTTGATTTCTCTGTTGCTTTCCAGAACGCTTGATAATTTGCGCGTTCAAGATAAATAATGGACGGTAATACTATAAGTCCAAGTAAGTCAATGTCTCTCGTCGGTCGCCATATAGGAGCCTTCCATGCGACAAACATCAAAGCGCCTTTAAGTACGAATCTGTCCAAGTATTCAGAGAGGGAGAGCCGATAGAGGAACCTTTCCATGGCATAATGCTGTAACAATTCGTTGAATGGACGACCAGATGCTCTTGCCTCGTTGAGAAGTCTCTGGTGTACAGGGGCAGCAACATTTTTGACGAGGCGATTTTTCACAGGATTGCCTCGAGATAGGGGCGCATAACATTTTCGACGCGATTGATGCGAGCAAAACGGAGGATCTCATCGACCTTCACTATCTTCTCTCTACGGTAGAGGTCAAGCGCCTCAAGGGCAACTTCGAGCCCGATCTTATTACGGTACTTAAAACAATCTGCAAGAGTTTTCTCGGGCGAGTAAATCCGCACCGGAATACCATCGATCTCCTCCTTCGTAATGCCTTCAGAAAACGATCTGCCTGAGAACCAATAAGGGCGCACTGGAGGATTTATCATTCTTGGTTGCTCTGCTCCGCGCGGTAGAGCAACATAGATATAGTGTGGTATCTGCGTTGTGATCTCGTAGTAAGCCAGAGCAGAAATTAGGCAGATCACGCCTTTCGTCACCTTCAATGCCACTGCCACGATATCTGGATTTCCTAGAGGGGGTAGATTAGAAAGCCGATATAGTCCACGACTCATAGTCTCGACAATGCCCGCGTCCCTCATAGCATAGAGTGTTCTGGGGTGAATCCCTTCACCGATAGCATCCCGTGTACGAAGAACGCCTCCATTGTCGAGAAATATCTTCCTTGCCTCGTTGATCTTATCTTCACTCGCCATAAATATACTCTCGGATAATTTTACCAGCACATTTCAATATTTGCAGGTATATCTATCCAACTCGCTGACAGGAAAGATGGCATCACCAAATATGTGGTTTCCTAAGAAACGTAGACTCAAGTCGCAAGTGCACAATAGATAAATGAGGAGTGAGATTATAAAGACAGCCGCAACCTAATGAGGGGGTAGAAGGCAATTAACCATCTGCGGATTATGAGATCGTTTAGTATTTTCACTACTTTCTTCATATTAGATATGGAAAGGGCATCACAAGTTCACAATAATTGGGGGAGGTTTTCGGGGGGGCATCAAAAATATTTTGCACCTGATATGATAAATTATCAGAATCTGAATTAAGCGGGGTGGGGCAGAAGGCTAAAAAATGATCTTGGGGGAGATACCTCAATCACTTCCAATACCAGCCTCCTGGGAAAAACCTCAAGTTACTTGTAAAAACCAAACCATCTCTCTGGATTATCCTACTTCGAGAAATACTTCGGGATGCTGTTCTGCTATGCGTAACAAAGATTTCGCAGGGCCACTCGGCTCTCTTCGATCTTGTTCCCAATCTTGTACCGTTCGAACACTTACCCCCATCAATCCAGCGAAAGCTGTTTGTGATAACTTCAATCTGGTTCGGATCGTTTTGGGGTGTGATGGTTCGCTCAGCTTTCGCGTTACAAGCTTGCCTTTCCCTTGCTTGAAGGCTTTTACTTCTCTAATTCCTTCTAATATTTCTTGTCCAATATCTCGTTCAGACATTTTTAATTTCCTCTGCAATTTGTTTTAGTACGTGACCAGGAATCGTATCGCGTTCACTCTTACCATATATGGTGAGTAGCCATATTTCATCTTCACTTACTTTCCAGAAATAGATTACGCGTGCACCTCCGCGTTTCCCTTTACCTCTCATCGCCCAACGAAGTTTTCTCACCCCACCAGATCCCGGAATAATATCTCCACTGTCGGGGTGGCGGAGTAAATACACTTGAAGGCCAAGATACTCTTCTTCACTCAAATATTCATAGATCAAACCAGTGAAGAGTAAAGTTTCGATGAATTCCACAGCCATATTATACGGCAATGCCGTATATTTATCAAGAGCCAAATATTATTTAAGGCTTATCGTCCATCAAATCCATATGAAGCATGATCAATATAGCAGTCTTGCTATTTACTGCAGACCAATGGAGTAGTGTGATTTTCTGGGTGGGGAGGAATATTTTTGCTTTCGATAACCAAGAGTATACGAAGCTGAAGGGTTGAGCAGGGGGATTAGGTCATCATCATAATTTGGGCAATTCCTCTACTATTGGCATTCTAATGCTTCGTCAACCATGGCAAGATAGTTATCAACTGGTATATAGTTAGGTATCGAGTTGCCCGATCCAATTGCGTACCTACCACGAACACCGCAAGTTTCTATTAGCCATCGTGTTCGCTGGCGTATTTCCTCAGGCGAAGATGAAGCTAGGAAGTTCATGTCCATACCTCCTAAGCAAGCAATCCTGTCGCTATACTTCTCCTGGAATTCATTAACTGGAATTATGGCATCCTCAAAGGAATGCTTACCATCGATACTGACATCGTTGATTAAATCATCCATAATCTTTTCAATATTTCCACACGAATGAAGGAAATAAGGCAATCCTTTTTCATGCGCCATAGATGCAAAGCGTTTGTGCCAAGGGAGAATATACTGTCGCAAGTCGGCGGGGGAAATCAGCGTGTTTGACCGAAAGCCCATGTCATCACCCGG
>MGNI01000181.1:2350-4555 GCA_001795115.1 Chloroflexi bacterium RBG_16_48_8 | reverse complement strand
TAGTACTTAAGCATGAGCTTCCCGACTTTGTCTGTAATAGCTTTTATAAGATCGGGGTTATCGTATAGTGCCAAGCATAGCTCTTCTATAGACATCAGGTATGTTAGATGTTCGAAGATGCCCCCTGCGTGGCTCGCAAATAACCCCATGCCTTCTGGGAGGTGTTTATTAATATACTCAAACGGGAAGAAGTCGACCTGGTCAATCTTGGGCCAAGGGTAATTATCAAAGTCCTCCCATGTGTTGATAATACCTTGATGCTCATTCAACCAAGCCCTCTCTTTTGTAGAGCCAGGAACCGTATCAGGGATTAAAAGCCGCTTTATGGGAAACCCAATACTCCACTCAAACCTAATGAAGTCATACCCAAGGTGATACCATAGGTCTATCATGTTACGTAGAAATTCACTCAGCGACTCATTATTTCCTTGATAATCTACCCAATCTCGGCCTAATAACTCAACAATAATTGGTCGCATCACATCCTCATCTATGATAAATTCAACTAATGGTGTTATGGTTTTACTGGTACGCCCCATGAGGACATCAATGCATTTCCCTGCATCAGGTCTAGGATCAGATATTGGTATATTACGTAGCATGCACTCCCTCCAAACAACCCGTATCAAGGTAAGATACCACGTGAGTTGATAATCAGAGACGTAACGACATCACTTGGTTCATATCATATTTGGCCAAGCTTGAATAAACTGTACGGGCCAATTGGAAAATCACTTGACAACACGTATGTAATACGTTTATCAGACAAATTCGATTTGAGAATTGCGTCAACAACTTCACACTCATTTGAGTTCTCGGATGATATTTCCCACTATTGGATCAAAAGTGGCTTATTGAGTGTGCTAAATATCTGCAGAATGATCCAATGTTCACTGTCATTCATTCGGCACTTTGGGTGGATCGAGATCAGATCCGATCGACAGATGGATAGCTATATCTACTGCAGATGATGACCTTCTTCTCTTGATTCACCCGAGGAAAACATCCATTCTTCGAACATCGCCCATGCGTACAGCTCTTGCTTGGGGATCAGAAAAAATGGGACCATTTTCTTTCAATTCCATCCCATTGCGGTAAGTGAATGTGCAACCAAGGATCGAGGCGCCACGGGTCCCAAAGGTGGATTTGCGGCCGCTGTTGTGATAAATCACAAGACTCTGCCCAATAAAGCGAAAGGCAAAGCAATTGGGAGGGATATATATTCCCCCCCAACCAGCCTCTCGATCCCAGTATCGATACAGACCCTCTTTCTCTGTGAACAGCGAACTCGAAAGCAAAGGTTCGAGAATGAGCTGCAGTCTGCCTTTCAAATCTAGTCGAAATGGCTTCGGCCCGGCTACCATCAGGCTCCACATCTCCAACATTTCCGCCGTGACACCGCTCAAGCGAGGTTGAAACGCCCGCCCATGGAGGTCGGGATCAGGGAAGGCGCTGCTCACAATGAAGGAGCAATTCTCCAGCGTGCTTCTTCCATACACCTTGGGAGCCATGAATGGGGGAAGGAGATTCCTCATTTCTTCGTAGAAGGCCTCTACCTGTCCGCTCCGCAACAACTCAAGCAGCCATTTGTATTGCATGTGGGTGTAGATCGATTCGTTTTCAATCCAGCCTGTTGCATAGGCAGTAATGCGACCGATCTCATAAGGCTGGTCACGAAGCGATGCGCACACCTTGAACATCTTCAATTTCTGATCGTATAACTCACTGGAACGGACTGCATAGTATATGTCCAAAGCCTGCTCAGGAAAAAGCTTCAGGTAGTGCACCGGACCTTCAAGAAAGAGGCACAAAGGACGTTGTGCAAAGGCTTTCGCTCGAAGATAGGGTTTTTGGGTGTCTGTTGCTATTTGCTCTGCAGCATCGATGCATTCATAGGCCGTTGCTTCATTGATGAAATAGGTGTAGGGAATCCCCCTTGCATTCAAAAACCTATGTGGGGATCCCTTCGAAAAAATCGCCTCAAGGACTTCCAAGCCTTGGTTCAGAAAGTCCAGGAGTTCTGCAATGGTGATCAACTCTTCCTCGCCGTCCACCCCCAGACGCGTCTTGGCACGGAATTCTTCCACCAGGCGATGACATCCTTCCCAACGGACCATTGTGTCCAGGGCATTTCTGTTTCCCAATATCCCCTTAAGCCCGCGAATGAAAGTCGCCAATTCCTTGAATACTGGGAGTACATCTGTT
>MGNI01000181.1:309-2328 GCA_001795115.1 Chloroflexi bacterium RBG_16_48_8 | reverse complement strand
ATCGGATAAGCTCTGGGTCATAAAACGGAAGGCGCGCAGCAATTCAAGTGTTTCACAAAGGGAGGACCCCATCAACCCTGGAAGCCCATTGAGGGAATCGTTCCACCCCGGCTTGTCAGCCTCCATCTCGATGCCAATCCCTCTCGGATCCAAGACGGCGATTTTATTCGCCAAGACACACAAGAGTTTGATGAAAAGATTGGTGTGGTAGATTTCGCCCTGGCCATTCTGCGTCCGTACTTTATTCTTTTCTGAAGCCCTCGAAGAGATGAGGGATTGTTTTTCAGGATCGCGGCGGACAGCATTGTACTGTCGTAGTTTGCCATCTCGCAAGACGGTTTTATCCTTGCGAGGTACAACCACATCGGGATTGTCATAGAAGCTGTAATCGAGGTCATCCCAAAGAACTGCTTTCATCCGATCGGGATAGACTGTTAAGAAATTGTCTATGAGATCCAAGTTATAGAGCCAATGGTCGATCCAAAACCCGGCGTGGATGTCTCCAATTTCCAGCTTTCGACATAGGTTCAAGATATCCCCAAGAAGTGTCTCGTAAGAGGTCTGAATTTCAATCTGCTGGTTTTCAAGTTGCAATATGAATTCGCCCGGTGTGAAAGGCCGCATGATGGACTCTGCCAGATCATCAATAGGTTGGGGGGCAGATAAAAGCGAACGCAGGTAATCCTTGATCCGATCCACATCCATCCCAACGTATCGCTGGCCATGGATGACCAGGGGATTATAACCATCCAACTGAATCAGGTTCATGAAGAGCTTGATGTTATGGGCTTTCACTTGCGGGAAGAACCAGGTGTCCATGCGCCTGTTTTGACAGATGCTGCGATAGTGACCGTTCCCCTGTGACAGGTATGTGGGTTCGAGAACGAACCAATGGTAATCGCGCTCCAAATCCCCATTTTGACGGGAGTAGAGATAAAAAGGAGAGCCATCCTGCTCCTCCCCAAAGAAGGTAGGAATGCCCCCGCGCATGACATTCTCCAAGAAAGTCTCCTGGCAGTATTGATTGAAGAGCGGTTGGCTGCTGACGGTGAAAGCGTAATTCTTTATCTTATCGATGACTTCCTTGTTTTCGCCCCGCTTTTGGGCGAAAAAGGAGGGGTCCTCCATCTGCCCGATGAATTTCTTCAGGCGATCCTCTTTGGGGGTGAAACCGATGATGGAATAGAGCGAGAAGGTCTCACCGGATGAGATCCCATGCCGTTTGGTGATGAAAGCACAGGGTGTGCGGTTTTCCCGTACTTGTTCTTTATCCAACAACTCCTCTATCGATACACTGTCGAAAGGCCATGGATAACTGAAATCATTGGGATCGCCAAAGATGGTTTTTGGATCTACCAAGTACTCCCGTCTGAAAATGGTCCCATCCTGTAAACAGCTCAGATAGAAATTGGATGCCTCCAATCGACCGATTTCCGAGCTATCCTCCGGCGTTTGTTTCAAACGAAACAGTGGTAACCCCTCAAGCTCAACAACGCCCATCATGGCTTCAATATGTCTGGGGATCACCTTGAGATTCTCAAACGTGACGCCATAAGGAAGCATGCGGGGCACTCCATCTATAAGCTGCACATCGGCCGTCCGTTCCTCGTGATTTGTGATCGAGAGGCAACGAATGAGACCAGCAAGCGGGGCTTGCACCAGTGGGAAATAGGTAACTTGTATCGCCAGGTTCAAATGATCGTTCACCTCTTCTAGAATGAGTTCGTGTGATTGAAGGATGAGCCGCTGTTGGATCGATTGGTCCTGAACTTTGCGGAAAGGTTCATAGACCGGACCATCGTTGAGGCGAAGGAAGGTGCGAAAGCCTTGCGATGCTACCATCTGGCAAGCGCGGTTAAAAGATAAAAATTCTAGGATGGCGCCATCTTTATCCCTGGATCCCAGGCTGCACACGGCTTGCCCGCGGGATACGTAGTAGATCCAAAGGGGGATTCCCCACTTCCCGGCTATGCCAGGAAAAAACCCAGAAAAGGGTTCCGCCCAGTTGAAGTTTTCAAT
>MGNI01000181.1:0-297 GCA_001795115.1 Chloroflexi bacterium RBG_16_48_8 | reverse complement strand
AGTAGCTTGCTGCAGTAGGTTCCATGTGTACCCTGGGGTTCATCGTTTCTCAGCCATAGGATAGCACAAACCGATGCCCTATCGCGAGAGACATCGGCGGAGTGCATGTATTTCACACAACCATCTCTAGCCTTTGATCGCGCCTCCGAGTAAGCCGCGAATGAAGAAACGTTGCATGCTAAAGAAGACGATCATAGGCACCAAGAAGGAGATGAATGCAGCAGCAGTCAACAGATGCCATCCAGCTCCCAGTGATGTGACCATGTTGCTTATCTGATAGGTCATCACCGGCTTGGT
>MGNI01000180.1:16074-20233 GCA_001795115.1 Chloroflexi bacterium RBG_16_48_8 | reverse complement strand
AACTCCTCGATAAATTGAGCCAGGTCTTCAATGGAATAAATATCATGATTATTGGATGGTGAGATGAGATCGACTCCCGGCTGGGTGTGACGAGCCGCTGCGACTTTGGGGGAAACTTTTCGTCCAGGGAGATACCCTCCCTCCCCTGGCTTCGCGCCCTGACCAATTTTAATTTCGAGAAGGTTAGCCGAATTGAGGAGATCAACACTAATGCCGAATCTTCCCGAAGCGATCTGTAAACCTCGGTGATGAGGATATCTCCCCAGTAGATCCTCGATCTCTCCGCCTTCCCCACTGAGTGCGATCATGTTCAAATGGCTGGCAGCTTCGATATAAGCACGGAAGGCAATTTCCCCTTGAGATCCAAAGGACATCGACCCAATGACAAAGGGCAAATCATGTCCCGTTAGTCCAGCATCAACTTCTGAGGTTCTCACTCTGGTTGTTTGTGAGGTGACGCTGCTGCATTCCGAGTTCCCGTTGCCACTTTCAGGACTGAGTATGCGTAAACCAAGTGCATGACGTAAAGCAGTGGGATATTCCTTCTCAGTTGATGAGACGCTGGTCTCAAAGGATGCTGGATCCGATACACCTTGTGCAAGCTGTCCCGCAGCTTTCCAAATTCTCGGATAAATATGGGTTACCTGTTTGAGTCTTGCATTCCCACCGTCCGCAATGATGGCCCTCCGATCAGTAATTTCTTGATCAAGATCATCCCAAGCCAACCCTCGATTTTCCGATCCAGCGTAATTGACAATCCCCAGAAGCTCGGTTACAGGCTGGCTTAGACCGATGCTAGCAAAGAGGCGACCATAGCCGCGTAATTCGTGGATCCCCATCGTGCTGATTACCTTCTCCAATCCGTTGCGCAAGGCTTGGAGGGTATTTTTCAGCATCGCCATTGGATCAACGCCGTTTTGCGAAGCTCGGGTGTGTACAGCCACTTCTAACAGCAGATAAGGTGCAACCGCATCCGCGCCCAAACCCAGCGCCATAATTAAATCATGCAAGTTTCGGATGGCCCCTGATCGCAGGATCAAACCTGCACGTCGACGAAGATCCGGATGGGGATCCTGTTGAAGGGCTCGATCTATGGCAGCCACTGCAAGTAGCGGATCCACCCAACCCCGATGATCATTGAAAGCCATCCCGTCATCAAGAAGGATGCATTCGCTTCCTTCATGAACAGCTCGAACCGCATTCTGTGATAATCGCGCTAATGCATCCTGGATACTTTCATTGGGTTGTGTCACAGCCATCAAGTGAGCGATGTGTTCCCTCCCGAAGAAGGTCGTAATATCTTCCAAACACATCGTCCCGGCCTCAATTGCAACCTTCCGACATTCCTTATCCGTCAGGGGGTTATGACCCGGGTGTCCACCCGCGATGATCGGAAAATCTAGGCAAATGCGTTTTGCCGGTGTCAACGTATCAGGAACAAGGTCTGGTCGAGAGCCAAGGAGGCATTGGGTCGAAAAATGCTCAATCTCCCGCTTCTGATCGACGGAAGGGTTTGTGACAACCGCAACAACCTCCTTACAGAAGTCAGCAACATTTTGAAGCTCACGTGAAAAGGATGCTAAGGGACCATCATAACCCAGGGAACCGATAGGATCATGACCCGTTTGGCCAAGCGACTGAACCCATTCGCGATCATCCCTTCCCCAACCAAATACTGCCATCCAACGCTCCCGCTCATGAAGCTCATAAGCCGGAAGGAAGAAAAGCCTGCCGAGAGAGGCATTCTCAAGATCCGGAGGCGCGGTCGCATATACCTCTTCGACCATTTCTGCAGCGGAATTATTTATCGTGGTTTTGATGGGTAAGAGGAATTTTATGCGCATCGTGTCAAGCGAACCGAAACGGAGGTTTGCATGCTTCAGGAGTTTGTTCTGAACTTCCGGATAATCCAATACCCGAACACCTTCATTGCGGTAAATCTGCAGGCACATTTTTTCACCGGGAGAAACCGGTCGCGGGTCACCACATAAAAAATCAAGGGGTAAGACACCCTTTTCTGAGGAGAAAACATATTCTTTCTCCGTCTCTGCAAACCAAAGGGGTCGCAATCCCATAGCGTCGACTGAGAAGGCACATTCCTCTCCACAGCGGGCGATGATCGCCGCCGGTCCTTGTGCGAAGGGGCCAAATGCTTGCCGCATGTATTGGTAGACAAGCTGCAGATCAGCCGGCAAATTCGCCATCTCACTCAGAATCGGTGGGAATGCAAGCTCGATGGCCTCCACCAATGAAAAACCATAGCGGTGGATGAAAGTGGCGAGGGTCCGATCCAGGTCCTGCGAATCGCTGCCTCCCATAACCGTTTGCACACCCAACATCTTCCCCTGCTCACGCAGCCGAACGATAGTGTTTATTTCGCCATTATGTCCCAGAAGACTGAAGGGCTGCACTCTTTCAAAGCTAGTGGTTGTATTGGTCGAAAAGCGTGCATGTCCCAAGGAGATCGCTGACATATATCGTCGACTGCGAAGTTCGGGATAGTAGTGATAGAGGGTTTCAACCGCTCCGCGCACTTTATAAACCACGCTAAAACTTGAAAGGGAAGCAACATGGACGGGAGTTGTTCTCTCGATAAGAAGGGTCAGTTCAAATAAACGCCGCTCCACATCCTCCAAAGGACATTTCTCCATAACGCCTGCAACTTGCCAAAATAAAGGTTCCTCCTGCCGTGCCAATCGTCCCAGGGCAAGATTCCGTGTTTGGCCTGGGCGTTCAAAAAGCAACTCGGCGTTCGATTGAGCGATGAGATTTAATATTGCCGTTTGGATAGATTCTGCTTTCTGGCGTAGATAGGCAGGGATCATGAAATGACCAACAAAGAAGCGACGATCCTCAGAGAGCCAGGCGGGTTTACCGATCTCCTCCAAGGCATCTGCCCAAAGTTTGCGTGGGATATCAGTCAAAAGGCCACAGCCATCCCCTTCTCCATTGACTTCACCGCAGCGGTGCCCCATTTTACTCAAGGCTCGAATCAGGCGATTGACATTTCCATGGGTCGCCTCCCCTGTCTTACGTACCGAAGCCACAAGGGCACAGGCATCGTGCTCCTGCATAAATAACTCCGTTTTCGGTTGCCTTGATCCCGTCATCGCAACATCGCTCCTCAGTACCCTTGGTCTAAGAATCTTCGAGTGTAATTTGGTCTATGCCAATCCCCTTCCGTTCATGTTCAAGAGGAAAAACGGCTAGGGCAAATAGTCTCATTCAGGAACCAATGATCGCTCAGGCACTGCCGACCTTCGTCCTTGAGCGATCAGCATTTTGTTGAGCGCGCTCGTGTAAGCTCGCACACTGGCAACAACAATATCGGTATCCGCACCATATCCACCATAGGTTCGTGGCAGGTTATCGCTGCACTGTGCATGTGTCGTTTGGATTCCATCCTCTGATTGGATGCGCACAGTGACCTCACCCTGGGCATCAATCCCTTCTGTCACTGCATGGACCGAATACTCGAGTAATTTACAAGGTGCATTCACGATCATATCTATAGCCTTATAAGCAGCATCGACAGGGCCCGTCCCAACAGTTGCCTTCACGTGGACCACACCCTCAGGATCTTGCAGACGAACAGTCGCCGTTGGCATTCCCATGGTTCCACAAGTGACCTGCAATCCCTCCAGAACAAACAGTTCCGATGATTTAAAAAGCTCATCGGTGATAATGGCTTCTAAATCAGCATCTGTAATGACCTTCTTCTTATCTGCGAGAATCTTAAACCTTTGGAAAGCTTGTTCAAGTTCCTCATCTGTCAATTGATACCCGAGATCCTTCATTCGGGCGGCAAAAGCATGCCGTCCAGAATGCTTTCCTAATACCAGTTGGCTTTGGCCAAGCCCCACAGTCTCTGGGCTCATGATTTCGTAGGTGGCATGGTCTTTCAACATACCATCCTGATGGATACCTGCTTCATGAGCGAAGGCGTTAGCCCCCACAATAGCCTTATTGGGAGGTACAATAATGCCCGTGTAATTACTCACAAGCTTGCTAACCCGGGTGATATGAGTGGTTTCGATCCCTGTTTCCAGACCAAAGACAGGAAAACGGGTATGCAACGCCATGACAACTTCTTCAAGGGAAGTATTACCAGCTCGTTCACCGATCCCATTCACGGTCACCTCAACCTGGCGAGCTCCTG
>MGNI01000180.1:3713-16054 GCA_001795115.1 Chloroflexi bacterium RBG_16_48_8 | reverse complement strand
GCCCCAGATCATCATGGCAGTGGACAGATACAACCACATCCTCAATCCCTTCCACATTCTCCATAATCCCATGGATCAATGCCCCGAATTCATCCGGCGTTGTGTAACCCACAGTATCGGGAATATTCAAAGTTACCGCCCCAGCTTTGATCGCTTCCACAAGAACAACATAAAGGAAGGCTGGATCACTACGACCTGCATCCTCTGGACTGAACTCGACATCATCGCACAGGCTTTTGGCATACCGGACCATCTCAGCCACCTTGTCCACGACCTCTTCCGGGTCCATTTTGAGCTTCTTCTTCATATGGATCTTTGAAGTTGCCAAGAATGTATGGATCCGGGGTCGTGCGGCAGACCGGACTGCCTCCCAGGCCTGATCTATATCCCCTTCCGCAGCACGAGCCAATGCACAGATGATGGAGGGTTGACCCCT
The DNA here is from genome assembly GCA_001795115.1 of Chloroflexi bacterium RBG_16_48_8. Taxonomy (GTDB): domain Bacteria; phylum Chloroflexota; class Anaerolineae; order Anaerolineales; family E44-bin32; genus MGNI01. The sequence goes on along the minus strand of MGNI01000180.1, from coordinate 15,618 downwards.
TGGCCCGGAAATATTTCCCACTTCTGAAGCGATCCGGCGGACACCTTCCAGATCATCCGGGGAGGCTGCCGGGAAACCGGCTTCGATAATATCCACACCCATACGAGATAGAGCACGTGCCAAATCAAGCTTTTCATTGGACGTCAGAGTTGCGCCGGGAGATTGCTCACCATCACGCAAAGTTGTATCGAAGATTCGGACATAGTTCTTGCTCTTCTGGTCCATTCTCTACCCCAACCCCTTTTACTCTCCGGGTTTTATGGTCACTGGATCAAGGAAAGGCATCATTTGGCGCAACTCTGCTCCCACCTTCTCGATCATGTGGTTCTGTTCAAGCCTGCGTTGCTCGTTGAACCAGGGTCGACCCGCCTGGTTCTCCTCGATCCACTTTCGAGCGTAACTGCCATCCTGGATCTCTTCGAGCATAGCGTTCATCTCTCCCACTGTCTCCTCTGTAATGAGGCGTGGACCTCCTGTGTAATCCCCATGCTCTGCAGTATCACTCACGGAATAGCGCATGTAATTCAATCCTCCCCGATACATCAAATCAACGATCAGCTTGAGTTCATGCATGCACTCGAAATAAGCCACTTCAGGTTGATACCCAGCTTTCACGAGAGTCTCAAAAGCGGCTTTAACCAAAGCGCTAACGCCACCACAAAGCACCGTCTGCTCACCAAAGAGGTCTGTTTCTGTTTCCTCAGCGAAGGTGGTCTTGATGACCCCTGCACGGGTGACCCCCAAAGCCTTGGCGTAGGAAAGTGCCAGGTCTTGGGCATGCCCACTGGCGTCCTGATGCACAGCCATCAGAGCAGGCGTTCCCTGCCCTTCTCGAAAAACCTCTCTCAGTCGATGACCGGGAGCTTTGGGAGCGATCATGCTCACATCCACATCGGCGGGCGGTTTGATCGTCCCAAAATGGATATTGAATCCGTGTCCAAACAACAACGTTTTGCCGGGAGTCAGGTTCCAGGCGATATGCTCATCATAGATAGATGGTTGTTCTGTGTCTGGGGTTAGCATGACAATAAAATCCCCCCAGTCAGCAGCCTCTGGTACGGTAGCGACCCGCAGATCCTGGCTCTTGGCTTTGTCCCAGCTTTTGCTACCTGAGCGCAGACCAACCGTCACATCAACGCCGCTATCATGCAAGTTGAGGGCATGAGCATGACCTTGTGAGCCGTAGCCTATTACAGCTACCTTCTTGGCTTTGATCAGCTCTACATCTGCATCCGCGTCATAAAAGATTACCGCCATAACTTTAAATCCTCCTGAATGAGTGTATTGGTTTTGGTAAGGTTCATGTAACCACATCCTCTGGAACACGTGCATGAACGAATTCCGGATGGATCGTAGGGCTTTGCGGTCCACGCGTCATGGCAACACGACCTGTACGGACCAACTCTATGATCCCGAAGGAGGTCAACACCTGGACCAGGCCATCAATTTTATCTTCCGTTCCTGTGCTCTCGATGATCAAAGAATCCTGCGTCACATCCACAACCCGCGCCCGAAAGACATCACAGATCTGCAACACCTGGGTGCGAGTCTCCGCATCAGCTCGAACCTTGATCAGAGCCAGATCGCGCATTACGGTGGGGACATGAGTGACCTCCTCCACTCGGAGCACATTCACCAGTTTATAAAGATTGCCTTCAACTCTGCGAGCGGTGTATTCATCCACATTGGTAACAATGGTCATACAAGAGACACCTGGCTGGTCTGTATGTCCTACGGTAAGTGACTCAATGTTGAAATTCCTGCGTCGGAAGAGAGAAGCCACTCGATTAAGTACGCCGGGTTTATCCTCAACGTACGTGACAAAAGTCCGCTCGATAGGTGTTTCCGGGGCGACATTAAAATGGCTATTTTCCATGTTTGTCTTTACTCCTTCCGTCACTTTTTGCAATATCTTGTTGGGGGGTAGGCCTTCGAATCATGTTATGCAAGTCGGCTCCGGCAGGAACCATCGGATAGACGCTATCTTCCTGCTCTACCTCGAAATCGATCACTACCGTTCCGGCTGTTTCCCGTGCTTGAGCCACCACATCTAGAACTTCTTCACGGTTCCGGACGCGTAGTCCTGTCAGTCCATGCGCTTCTGCCAGCATGACGAAGTCGGGGTTCACCATCTGTGTGGCGGCATAACGTCGTTCATAGAAGAGTTCCTGCCATTGACGCACCATCCCCAGGTAACCATTGTTGATGATGGCGATATTGAGTTTGATCCCTTCCTGTCTGCATGTGGAAAGTTCAGATTGTGTCATTTGGAAACCACCATCGCCAGCAATGACCCAAATCTCATCCTCAGGCTTGGCAAAGCACGCGCCAATGGCAGCTGGAAGTGCGAAGCCCATCGTTCCCAAACCACCGGAAGTGATCAACCTCTGAGGATGCTCATGTTGGTAATACTGAGCCGTCCACATCTGATGCTGTCCCACGTCGGTGACTACCAAAGCCTTGCCCTGGGTATAACGCCAGATATCATAGATGACATGGGCGGCGTAAAGATGTCCATTATCAGGGAGGTTCTGAATATCGCGCGCTGCTGAATCCTCTTTCAACTCATCGATATAATCCAACCATTCGCGATGATGGAGTTGCGGTAATTCAGGTAGAAGCGCTTGAAGCGTTTCCCGTAAGTCGCCCACGATACCTACATCGACCTTGACCACTTTGTTGATCTCTGAAGGGTCGACGTCGATATGAATTTTGCACGCCCTGGGAGCGTAAGTCTTGAGATTTCCTGTCACCCGATCGTCAAAACGCATCCCAAAGGCTAATAATAAATCCGCTTCTTGGATGGCTTTATTGACCCAGGCTTCACCGTGCATACCCATCATACCCAGATTGAGGGAATGGCTGGCGGGCAACCCACCAATACCAAGCAGCGTCATAGCGACCGGGATCTGGGTCTTCTCTACGAAGTCCTTAAGCTCCTTCGCGGCGCTTGACATGATCACGCCGTGCCCAGCCAGGATGACTGGTCTTTCAGACGATTGAATAAGATCAAGGGCTCGCTCGAGCTCCCCTGGGAGCACTCGCAAATCAGGTCGGTATCCCGGCAAACGAACCGGGCTGTCATCCCACACGAAATCCATGCTGCCAGCCTGGGCATCTTTCGTAATATCAACCAGAACTGGACCCGGACGGCCAGAGGCTGCGATGTAAAAAGCCTCCTTCAGTGTTGGTGCAATTTCCTCGATCCGCGATACCAGATAATTGTGTTTGCAAATAGGTAGGGTCACACCGGTGATATCTGTCTCCTGAAAAGCATCCATACCAATGACGTTGGAAGCAACCTGGCCGGTGATACATACTATGGGGGAGGAATCCATCATGGCTGTGGCAATGCCGGTCACCAGATTGGTCGCACCTGGACCCGATGTAGCCAGAACCACACCTGTCTTACCTGACGCTCGGGCATATCCATCCGCCATATGGGCAGCACCTTGCTCATGTCGGACCCGTACATGATGCATGGAATAATCCAGCAAGTAATCATAGATAGGTAGCACGGCTCCACCGGGATAGCCGAAAACAACTTCAACCCCCAATTGCGTCAGTACATCCCAAAGTATTTGTGCACCCGTTCGTCTCATCTTTTCCTCCGATCCCATCCTTTGCCGAAAATATTGCTAAGAGCCAATGTCCTCTAACAATTAATCCCGAAGTACCGCGCCCGAAGAAGCACTGGTTACCATCCTGGCATACCGACGCAGCCACTTGCTTTGAACCTTCGACTCGAATGGCGGCAATCTTTGAAGCCGATCATGGATATCCCCCTCAGAAAGGCGAACATTGAGTGTTCGGTTTTCCAGATCGATGTCAATCTCATCCCCAGGTTCTAGCGCAGCCAGAGGGCCCCGGGCTGCGGCTTCAGGGCTGACATGCCCAATACAGGCGCCACGCGTTCCGCCAGAAAATCTTCCATCTGTAACAAGGGCGGTCTTATCTCCAAGTCCCATACCCATGAGGGCGCTGGTGGGGCTGAGCATCTCCTGCATCCCCGGGCCACCTGCTGGACCCTCATAACGAATGACAACCACTTCTCCAGCCTGGACTTCGCCATTTAAAATTCCAACGAGGGCTTCATCCTGGCTTTCATAGATATGAGCGGAGCCAACATGCTGCCTCATGGCGGGATCCACAGCGCCAATTTTCACAACAGCTCCATCAGGGGCCAGGTTTCCAAAAAGGATGGCCAGACCACCCGTCTTGGAGTATGGGTCCGTTCGAGGTCGGATGACTTCATAGTCACAGATCTCCGCTTTGGCGATGTTCTCACCCAGCGTTTTGCCGGTTACTGTCGGTCGATCGAGGTGGAGCAGATCTCCTTCCAGGCTGATCTCTCGAAGAATGGCTGGTACACCACCTGCCCGGTGCAAGTCTTCCATATGCCAGTTGGATGCAGGGCTGATCTTACAAATGTGAGGGACTCTCTCAGCGACTTGATTGATCCGTTCTAATGGGTACTCAATATCCGCCTCATGTGCGATGGCCAGGGCATGCAGGACCGTGTTGGTGCTTCCACCCATTGCCATATCCAACGCAAAAGCATCATCGAGGGCCTCGGACGTGACGATCTGGCGAGGGGTAAGATTAGCTTCAATAAGGTTAATGATCTGATGACCTGCTTCAAGAGCCAGCTGTTCTCGTTCCTGCGTCTCAGCAAGAGCAGTCCCGTTGAAGGGCAGTGCTAACCCCAAGGCCTCCATGAGGCAATTCATACTGTTGGCGGTGAACATGCCACTGCAGGATCCACATGAGGGACAGCCATAGTCCTCCAGGACTTTCAAATCATCTTCGTTAATTTTCCCCGCTTTAAGCGCTCCTACACCTTCAAAAACACTGATCAAGTCGACGACGCGCCCATCGGGGGTCTTCCCGGCCCACATCGCCCCCCCACTCACAAAGATGGTGGGGATGTTAAGCCTCATAGCAGCCATCAACATACCTGGACCAATCTTGTCGCAGTTTGTGATACAGATCATCCCATCAAAGGTATGGGCTATAATCATCGTTTCGACACTGTCTGCGATCAATTCTCGACTTGGAAGGGAATACTTCATGCCAGCATGGCCCATCGCTATGCCATCATCGACGCCAATGGTATTGAACTCGAAAGGAACGGCACCTGCGGAACGGACAGCTTCTTTGACAATCGTGCCAAACTTTTGGAGATGCATATGCCCCGGCACGATATCGACATAGGAGTTGACAACCGCCACAAAGGGCTTCCTCATATCTTCATCTCGAACCCCTGTTGCTTTAAGCAGGGCTCGATGTGGAGCACGTTCAATTCCTTTTTTTATTTGATCAGAGCGCATAAGGTTTTCCTGATTATAAAAAAATAAGCCTTGGCCAGGACTTCACACATATAGCATGAGTTCCAAACCATTCATTCAAAATGAACACAAGATGACGAAATAGATCCAACCGTTAAAAGACCTATATTTCGAACGACGATCATGCACTGCGTGAGTATTTATCTTCAATAGAGCGATGATATAAAAGCACAAACTCTCATGAAGGACCTGCACCACACACGAACTCTAGAACATCTGGAGGGCTTCATCAAAGTGAAAGTCTGAGCTTCATCATCAACTCTCTAAAGAGCGCCTCGAGACCATTTTAGATACAGCAGATTTTTTTGGACCCATCCGTCCCTGGTTCCGGTTTGTCGAGAAGGTGTACGGTTGCAAACACCAGGCGTTCGCCCAAGGACCATCAGAATCAAAGGATGGACTTTCAGACATATTTTTAGGTTTCTTTGAAGCATTGTCCTTCTTCATCTCTCTTCTCCTGTAAATCAATTTCTCTCCTGATGAAAAGGGCCGCCTCTATCGATTGAGGCGGCCCTTGTTGTTCCTTCTCCTTTGCTTTCGTCCTATCGCACCTTCTTATCCCGGGACCTGAGCAGGAGGACCTCAACCGACTTTGGCTGCTGCTTAACAATAAGCAGCAGCCAAATGATGACGATAAGGATGAGGGCTAGTTCATGATGTCCTGTAAAGCAATCCACAATAGGTCCCCTAAAAAAAATTGCGCCTCCCGGTTGGGAGGCGCTTGTCTTTTGCAAAAAATCATGTGTAACCCTACACCACCTCAACCGGTATCCGCTTCTCATTCTCAATAACAATAAGAAGCAATATGGAGATGATGCTAATAAGGAGGTAGGTAGATAACATATCTTACATTCTTTCCAGATATTTAGATTGAACTTTATCACAGGTTTTTCGAAAGTCAATCCCCAATATGGCATCAAATCGTAAAAATGTCCTTAAACCACCTTCCTGCCAGGAACGCATAATAACCCAAGTGTACGATCTGTGGAGTGTAATGTCACATACGAAACCTTTCCTTTTGAAGATATCAAAGATGTTGGATACATCCATGCTAACCCGGCGTGGAATGCCTGGATTCAACTGCTAAGTGCAACAATAGGTGAATATTTGAAGAATACATCATTCGGTGTTTTGAATCCAAGACATTTTCTGGGTCGGTTGATAAGTCTCTCCAGTGCTGAGATTGAGAAACAACTCGTGATAAGTGAAAACACGGCGAAAGGGCATGTCAGGAACATTTTGAGTAAACTTCAACTCTACAACCGTACTAAAGCCGCAGTAATGGGCTGAAAGCAGGGATTGGTTAAAAGATATTCGACGGATCTCGAAAGTTGGGTCTCGATACGCGATGACCTTGATCCTGTGCTGTCGGTCAATGGAGAGGAGATAGAACAGGACGAAATCCACTTCCTGGAGTTACCCAAAGGGGGAACGCGCTGGCTTCTGAGGGAAGAAAGCGACAATGAAGATGGATGTAGTTGAGGGGAGGCTAATTCTTCGCCACTGGGAGCGTATCTTGGTGATTGGCCGGAAGTAATTTGACAAACAGCGAAGGTAAAACCTAGCCAATCACTTAAGCAAACCGCCATTCAGGCAACTCATTTTATCAAAATACTTTCGGCGGTTTGCATTGTTCCCATCCCAGTAAGAAATCGTATCGGTTTATTTGGCCGAGTGATTGAGGGCAACGCCGTATTATCCCCAATAGGTCATATTGCTGGGCGTTGATGGCAAAGAATGCCCTTTTTTTTGGAAATATTGAATGAAACGAGAAGCTTTTTTTTTACCAAATCTCTCCGAAGACATTGTTCTGATCATTGAAGGTGTATCGGAGCGAAGCATTCGTTTTCAAATGCAACCTCCGTTCATGAGGATTTACGACAAATGCTTCGATCTTGCGCCCCAAAGCGCTGGCAACCTTCTTTTATGCGCCCATAGATATATCCCCCGAGTTAGTACCAGGGTGCCTTATACCAACGTACCCTGAAGGAATGCACTGGAGTACTATTGCCCTGAAAGCCAATTCTTCCCATACTCTTCTATGAGGGCAGTTGTGGGAAAACACACAAGCTCGCAATGATCCACAATGCCAAGCCATTAAAATTGCCCTGATTTGGAATTCATTGGGTATTGAAGACCTTCTAAAACAGAGGTCTCACAGTGTCTAAATCGAAGGAGCGCTAGAATTGAAAACCAAAAATGAAATTACCTTCAAAGCTCAGCTTATTGGGCTACTCATGATTTTTTGTCTGCTCGCCATACTTGTAGTGATTGACCAGAATCAATCCCAGAATCAAGCCCAGGCAGCAGCTTCCTTCCGGTTTATCTCGTGGGCGGATACGAAGAGTGATACGGACATTCTCTCAGCTTTATCTGACCAGGCGGTGACCTTGAATCCAGCCTTCACAATTTATGAAGGGGATTTAGAAGACTCCGGATTTACGTCAAGCGGTATGGCTAAATGGAAAGAGGCCATGGACGGTCAGCTTACAGGGGCCTCTAGCCCGAATGGCATGTTTGATATTGTATTCCCGGTGCGTGGGAACCATGACGGTTCGAATACCTCCGGATGGCAGGCATATTTCGAATTCAGCGATACGGCCAACCGTGTGGGCGCAACCAACTACACCAACATGCCCGGACAGGAGGATTTGACCTATTCCTTCGAATATGGCAATTCGATTTTCATCGGGGTCGATGGCCCAGGAGATGCAAACAAGATCACGAGCGCGCAAATCAATTGGATAGACGGTCAGCTTTCCGATGCCGAATCGCGAGGCCTGGTCCATGCCTTTATCTACTTCCATGGCCCCATCTATTGTGTCGATGGACACTGTAGTTGCTCAGAGCGGGTGTGTTCATTGGATTCAAGTGTCGAGAGCCTGATTACGATGCTCAACAAGCACACCATTATATCCGCCACCTTCCACGGCCATGAACACACATATGCTTACACTTATGTGGACGAGACCCGCGTCCCGGCGGAGAGTGCATTCGAGGGAGTGACTCATCCCTGGCATCAATTTGTGACCGGTGACGCAGGAGCAGGTCCGAAAAGTTGCACGTCCGCTCGGGTTGATTTCTGCATGGCGAAGCACGGTTTCGTTACTGTGGATGTCTCCGGTCCCGATGTCACGGTGAGCTTTTATGAGATGGGAAACAACAACCCCCTCAAGGTTGTCAGTTACTCCCAGGGTGGTGGACCTGGACCCACTCCAACGCCAAGACCGACGAGTACGTCCAAACCGACGCCTACATCCACGAAACCCCCAGACACGACCTTCATTGATGTGCCCCGCACGCACTGGGCGTATGATTACATCGAATCCCTCTACCAGGGCGGCTACGTGGCTGGTTGCAGTGCTGAGACACCCATGTACTGCCCGGAGAACGGCATGACGCGCGCCGAAGGTTCAGTCTTCGTCGAACGCGGCATCTGGGGCGTTGGCTACATGCCGCAACAATGCTCAAGCCAGATCTTTACCGATGTGCCCATCCTGGAATGGTTCTGCAAATGGGCGACCGGTCTCTGGAACGATGGGTACACTACCGGCTGCGGCACCAACCCGCTCATTTTCTGCCCGCTGAAAGAGCACACTCGGGCGGAGGCCACGGTCTTCTTCATGCGCATTCGCCGCGGACCCAGCTACCTTCCACCCGAGCCAGGCGATATTCCTTATGCGGACGTGGACCGTAGCATTTGGTATGCAAAATGGGTGGTCGCTGCCCACTCTGAAGGGATTGTCCAGGGGTGCGAAGACCCCTCCAACCAAGGCGATGACCGCTTCCGCCCCGAGGAAACCCTCACCCGCGCCGAAGCCGCCTGCATGATGGACAAGGTCAAATCAGGGCCTGGACCCACGCCGACGCCTCCACACCCCACTGTGACACCTGGACCGACCGTCCCGCCCCCAACTCCTTCTCCGGGTGGCGGCATTTGGATCTCGCGTGAAGAAGTGGCCGCGCTCCCAATGTCCGGCGCAGCCTGGGACAACGTCAAGTCGGAAGCAGATAGTTCTGCAGGCGTGCCGGACCTGAGCAATCAGGATCAGCGTAACAATGTCACTGTGATGGCGAAGGCGCTGGTCTTCGCTAGGACGGGTGATGAAAAGTATCGGGCGGAGGTGCGGCAGCAATTGGAGATAGCGATCGGCACCGAAGCAGGGGGTCGAACCCTGGCTTTTGGGCGTGAGCTTGTTGCCTATATCATTGCCGCTGACTTGATAGACCTGCCAAATTACGATCCCACTTTCGATAACAACAAATTCCGTCCATGGCTCCGGGAGGCTCTCACCGAAGAGTTGGACGGCAGGACGTTACAATCGACGCATGAAGATCGACCCAACAACTGGGGGACGCACGCCGGGGCCAGCCGGGCAGCCATTGCCGTGTACCTGGGGGATCAGGCGGAATTGGAGCGAACTGCACAGGTCTTCAAGGGTTGGCTGGGGGATCGCTCCACCTACGCCGGATTTACTTATGGTAGCCTCTCCTGGCAGTGTGATCCGAGCAAACCTGTTGGCATCAATCCCAAAGGCTGCACAAGGGATGGCCACTCCATTGACGGCGTGCAGCCCGATGACCAGCGGCGCGGGGGTGATTTCACCTGGCCGCCGCCTAAGGAGAACTATGTCTGGGAAGCATTGCAGGGCGCACTGGCGCAAGCCGTGATCCTCTATAATGCCGGATATGACGTTTGGAATTGGGAGGATCAAGCACTGCTTCGGGCAGTGCAGTGGCTGCATATGCAAGCGGACTATCCCGCTTCCGGGGATGACACGTGGCAGCCACACATTGTCAATTACTATTATGGGACCAATTTCCCAGCGCCAATTCCCTCCAGCCCTGGCAAGAACGTCGGTTGGACAGACTGGACCCACGGGGCAAGATAAAAATCCGGGTTCTCAATATCCGCCTGCTTTATCATAGAGGCGCTCCTGCTAGCGCCTCTGTATGCTTCGAATGGGATTGATGAATCGTCCAAGTTTCGAAGATCTCACCTGCGAGTGTTCATCCGAGTGGGGCGAAGACCGGGCTTGGAAGAGTGCAGGTCAAGCAATTCTGATTTTGAATGATCTCTATTAACCGTTTCCGATTCATATGCTGATTCGGAGATTTCAACTTTCCACCCACTGCATCTTCTCCGGCATGAGAATTCTCCAAAGTGTTGGATGTGCACGACTATCTTTCGAGCCTCCATAACTATAGTCCGAACGGCTGCCCAACGAATGAAGGGATTAATGCGGCCTGTAGCCGGCACATTAATCCCTGGTTGAACTAAGCCGAGCGCAGCCATTAGAAGCTTTCTTTGGAAATCAAGCACAATGATCAAAAACGAAAAGGATAACCAGGATTGTGCTGTCGGATGAAATTGCATCTATGGCAAGGAGGAGAAGCACGCGAGAGTGGTGAAAATGGCGTTTGATTGGGGTGGAAAACGGGCTTGTGGAAGGTTTGACTGAGCAATTATTTGGGAGGAGGCAAGGCAAAGCCCAAGACGTCCAGGTGGGCGCCGAGCGCTGGGTAAGGAAGGTGGCATCCAGGCAATCCATGATCATGGCGGCGGACGACCACAGGGTTGGATGGACTGCACCCAATGCATCACAGCGCCGCAGGAGGGACAATCGCGAGACAAATATGGGTCCATTGGGATCCGATAGTCGAATGCGATCCCCCTGCTGAAGAACATCCTATCGCAATGTCGGCGTATAGCCCTCAGCCTGAGCACAGCGAAGAATCCCCGGTTTAACCGGCGTAGGTCTCTGGCGGGTCAAGCCCAAATTAGTTGATAGATGCCTGGAGATGCTAAGGAGCTTCTGGATTCACAGGAATAAGGCTTGACAGGTGCAGCGTTTTCATAGATCTTAACCATCCCCCTACTCCATCCGTAGTTCATCTTCGACCCTCTCAGCCAAATAAATCTTCAGAAGCGACTGGTATGGGACATCTCTTTTATTGGCGATATATTTCAGATCATCTAATAACGCTTCAGGCAATCGCAGAGAAATGGTTTTTGTCGATGGCTTCAAGCGAGGGAAAATAGTTCGTTCGCCCCTTTTCCAATCTAAATAATCAACCGAATCATGCTCCGCCCAGAAATCACGCTCTTTTTCTTCATTCTCAAATCTAGGAACCTTTTTATCCGACATCCCGATAAATCTTCCTTTCTTTACGACTCATGTCTCTGGCCGTTATGACTCGAACCAGATCCCGTCTTATGGTGAAGACCATGAATAATTGCCTGCCCTTATCGGTTTGACCCAAGACATAATATCGCATTTCCTCTTGCGAATGCACCGCATCCTCACCTACAACGAGTGGCTGATTGAACAACACTTGTTCACACTCAGCACGACTTACTTGATGCCTTGACCAGATCTTCTCAGCGTTCCACTCGTCCCAATCAAAACCGCGGCAATGAGAAAATTCTTCCAAGGTTATTCACCCTCTTGCTGTATATTATCATTATATGCATATTCGTGGTGAATTCAAGTATCAAAATGGGGATTGCTAACGTCTGCGCTCACCCGCCCCGAGTCAGCATAACGAACGAGTGA
>MGNI01000180.1:3375-3655 GCA_001795115.1 Chloroflexi bacterium RBG_16_48_8 | reverse complement strand
CGAAGCCTGTCGACTGCATGCAGGGTTGGGCGGCGGCGCCAGCGTGTGGACGGCTAATGCAATTACCACTCACCAGACACCAGGCGGTACCGTGTTTGCTGTGCATACTCAGGATAACCCAACAGCTCCTCGCGGAGAGTCTTATCCTCAAGCGCCGTGCGGATTACAAGAAGCAATGCTAGCAACCCTCCAGCGGCGAGCGCCCACAGTGAACCGAGCGCGATCGGCGTCGCGAGCCTAGCCACCACGAGTTTGAATGAAGGATTATGGTTGGCGGCTC
>MGNI01000180.1:2922-3309 GCA_001795115.1 Chloroflexi bacterium RBG_16_48_8 | reverse complement strand
CGATCATATCGTTTGGTAACAGCGGTTCCGCGACCAGCCTGCCCTCTTCGGAGTGAATGGCTGTAAAATGAACCCAAAAATGATTGATATCCAGCAGCATCCCGTAATGCACGCCCGCGGCCAGCATGGCATCTGCCAGGGCGGGCATGCTCAGGCTCGGACCGGCGAAATAGTACAGGGTCTTAGCTTCCTGATCGAGGCCCATGCCAGAACGCCGGGTGACAATCTGGTTACTGATCATACCACCCCAATCTACGATCGAATTGTTGTACACTCTGGGCGATATCTCCCCAGCCTGAATGATTAAGCGGCAGTTCTGACGCCATGCTTGTAGATCCAGGGTATCGTTAATCTCCTCTCCCAAACTTCCGATCCGGACCTCTCCGC
>MGNI01000180.1:979-2786 GCA_001795115.1 Chloroflexi bacterium RBG_16_48_8 | reverse complement strand
CTTTTCAGGGATCAAGCCGTCGCCCTTAGGCCCATCAGGCAGGGAAGGATCGTTGAATCCCAAAACGAAGTGCAGTTGGGTGCGTGTCAAATCAAACGCCACAACCGCCACGATCGCATAGGGACGCTTTGCATCCGGCTGCAGAAACGTACGCGCAGCCACCACGTGGCCATCCCGGTCGTACAGGTAGGGCAGCCAGGCCCCTTCGTCTTCCATTGTGCCAAACGGGATCAGCGTGGGAGGCTGCCATACATATGGAGTAGGCGTCGGTGTGGGGCTGGCTGACTTTACGGGGAGCTGCTCCTGAATCTCCTCTGCCTGCTCCATGGAGGCAGGTGTTTCGGTGGCAGCAGAGGGCGTTGGAGTGAGTTGCGCGGGTTCTGGGGTAAAAGATGGCCCCCCGATAGAGACTTGAGCGAAAGGAGCCAGTTCCAACGGGATTGCACCCCTTCCCCAAGGAGCTTCGGCCTGTTCGATCCCGTATTGGTACTGCCAATGTTTCGCTGTGTCCTGCACCTGGAATACGATGGCTTCGATCTGGGCCACCGCCTGGGGTCCTATAAGATTCCGCATATGGTTGGCGACCTGGGCTCCGAAAGAAGGCCAGATTTCCACAATAGCCACAGTGCTCACGCAACTAAACAGGATGGCGAGTGGAACCAGGGCCAAAATTCGTTTGAACGAACGGCGGCGTCTAAACCCGCTTTCAGGGAAAACTATCCCATCGGCTTTCAGCAAGCTTTTCTGAACGCTTTTCAACATGCTATCCAGGAATCCTCCCACAAAGAGAAATCGAGTTCTATGATGAAAAGGGCTGGCATCGATGGGGATAGAAGGGATCTGCGATGCGATGGTTGGAAAGCAGCCCCGGGCGTGCAAACTGCATTGTAGGCATTCTGGAGAGGCTCGCAAGGGGGCATAGGGTGCTCCTCGTTTTACAAAGAGATTCGACTATATGAAGGGTAAGAGAGCCGCACGGACTATTTGGTTTTGATCGGGATCTTATCAATTGCTCCAGACATATCCACTGGTAGGGCAACGCGACTCGCGCTGGGGGTAAATCACTTGCCCTTGGAAGAGCACAACTGTGCGAAATATACCCAGCAAGAGGATTTTGGCGAGTAGGCGATGCTCGGCCGGGGCTGAAAATGCTGTAATAGTGGACCTTTACGAAACCTTTGGGCAGGACATGTTCAAGGAAGCGGGGGGGGGTAATTCCTCTACCAGCAGGGCGCAGGAGTGAGTTCCTTCGCTGCTGGAATCCTTGTAGTCAAGGGTGACCAGTGCGTCATTCAATTTGCGGATGCGACGATTGCCGAGTGCCACGCGAAAGATTTAAGAGCCCAGGTATTTGAGAGACGCCACGCCATAGCCCACCGAATTGGATCTAACCCCATTTGATCTGGTCGGTTGTGTTACTTTCTTAGCTCGAATTGAACCTTTCCAACCATCGGCTTATCTTTAAAGGAGTATAAGACCTCAGGCGAGAGGGATAGAATATGGTCAACTAAGATTGGTTGGGAGGGGATGAAAGCGCCTCGGCCGAAAAACCTGCAGCACTAAGGCGCGGCCCAGGGGCCAGGCGCCCCCTCGGCTCAGGCAAATGTCGGGCCTTAGGAGTCGCCGGCCCTGAGGGCTTCGAGACCGGCTTAAGGCCCAGCCTTGAGAGACGGGCCATACGTACGTCGGATCACGCGCTGGGTAGATGAGGAAGTGTAGCAAGAAATGAAGGGCGCGAACCAACCTGGAGAAGAGCCTGTCCTGAGCGAAGTCGAAGGATCAAGCGGCGTAAAGAGTTGGCAGAACA
>MGNI01000180.1:0-902 GCA_001795115.1 Chloroflexi bacterium RBG_16_48_8 | reverse complement strand
GATCCTTGCCTATCATCTGAAGAGAGCGATCAACATCCTGGGAGTGCAGAAGATGATGGAAGCCCTGCCTTGATCAGGGCTTCTCAATTTTTTTACAATTCTTAAACCAGGAAATGGTGGCAATGGTTGATTAAAAGCCTCTACATACCGTAGACTGCTATTTTGCGATGCACTTTCTGCGCAGTCTGGCGAATGGTTTTGCCTCATGATTCTATTGTATTACCAGCCAACATTTGCGCGATCCGCGCAAATCTTTGGTTGCGGCAGAAAGCCGCGCTATGTTATTCTACAGGGAATTTGGATTTTAAGAAAAATTCGGAATATTAGAAAGGAATCTCATCGTAGTCATGATCGCTTGGATGTTCCTCTAATAGCCTTCTTAAGATTGCTAAAAGTCGATCAAAGGAATTTGCGAGACTGGGATTTATCGTATTGCCCTCATCCTGATATTGAGAAAAGCGAGCGTTAATTATTTCGATTGCTTTGCCAAATTCAAACGAAGCATATTCATTTTCCTTGGGGGAGGATTCCTCAAGCATTTCGTTCAGGCTACTTACTAAAGACTCAGCATCAACGTCTTGACGCCCAAGAATGCAAACCAATACCTGCGATAGCATCTGACATTTGGTACGATGAACCCCTGACTCATGAAAAAAACATTCATAAATCAACCCAGCAATAAAATGCTCTGGCCAAGCAGTGGGATCTTCGCCAATCAAATCAATAAAGTATTCAGCAGAATTTGATTGCCCATCTGCAGCTTGAAGGATGTTCCGACCAAGGAGTTCTTGATGTTGATCGGACAATGTCGCGATTTGATCAGATCCCGCCCTCATTAGTGCACTTATAGCTGGATTCTGCTCATACCAGTTATAGGTTGTTAATGTGTCAAATACACGATC
>MGNI01000179.1:3623-5329 GCA_001795115.1 Chloroflexi bacterium RBG_16_48_8 | reverse complement strand
AGCAACGTGTTTTGGATGTTCTTCGATCAGCCCTTGTTGGTGACCCATATTTGCCAGAGTTTGTTTCGTCACCAGGCTGAGCAGTTACAAAGAAAGTTCCCATCCCGTTTTCATGTTTATCTAGAACGGTAAATCGCTCTTCTCCAGGATGGCAGTTCCTGTAAGGTCGATTTCCATCTCGGATAACTTTAGTCCCTTGGGAAGCCTTATCGCTAAAAGAAAATCTTTTGATTGTCCTTGAGCTAAGGTCTCATCCAGAATGGTCCAATTTGAGGTCTGTAATTTACCGTTTGTTGTTCGGATTTCTGCTCGGATAGCAGGTAGAGATAATAGATGGGATGAGGGATTCGTGGTGATTCCTTTGATAAAAAGTGTACTTCCGGTTGATTCGAATCCTGTCACTTCGATGGCCAAGGGCAGGATCTGTCCCTTGAATTCAAGACAACCCAATGGATCATAAAAGACCTCAACGTAAAAGTCTTCTAATTGACCGTTCAGCTCATCCAGACGGGTCTTCCATCCCGGGAAATCTGTGAGTCCAAAGGCGCGAGATTCGCCTGGACCAAGGGGCGAGGGCGGGTTCAGAAGTGCCAGAGATAGAATCTGATCCTGGTAAAGCAGCACCACAGAAGCGGAAGCCCATCTGGAGATTTTATCCGGATTCTGGATAATCCCCCGGATGAGCAAATTGCCCTGTGGATCCAAAATTGCTTCCGGGTATTGCGGAAAGGAAAAGGATGGTTCCACAAGATCTGACAGCGCAGTCGCATCAAGGAAAGGATAGAAGGAACCTGTTTCCTGCTCTTGATCCTCATCGAGCTTAATCAGGAAGGGAGCGCGCTGATGGGGAAGGATGGAGGAAGGATAGATTGAAGCTGCCACCATTGCTGCTGGTTCGTCTGCAGAGTAACCAACCAGAAGGTGGAAATGATGGATTTGGGTTGGGTGGTTGTCAGGATTGGTTATCCATCCAAGCAGGAGATGTTCTCCCTCAGGTGTGAATGTCCTGCCCGTGAATTGAACTTCTAATTGTGCGTCTTCATATCCACTTATTTGGAAGTTGATCACTTCGAGAACAACGCTTTCTGGAAGAAGTGTATCGGGAAAATGAATCAAGAATGGAACTTTTTCAGATGGACGCACATGCTTATAAGGGAGATCGATCCCCTTCCATATAGGAGTTACCTCGGAAGAGATATGGAGTGTGATTCTTATTTTGACCTGTGTAACCGCTTCGGTTGTATTGTTGATAAGAAAGCCAAGGACGGATAGCCCTCCCACATCCCCTTTCTCCAGAATGGTGACGGATGGAAATATGAAGTCAGGTTTTGATGTTGGTGAGGCAGTGGCTATAGGGGAAGCAGTGGTAGTTGGAGAAGATCGTGGGGCGACTTTTTCAAAGGCGGGGCTTGGCAATGGCTTCTCATCGGAAGTCATTATGCATCCTGAAATCAAGAAGATAATCAATACAGCAAAACCGGTAGAGGTTAAAGGATCATTTCTCATAGGATCAATGATACCCTATTGCACCTTGTATTCGAATCCGACAGAGCGGCTGAAGGGTAAACCAGAGACCGCTTAAGAGAATGGCTTAATCGCAATACAATGGATCTCTTTTTGGATACGATCCTTGTCCTTCAGTAACGAGGTAAAGAAGAATCCACTTGTTCTGCCCAAGCGTTGATCCCACCTCGCATGTTCTTTAC
>MGNI01000179.1:400-3584 GCA_001795115.1 Chloroflexi bacterium RBG_16_48_8 | reverse complement strand
TCGATCCCGATCTGCAGATTAGGACGATCTCTTCAGCGCTGTCCAGTTTATGTATCTCAGATGCCAGGGACCCAAAAGGGATGAGCTCTGCTGATTGGATCCTTGAGATCTCTAATTCGTGGGGCTCACGTACATCGATGAGTCGGATCTGCTCTCCGTGATCCAGCATTTCAGCTACTTGATGCGGTTCGATCTCCCATTCACTGGCAAGCCTGTCGCCATCAAGATCATAGGCGGGAACACCGCAGAAAGCCTCATAGTCGATGAGTGTGGTGATCTCGGGAGTGTTAGAACAAACCTTGCATTTGGGATTCTTCTTTAAACGCAACTCTTCGAAGCTCATGGCCAGGGCATCATATAGAAGCAATTTTCCAATAAGGGGCTCTCCAATCCCTAATAACAGCTTTAGAGCCTCTGTCGCTTGTAGGGTTCCAACTGTTCCGGGTAAGACAGTAAAAACCCCCGCATCTCCGCAGGATGGAATCAACCCCGGTGGTGGAGGTTCAGGGAAGAGGCAGCGATAGCAAGGTCCTTTTTCCGCCCAGAATACGCTCACCTGACCTTCAAATCGAAAGATGGATCCATGGACGTTTGGTTTACCTGTCATAACACAAACATCGTTGATGAGATAGCGGGTGGGGAAATTATCCGTCCCATCAATGATGAGATCGTAGGATTCTGATATCCGAAAAGCGTTTTCGGATGTAAAAGGTTCGTCGTAAGGTTCGATCTTGATGGAGGGATTGATGTCCCTCAGCCTGTCTCGGGCGGACATGACCTTCCTTTCCCCAATGGTTGATGTTCCATGGACAATCTGACGTTGGAGATTTGTCAAATCAACCTCGTCATAGTCCACTAAGCCAATCCTGCCAACACCAGCCGCAGCTAAATACATGCAGACAGGAGATCCCAATCCCCCTGTTCCTATCACCAGGACAGAGGAAGCTTTCAATTTCCTCTGGCCCTCTAAACCCACTTCAGGCAATATTAAATGCCGAGAATAGCGGAGAAACTCATGATGCGTGAGATCAATGCTTTTATTCAGTGAGGGTTGATTTGTCATACCTGCCTCTATAAATGGGAAGGGTAAGAAAGTCCTTATGGATCGAATACGCCATTGCCACGAATATCATTTTCCAACGAGTGTTCCGAAATTGCCAGAAAAAAATCAAGCTTTCACGAGCCAAGGGACTCTCAAAATAGAGCAATACCTGGGTATGTGAAAGGATGAGGAGCGTGCTCGTCAGAACACTTTTCCTCCAGCGATGGATGGGACGATCCTCGAGCGATCCTCATGTTTCTTGACGTGGAATTAAGCAGTACTTTGCCTGGCCTCAGTTCGCCTGTTGTCAAAACCTTTTGAATGATTTGGGATGCCGGTCGGTCCTTAGATGAATCACTGGGGTTGAACTACTCCACTTTGATATATCTCTCAGCATTTTCGGGTAAATCTGCAGTGATTTGATTCACGCGTAAGAGTGGGGTGTTCCCAACCCCGTAGAGCAGAGTCGACCGTTGATAGAAACATGTATTTATGGTTCTAGTTGTAATTAAATTTTCGGTATCCACTCCAGAAAGAAAAAACGGCCCAACAACAGAAACACAAACTCACCATAGAGACTTTCAAAATCGAATAGCGTGAAGTGCAAGGGCGAGCCCAAATTCATTTCGCGATCGTCAGGAGGGACTTATTGGAATTTTCCTTTTAAATCGAGTTTGCTACGACCCTCACTTTTGACCCGTGCAGTGAGCCATCGTTACTCTAGTTGCATAATTTGAAATTTTGTGTTATTTAGACCTGATTGTGTCCGAATTATAAGCCTTAAATGGGTCATATCAAGTGGTTCTTCCCAACATTGGTTAAGCATAGGAACCTGATTTAATGTCATACTTATGGTATGTTACTCGTTTGCCTTGTTATAATGATTCTTACGTTATAGGAAAAAAAAGATGACATCGGGGAAAGAACAGTCAGAACCCCAGATACAAAGAAACCCGACCTTTCCAGAAGCTGTGCGTTATTTGGGGATAACATTGATTATTTCGGCTATGCTGGCCACGCTATTTACTGCCTGGACACCGGCGAGCCTCAATCCAGAAGAAGTCATTGAAAATTGGTTGGATGTTGTTAAGTCACCTGGAGAGATAGCCCTTGGAACAGCAGAGCCTGCGCTTACTGAGACACGGATCCCTAAAGTAGGAATTGTTGCCGGGCACTCAGGACCTCATCCAGATACCGGATTGGTGGATCCGGGAGCGACTTGTGATGATGGGCTCACGGAACTCGAGGTTAATATGAGTATTGTGGAGCTTGTTGTTAGGGGACTTCAAGCAGCTGGATTTGAGGTTGATCTCTTGGAAGAGTTTGATGCCAGGTTGGGGTTGTATCGCGCGGATGCTCTTGTCTCCATCCATGCGGACGCCTGTTATTACATCAACGAGGAGGCAACAGGGTATAAAGTATCCACATCTGCAGTTTCTGATGTGCCCCAATCGGCACAGCGATTGGTGGATTGCATCGTTGATCGTTACGCACGCGCAACTCAATTGCAGTTCCACCCCGGGAGCATCACCCTCGATATGACAGAATACCACTCTTTTTATGAGATCCATGCGGATACCCCAGCAGCAATCATTGAAACTGGCTTTCTGTATCTTGATCGCGATTTTCTCACACAGCATCCGGAGGATGCAGCCAAAGGTATTGTTGATGGTATCCTGTGCTACATGAACAATGAGCCGGTAAATCTATTTGAGGATCAACCTTAATGGAATTAGCAGGTCAGATGGAGTGTGATGCAAAAGCTTTCCTGAAGGCAGCGCGAGAATCTCTCCGCCGAGGGGATCACGCGGAAGCAAGACGTCACGCTCAGAATGCCATCAATCTGGCGCCTGATTGGGAAGTCCCTTGGCTGTTCATGGCGGCTGTCTCCGAACCTGAACAAGGGCTCTCTTATGTTGCCAGAGCATTAGAGTTAAACCCGTCCAGTAAGACTGCCAGGAAAGCTATTCGGTGGTTGGTAAAACGGATGCCCTCCAAAGCGAGGGGCAAAGCTATTCGTGAAATCCAGATACCGGATGACCTGAAAGTGGAAATGATGCCCTTGGCAGCGCTTACTCAAAGACGGCTTCTTTCTTTCAGGCTGGTCATGCCGGTAGTCCTGTTAGCTGTTGGGATGGTATT
>MGNI01000179.1:0-356 GCA_001795115.1 Chloroflexi bacterium RBG_16_48_8 | reverse complement strand
TGCCTCCGCATCCCTTCCGAAAGCGACTTGGACAGCAACACCTACCAGCACCCCCACCTTTACACCTACACCAACGATAACGCCTACACCTACAGCGACATCCACGCCAACCAACACCCCCACACCTACAATCACGCCCACATCACGTCCCGGCATATCTTTTGATTACATCATGGATCCGGATGAGCTTGCAAATGAGGATCGCTGGATCGATGTGGATCTAAGCCAACAAACTGTTACAGCTTATGAAGGTTCAAAGCCTGTGAAAGCCTTTGTTGTGTCGACTGGCACAGCGTACCATCCTACGGTATCTGGTCTCTTCCGTATATGGACAAAATTAAAATGGGATGATATGG
>MGNI01000178.1:6837-7534 GCA_001795115.1 Chloroflexi bacterium RBG_16_48_8 | reverse complement strand
GGAAGATATCCGCCTGGCCGCAGACATTGCCAGAGATGTCACCGCCATCCGAAATATTGACCGGCTCCTCAATGATGTCGTTCAACTCATCTCTGAGCGTTTTGGTTATTACCACACGGCCATATTCCTTTCGGATGAGGAGAAGAAATATACCCGATTGCGTGCAGCCTCCTCCGAAGGGGGAAAAGGGTTGCTCCGTCGTGGATATATCCTCCCGATTGGACAATCAGGTATGGTTGGGTACGTGGCTGAAACCGGTGAACCCAGAATCGCCCAAGTGGTTGATAAAGACCTGCTTTATTTCGCCAATCCCGAGCTTCCTTATACAAAAGCTGAAGCAGTCCTTCCTCTCACTGTCTCCGGAGAGGTGATTGGTGTTCTGGACGTTCAAAGTCAAGTTGCAGATGCCTTCTTAGAAGGAGATACCCTCGTCCTTCAGATCATCGCTGATCAAGTTGCTGTAGCTATTGAGAACACCCGGCTCCTAAGGCTTCAAACCACCCTGGCGGAATTAAGAAGTAATGTCATCCATTTATTCAATCGACTGAGCCAACAAACCGATTTAGATGATCTGATTGAAGAAATCCCCAAATCCATTCGAGAAACCTTCAATTTAAGTCGAGTCACCTTAGGTCTTGTGGAGGGTGATTCTGTGGTTGTTCGCAGCGTCTCCTCGGCTGAAGATGCCATCACTCCT
>MGNI01000178.1:4586-6829 GCA_001795115.1 Chloroflexi bacterium RBG_16_48_8 | reverse complement strand
GGAGAGGGAGTGCTCGGTCGAACGGTATTTTTAAAGTCGCCCCAACGGGTATCTCGTCAACCCTTGCATGAATTAGAGACCCAGGACCCGCGTAAAAGCCTCTCGCAAACCATTTTCGCCATCCCTCTCATCATCCGCGATAAGGTGACGGGGACATTGGCGTTAGAAACTGGTTATCGGGGTGATCTCAGCAAAGATGAAATCGAATCTCTGGAACTCATCGCTGCCCAGGCTGCTATCTCGCTTGAAAATTCTCAACTGCTGGAGGAAATGCAGAAGAATTTAGAACAGATGGATGGCATCTACCGCCAGCAGACGGCTGAATCTTGGACTCAATTACTTAGCCGTCAAACTGAAAGGGGCGAAACCCTTGTCGAAAATGGCCAGATGTTACGAGACGAACCTTTTGATAAAGTATTACAGGCATCTATTGAACTACGAGGAAAAATGATTGGCAGGTTGAACCTTCAAGGGCTACGATCTGGAGAATGGTTGGAAGAAGATCGAGAAATCCTTGAGGCTGTAGCGGATGAGGTTGCGAATGCGTTGGAGCAAGCACGGCTTATTGAAGAGATCAATCGCAAGGTCACACAACTCCAAACCGCAGCCGAAATTGCTCGTAGTACAAGCGGTTTTTTAGAGTTGGATGCTCTGCTCACAAAGGCTGTCAATTTAATTTATGAGCGATTTGGCTTCTACCATATATCGATCTTCCTTCTAGATGAAAGCCGTCAATCTGCCATCCTTCGAGAATCTTCAGGAGAAGCAGCTTTATTACTCAAAGAAAAACCGCTCAAATTACCAGTCGGTTCAAAATCCGTAATAGGAAGGGTGACGGAAGCAGGAGAATACTACGTCGTCAACCAAATCGAGACTGACCCCTACTACTGGCCGAACCCACTTTTGCCTGACTCGCGTTCTGAACTCGGGATTCCTTTAAAAATTGGTGAGGAGGTTATTGGAGCATTAGACGTTATCCACAATCGACCCTTCGCCTTCGGTGAAGACGATATCTCTGTCCTTCATATCCTCGCCGATCAAATAGCCATCGCTGTGCAAAATGTTTATTTATTCCAGCAAACGTTACAACGTGCACAGCGGGAGAAATCTGTTGTGGAGATAACAAGCCGGATACGAGCCGAAAGAGATATTGACAAGATGCTACAAACCGCTATCCTAGAAATGCAGACTGCCCTGGGAGCTAAAACAGCTCGTATCCAGTTAACGCTGCCAAAACCCAATCCTGCCCCCGTTTCCCATTTAATAAAGGATGATGGGGACAATCTAAATCCTGCAATGGATCAACAATATACACCTCACACCAACGAAAGTGATTGATATGAGCTACATCATTGCTATTGCAAATGAAAAGGGGGGCGTGGGAAAAACCACAACAGTGTTGTCTCTTGGAGCTGCGCTGGTTGAGAGAGAATTAAGAGTTCTGCTGGTAGATCTCGATCCTCAAGCTAATCTAACGCTCTCGTTAGGGATTAAACCATACCATCTTCAACGTAGTTTAGCGGATATCCTCATGGGTGGTCAGCGGATTTCCAGCATCATTCTCCGGACAGGCATAAAGGATTTGGATCTTGCACCTGCTAATGAGGAAATGCGTCTGACGGAGCAATTTCTCCGTATACGCGAGAATTTTGACCTACTCCTAAAAGAAGCGTTGGAAGAGGTCTCCTTTTACGACCTCATCATGTTGGATTGTCCGCCTGCAGTCGGATCGTTGACACAATCAGCCCTTGCTGCTGCACAATTGCTCATCCTTCCAACTCAATGCGAATTCTTTTCCACGCATGCTCTGCGATCATCCCTTAATATCATAAGAACGATCCGAGAACGTAACAACCCCGCCCTCAGATATCGGCTTCTTCTGACGATGGTTGAACCAGAGAATCAAATCCATCGAAGCTTGAATCAGCAGATCCGTAAAGCCTTTGGAGAGGCTGTTTTTAAAACAATCATCGAGTTAGATAACCATTTGCGAGAATATCCGCTTCACGCCCAACCCATTACATCTTTCGCGCCTGCAAGTCTTGGGGCACATCAATATCATGAATTAGCCGAAGAAGTAATGCAATTTGTAAGAGAAACCAGTGGAAGATTTACATAAAGGCTCAGACGAAAACATCGCTGAACCCAATCATTCGACTCAAAGCAAATTCGCTCGAGGCTCTTGGCAAAGCGAGAGTCTCGGACAATACCCCTCCGGCTGGGTATGGGAGACGGATTCGAAT
>MGNI01000178.1:3596-4549 GCA_001795115.1 Chloroflexi bacterium RBG_16_48_8 | reverse complement strand
TTTATTAGGTTACCATCCTGAGGATCTTGTCGGAAGGAAGCTCGTCACTATTGCGAATACCCCGAGATCATCCCTGGAACTGCAACGCGCCTTAGCTTCCGGGCACCCAATCTTCAATCTGAAAGTTGATGGTAAAAGCTTAGGCGGTAAACCGGCCACGCTTTTATTTAATGCAATCCTCAGAAGAACCGAGGCACTGCCTCACTTGGGATACCGTGGGGTTGCACAGGTTCTTATATTCAGAGAATCCCCTGAGCAGAAAATTAAGATTGAAGCACCCCAATTCGAAGACCTGGAAGGATTACCAGCCACCCCTGTCATTGCAGAAATATTGGACCTCCCTCCCGGCTACATGGTCCAGAATGGACAGGTTCAATTTATCGAGTTACTTGAGCCATTAGAGATACCATCTCAACCGGAAATCAGCAATGGTCGTTTAACAGTACCTATTCTGGGTCAACAAGACACCATCCTAGGTGTCGTTGAGTTTGAACGAGACCCTGATGAGCCACCCTGGACGGATGAGGACAAGGAACTTGTAGCATCCATATCGCAACAACTTGCGCTTGCAATCCAAGATGTTCGGTCCTATCAACTCACACAACAGGCTCTGGATGAGATGCGTAAGGCCGATCAATTGAAGACGGAATTTTTAGCGAACATGAGCCATGAGCTAAGGACACCCCTGAATTCCATCATCGGCTTCTCTCGGGTGATCCTGAAGGGGTTTGATGGACCTGTTACTGAAACACAAAAGCAAGATCTCAGCGCCATCTACAACTCAGGTCAACATCTGCTTGGTCTAATCAATAACATTTTAGATTTTTCCAAGATCGAATCTGGAAAAATGGATTTGACATTCGCTGAGGTTGACCTTTTGGAAATCATTGCCAGTGTTATGGATACCGCCGCCGGATTAATAAAAGGTCGACCGATTGAATCCATACGCGATG
>MGNI01000178.1:1406-3571 GCA_001795115.1 Chloroflexi bacterium RBG_16_48_8 | reverse complement strand
GGGAAATAGCATCCGCCTGCGACAGGTCCTTTTAAATCTCCTTTCCAATGCGGCAAAGTTCACAGAGGAAGGCCAAATCGGGATTTCGGCCAAGGTCAGCCAGGATGCTGGAGAGAGAGCCATTACCCTCTCTGTTTTCGATTCGGGTCCGGGTATTGCACCTGAGAACCAAAAGAAGATCTTTGAGCCTTTCTCTCAAGTAGATTCGTCCCCCACACGATTACACAGCGGTACTGGCTTAGGGCTTTCGATCTGTCGTCACCTGGTAGAGCTGCACGGTGGTCGGATTTGGGTTGAGAGTTATCCTGGGGAGGGAAGCACCTTTTTCTTCACTCTTCCCCTATCCACTGCAGCCCTACTACAAGAAGTTCCTGAAGGGGCTCCCCTCTTCCTGGCTGCTTTTGCCCATGATGGGAAACTAAATTTCCAGAAAACCCTGGTTCAAGAATCCGGTTTTGCCTTTGTCGCACTTCCAGATGTGAAGGAGATTGTCCCAAAGGCAACTGAACTACAACCCCAAATCATCCTGATTGATCCGACCCTGCCCGACGGATTGGGCTGGAAATTGGTATCGGAGGTAAAAAGAAATCCAGAGGTTAGGACCATCCCCACAAAAATGTTCTCGGTTCTTGAGGAGTATGAGAAAGGATTCGACCTTGGAATTGGAGAGATAGCCACGAAACCCCTCCTGAAAGAATGCTTGGAGAGTTCGGCTGCTTTTCTCCTCCCTGAGCCAGCAAGTGAGAAATCGATCCTGGTGGTTGATGATGACCGGGACAGCTTAGAATGGACACGCAACCTGGTTCAGCTGACCCTTTCTAAGAAAGTGCGAACTGCGGCTTCAGGTTTTGAAAGCCTTGTTGCTACTCGGCAACAAGTGCCGGACCTCATCATTCTGAATTTATTTATGGCGGGGGCAGATGGTTTTCGTATGGTTGAAGCCCTTCGCATCGATGACCGCACTCGAAACACGCCTGTCATCCTGCTCTTTCCCCAAGAACTTTCAATTGCCCAGATCCAACAACTTCAATTGTGGACAAACCACTGTCGGGAAAGGGCTACACTCTCAACCCGTTCCTTTTATCAATGGCTTTTCGATCGCCTCGTAGAGCAAAAAACGCAAAGAATGGATGATCCAGCCCAGCCTAACCAAAGAACGATGTAATGACCCGCCACATCCTGCATTGACAACAACAGCTGTTCATTACGTTGGAGACCTACCCGAGCTCCACCTTGTCGAAAAAAGTCAAATCCCACTTTTACATTCTCGAGTCCACTGAAAAAAGTCCTTCAAGATAGAAGAGAGAGGCATATATGGTTCTTCACAGCGGAGTGGCCTTTTTTCAGGTGAATCATTCTCTGTATCCCTGAAGACTACCTATGCTATACTCCAATTTAAATTCCAATAAACATCCTCAATGGAGATGACAAAATGCGTCATTTTCTCGCTCTCACAGATTACACTTCCAGTGAACTCACAGATATCCTGAAGCTAGGGATTCAGCTCAAAGAAGAGTGGCGAAAAGGAAGAGCCAGACCTCTTCTACAAGATAAAGTCTTGGCCATGATATTTCAGAAACCGAGTCTACGGACACGTATTTCGTTTGACATGGCGATGCATCACCTGGGTGGTGACGCCCTCTTTATCTCTCCGAGTGAGATCGGTCTTGGTCAGCGCGAGTCAATCGCTGATGTGAGCCGAGTCCTCTCCGGTTATGTTGATGCTATCATGGCACGCGTATTTGCCCATGAACATGTTCTTGAGTTAGCAGAATTCGCATCGGTCCCTGTAATCAATGGCCTTAGTGACTTTAACCATCCATGCCAGGCCATGGCAGATGCACTAACAATGTTGGAGCATTTTGAAAGCTTGGAAGGTTTGAATCTGAGCTTTATCGGAGATGGGAACAACGTCGCCGTCTCTCTACTTTACCTTTCTGCCCTTATGGGTATAAATTTTGTTATCGCCTCTCCAGAAGGTTTTGAGATCCCCGAAGAAGTTTTCTCTGAAGGTATCTCGTTTGCCAAGGAAAGCGGCGCTACGATCCATCAAACAACGGATCCCCACGAAGCTGTTCAAAATGCGAATGTCATTTATACTGACACTTGGACAAGCATGGGACAGGAAGCGGAAGCAGAGAAACGGAAAAAAGTCTTCCAACCCT
>MGNI01000178.1:0-1379 GCA_001795115.1 Chloroflexi bacterium RBG_16_48_8 | reverse complement strand
ATGTGATTGTCATGCATTGCTTGCCTGCTCATCGGGGTCAAGAGATTACGGATGAAGTTGCAGACGGTGAACATTCCGTCATTTTCCAGCAAGCAGAAAATCGGTTGCATGCTCAGAAAGCTATCCTTGTGTATCTTCTCACCTAGTCCATGATTTCAGCCTAAATCCCGCATCCATGAGAAGCTCAACTTTTGACCAGAAGACAAATTCTCTAAAGAACTGAAGCATAATTGAATCGGAGTTCAAGCTTATGAATATTAGCGTGCCGAAAGAGAGAAGACCCTTTGAATATCGAGTAGGCCTTCCCCCCGCAGGTGTGAGCGTGTTTACCAGATACGGTCATACCGTCTTGGTAGAGAGAAATGCGGGGAAAGGAGCTGGTTTCGAGGATCAAGATTATATCGATGCCGGCGCGAGAGTGGTTTATAACCAGGAAGAAGCTCTCGGACGTGCTGATCTTGTCCTTAAATTCGCTCGCCCACTCCTCGATGAATTAGAACTTATGCGACCGGGATGTGCTTTAGCGGGTTTCCTGCACTTGGCAGCCGCGCGTCAAGACAAAATTGAAGTGATGAAAAAGAAGGAATTCACCCTCATCGCTTATGAACAAATTGAGGAGGAGGATGGGTATCATCCTGTTCTCGCTCCGCTGAGCCAAATTGGTGGACGTATGGCGGTTCAAATTGCTGCCAGAATCATGCAAAATGACCACGGAGGGCGCGGCATCCTACTGGGCGGGGTTGCTGGCGTCCCATCAGCCGAAGTTATCATTTTAGGTGCCGGGATCGTTGGGAGCACAGCTGCTGTAGCCTTTATCAATGCGGGTGCACAAGTCACAGTGCTCGATATAGATCTGCGTCGTTTGCAGACACTGCAAGAACGAATTTCCGCCCCCATTGTCACGATGCTATCCACTCCCTACAACATCAATCGGGCCTGCAGCTTCGCAGATGTGCTCCTGGGAGCTGTGCTCGTACCTGGGGAGCGCACACCTATTCTTGTTACAAAAGACATGGTTGCCCATATGAGACCGAGAGCCGTCATCATCGATATGAGCATCGATCAAGGAGGCTGCGTCGAGACTTCAAGACCTACCAATCATGGAAGCCCGACCTACGTTGAATTGGGCGTCACACACTATTGCGTTCCAAACATCTCCGGCGTTCTTGGTAGAACAGCCTCCCACGCCCTCTACAATGGTGCATATCCCTATCTCACAGCGTTCGCTCAACTTGGTGTAGACGCTTCCATCCAATCTCTCCCAGCACTGGAACATGGTGTGAATACCCATAAAGGAAAAATTCTTCATCTTCAACGTTTTGGTGGTGTCGAAGGCGGATGGATATGAGCTGGCTTAAACAATACGAAACTCGCATTAC
>MGNI01000177.1:11715-11911 GCA_001795115.1 Chloroflexi bacterium RBG_16_48_8 | reverse complement strand
CCCATCATGGCGTTGGTATTGGGGGACGAGAAAAGGGCAAGGCCGAATCCAAGGAAGATTTGACTCAGGACGATGAAAAAGATGCTGGTTGTCTCCTTCAAGAAAGCAAGCGGCACCAGCCCCAAGGTGACCACAGCCATCCCGGTTGAGGCGACAACCCTTGGTTCGATTCGATCGGAAAGGTTACCTGCAAGGG
>MGNI01000177.1:11594-11697 GCA_001795115.1 Chloroflexi bacterium RBG_16_48_8 | reverse complement strand
AAATCGGACGCGATACCAGAATTAGCCCAGCATCCTGTGGATTGAGACCTTTCGTGTATTGCAAGTAGAGGCTGAGGAGAAAAGTTATGGCAAAAGTAGCACC
>MGNI01000177.1:9158-11560 GCA_001795115.1 Chloroflexi bacterium RBG_16_48_8 | reverse complement strand
ACTCGATTTTTGAAAAAGAGATCCATGTTGAGAACCGGGTTATGCGCTTTGGTCTCCCACCTGATGAAGATCCCGAGCATCAGGGCACCCGCTAGTAACAGCCAGGCTCCTAATGGATCTGGCAGGATGGTGAAACCATACATGATGGAGGTCAGCATGATGCTGAAAAGGATGGAACCCATCCAGTCAAAGCTCTCCCCTTCCACTTCTGCCCACTCCCCCTCCAGTTTAAGCAGGATAAGTGCAAGGGTGATGATTCCGACAACCACATTGCTGGAAAAGATGCTTCGCCAACCAAGATATTGCGTCAGCATCCCTCCCAGAAAGGGACCGACGGAGAGTCCAATGTAGGTAGATGCGACATTGATCCCCAGGACGCGACCACGCTCATGGGGTGGATAGACCGAGATGAGGATGGCCACCCCCGTGCCGAAGATCATCGCACCCCCAATACCTTGAAGGGCACGCAAAACGATTAAAGAAGTACCCGAAGTGGATATCGCAGAAAGGAAGGATGCGAAAGTGTAGAGGGTTATCCCATAGGTGAGGATCCGTTTTCTTCCATGCATATCGGAAAGCCTACCAAAGGGGACAAGGAACATGGCGGCCGCTAATAGATACACGGTTGAAATCCAACTGAGCAGGATGGCGCTCATGGAGAATTCTTTGCCAATCGTAGGAAGGGCGATGCTGACGGAGGAGCCCATGAAGGCGGTGAGGAATGATGTCAGCAATGACACTAGGAGAGCGGCGTGTTTCAGGGTCTTGCTTTGCATCTCTGTCAAAGTGCCTTCCATGTTGCCCCTTGTAGCAGTTCTTCTCACTGAGAGGTGTGATGTTTAGACTATTTGATGATGTGACGTATTATTTTATCAGGCTTTTCCCAAGTTTCAGATTGACAGGAGAAATTCCTGAGGTTCAAGAGGCTTGATCGCAGGATGGGTTAACTGCGAAGGTCTGATACCTTCGAAGAGGTCTTCCTGCGAGACCTTCCTTTTAATGTAAGTGTCAAAAGGGCTGCGATAATCGCGAGCACTGGGCTGATTTTAAAGACAGTTTGGAGATTTGTGGCATCGGCGATCAATCCACTGAAATAAATGCCCATGGCCTCTGTGGAGAACATCAATCCCAGAATCAAACCGGAGGCTGTTGCCATGCGAGCAGGCATGAGTCCTTGAGCCATCACCACCACAGCGCTCTGACTCGCACCAATGAAGATCCCTGAGAGGGGGATGAGTAGATACATCCAATTTGTTATCCCTGAGTGGGCAAAGGCGTAGATGGGTATCGATGCCAGGAGGAGGGTTCCAAAGACGATGATGCGCCTGCCCCAACGGTCGCTCTGTACGCCCCCTACCACATTGCCGATCGCAGATCCTCCCATGAAGAGCGCGGTAAGCAATCCCACTCGACCCAGATCAATGCCTCCATCAAGCAGATATTTGGGTAAAAATCCTGCCATACTGCCGTAGACCCATGAGCGGAAGGTTACCATCAGGGCAAAGGCTGCTAAGGTAGGCCACCCAATCTTCAATTCGGGTTCCATTTCATCCGGGGGTGGAAAATCTCCAGACTCTTTATCTTTCGGATACGACTCTGGCCTGAGTCGTATGGCTGTGTTCAATCCAATTGGAACAACCACAATCAATAGGAATAATAGCCCAGGGGCTGAAAATTGTTTAAGGAGAAACCCACCCATGGCTGGTCCCAAAGAATATGCGGCTTGACCGAACAAGAAGAAAAGAGAGGCAGCGGTAGCAGCACGACCTGCAAAACGCTCATACCCACGACGAGTGGCTTCCATCGTTCCAGCGGGATGAAAGGCGCCTGATCCCAATGCAGCGATAATTAAGAGCGGCAAGGAGGCCGTGTTCTGCAGAAGAAGGGCGATAGAGATGATGCCGGCTGTCCAGAATAAGCCCCCCGTAGCCAGCCAACGTGCTCCAATTCGATCGATGAGCCAACCGAAGAAGGGCTGAGAGATGGCTGAAGCAAGGGCGTATCCCCCCGTGACGAGACCGATATCCGTATTGCTCAAGCCCAGGGTTTGAGCAAAAAAAGCCATGAGGATCGCGATTTGACTGCCGAGCAAATCGACAGCG
The DNA here is from genome assembly GCA_001795115.1 of Chloroflexi bacterium RBG_16_48_8. Lineage (GTDB taxonomy): Bacteria > Chloroflexota > Anaerolineae > Anaerolineales > E44-bin32 > MGNI01. The sequence goes on along the minus strand of MGNI01000177.1, from coordinate 9,458 downwards.
AAGTGTGTGGCTGCGATGGTGAAGAAGTAGGAATCTCTTAGTAAGCGCATGTGCTTATCGATTCAGCATTAGATTGGCAATGTCGCGAATAGTCCAGGTTTTCTCTTTTTCCTGAGGGATGCCAGAGGCAAGCGTTTTTTCCCTGGTCTCGCGTAAGACCTTAGCACTTGCGTCGGGCACATAACCTGAGAGCCCTACCATCTCCATCATGGAAGACAACTCCACCATCTCCTGGCTGCGACGAATGGCTCGAAAGGGTACGCTTGGGAGCAGTCCCTTAATAGTTGAGATGACGCCAGG
>MGNI01000177.1:8747-9129 GCA_001795115.1 Chloroflexi bacterium RBG_16_48_8 | reverse complement strand
ATCCAAGCAGTCATACGCTTGGGCTGCAGTTAGCAATTCGATGGCAAGTGCGCTTAATCCCTTTGTTAAACCCGCATAGCATAACTTCAGGGCTGAAGCCTTGGATACTTCTGGACCGATCACTTCAATAAGCAGTCCATACTTTTCGAGACGAGCGAACTCTTTTGCTTTAGTTCCAGAGGCATAGAAGACGGTAGAATCCCACAAACAGCTGGCGGGGCCAATGATGCCTGCGTCGATGAAGGTACCACCTGCGCTCTCGATCTTTTCTGCGATGGCTTCCGCTGTCATGGGAGAGATAGCATTGGCGTCAACGTAGAAGGGATTCGTACCTGTAGTGCGAAAAGCATCAGCAACGATTTCACTCATAGGGAGGGCTGCA
>MGNI01000177.1:6938-8672 GCA_001795115.1 Chloroflexi bacterium RBG_16_48_8 | reverse complement strand
CGTTGAGCACGCGAAAAGGAAGAAGCACTCCGGTTTTTTAGGCAGGTCACCACTCGCAGGCCATTCTCAATCAGGATTTCCGCAACTTGGCTCCCCATCTCACCCGGGCTAAATAATCCGATCACTTCCATCCTGAAGCCTCCTGTGCAGGATCGTTGGAAAGGTTAAAGTCGTTCCCATTTAGCTTCGATTCTAAATTACCCAATGCAACTATACCGCGGTCATTGAGCAGCGTCACTAACCTCAACGACAAATAAATGGAGTATAACCCCAGCTGCAAAAGCGATGAGACCATACGCGAATCCCAAGAGGGAATAACCACCTGTGGCATCGATAATCAGACCTCCAATGGTCACACCCAACATCGTACCTCCCTCCATGGCTAAGTTGTTCATGGACATCATCGTTCCACGGGCGGAGGGGATTAATTCTGTATATAGGTGTTGGTAGCGAGAATCCACAATCCCACTGGGATAGCCATAATGGTTTGCAAGGCAATCGAAATCCATAGCAATCCCTTGAAGTTGGTGAGGAGCGCAATCAGGCTAGAACAAATGACCAAGGACACGGCTGCCAGGGTTTTTTTACGGATGCGAACCGCGATCCTTCCGCCGATAAGGCTGGCTGAAAAAAGCGCCAGACCTTGTAGGGTGAAGATTGGTGCTAAGGCTTCAGTAGGTAACCCAAAAGCTTGAATGTAAAAGGCCCCATTGTAGGTTGTCCATCCTCGCCAGAACGTCGCGAAGAGGCATGTGGATAGAAGCGCGGCGATGGCACTGCGTTTGCGAAGGACTTCCAGAAAGCTCCTCTTATAGTGAGTCAATCCAGAACCTTGTTTGGGCGTTTTACCGCTTGATTTGGGGATGCGAATGATCACGAGAAAGGTCGCCAGGATGAAAAAGAAGGTTAACAGACCGAACATCCATCGCCAGGATAGCAGGCCAGCCAATATGGAACCCAATGGCACACCTGCCACGATGGCCATGGTGGTCAGGCCCACCTGCCAGGCCATGGCTCGACCGCGCTCAGTGTAAGGGAAATAATCCCCAATGGAGGCAATGTTGGCTGGGATGGCTGCACTGCCCCTAAACCAGCCAGGATTCGGAAGGTGAAGAGCAAGGGGAAATTGGGAGCGATTGTCCCTCCTAGAGAGGTTAGGGAAAGAATACCGAGTCCCACAAGCATGGGGGTGCGTCTTCCATAGCGGTCTGACAAAGGACCAAAGACAATCGAGAGGAAGGCGGCTGGGAGAGAGTAGGCAGCTCCCAGGCTGCCTGCCATTGCAATGCTCACGTCAAATTCCTGGCTGATATCCACCAAGATCGGACTGAGGCCTCTCTGGTTGAAAAGCGTGCTGAAGGAACACAGGCAAAGAATAGGGAGGACCCATCGGTTGGGTGTGATTTGCGTCAGGGACCTCCCTTTCGAATTTACTACCACGTTGCTACCAAAAGCTCGTCCGGACAGTCTGTAACCCGCCTGGCACCGTCCTCCGTGATGATGAAGGTGTGACCATAGAACAGACCCAGCCGGCCATCAGCCGTGATGGGGCACGGCTCTAACATGAGGGTCATGCCCGGCTGTAAAACCATCTCATAAGGATAACCGGAGACGCGTTCCACCCCGACACTGGGGGAGTTGGTCACCAGATCCATGCCATGCACATGACCCGGTCGCGACTGAGCGCCATGTTTACGGAAGAACTCTCCCGCCTTTCGGACGTCCTCCAGATGG
>MGNI01000177.1:6571-6857 GCA_001795115.1 Chloroflexi bacterium RBG_16_48_8 | reverse complement strand
TACCAACGCATATTGGGACACCGATCTGGGCGGTATAGCCCTGATAGCCAAGGGCCAATTCGGTCAAGATGATATCCCCCTCCTTCAGAATCCGATGGGAGGGTCGTGGGTTGCCGAAGACTTGGGCGGGATTTTCCATGGGTGTTGAGCCAACGATCAGGAAATCCACTTGCCCATCTTCCTGCATGGCAGCTTTGGCAGCAGAGGCTGCCAATTGATACTCCGTTACGCCTGGGCGGGCTCGATCTCGGATGGCATAGAGAGCCTTTACATTGAGTTCGCCGGC
>MGNI01000177.1:6277-6436 GCA_001795115.1 Chloroflexi bacterium RBG_16_48_8 | reverse complement strand
GATGTAATCATGGAACCTCCAATCCGCCTCGGCGATGCCGATGCGGCTCTCATCGAGTCCCAACTCCTTAATGTAGTCTGCCATGGCCTCAGCAAATTGACCGCCATGGGAGGTGAATGCATTTTTGATGTAGATCGATTTGCGGATAGCCTCGACATG
>MGNI01000177.1:3363-6235 GCA_001795115.1 Chloroflexi bacterium RBG_16_48_8 | reverse complement strand
AGGTAATACGACGTATTCGCACATCCCGTGCCAGTTCCAATTGCCGGAGAGCCACAACATCCCGCCCCCAAAGCTCCAGTGAGCTGGGCCGCCTGGGGCAATCAAGACGTCTAACCCTAAACGCCCCATCTTTTCGCGGGTTGCACGATGACGGCGTTCATATTCCTCCTCTGAAAATGTGGCGTACTCCACGCCGGGGTACCAGTGAGTGTTGTAAATACTGGAAAAAACCTTGCCGTTATCCAGTTGGTTGTGAAATTCTTTAAAATCGTGCCCTTGCATCATCGCCTCCTACACCACAATCAATTCCAGGGGTAACCGATCCGTCACCCGCTTCTGACCCTCCTCGGTGATGAGGAAGGTATGTCCAAAGAAAAGCCCTAATTGCCCATCTGGCGTGATGGGGTTAGGTTCCAGCATCATGACCCTTCCGGGCTTTAATTCAAAGCCGAAATCCTCCCCTCGGTAACCCTCCACGGTGACCGAGGGCGGGTGGCTGACAAGATCGATGCCGTGCATGATGATAGGACGAGATTGATAACCATGTTCACGGAAAAATTGAGCGGCGCGATGGATATCGGCCAGTGTTTTCCCAGGCATCAATTCCTTAGCAATGTGTTTGAAGCCGGGGAGGACAATCTTATCGAACATGGTTCGTATCTGTCGGGTGGGTTTCCCTACACAGATCGGCATACCAATCTGCACAGTATAGCCTTCAAAGCCAGCTGCCAATTCGTTCAGGATGTAATCCCCCTTCTGGATCACCCGCCTGGAGGGGCGAGGGTTGCCGAAGATGAGGGCCGGTTCATCCATGGGGCATGAGCCAATGATGATAAAGTCCACCTCGCCGCCGCCATTCAGGATGGCAAAAGCAGCTGCAGCCTTCAATTCATATTCCGTTATCCCCGGTTTGACGACCTCCGCCATGGCTTCAATGGCCTTGGCAGCCAGCTCTCCGGCCTTGAGCACATAGGCTTGTTCTTCTAGGCTTTTATGGAGGATGAATTCATGGATATAATCCCCGAGGATTTCGAATTGAGCCTCTGGAAGCCCTTCCCTCAATGTGTTGTATTGGTTGATGGGCATATGGTCTTTGAACTGGGGATCCACCTGAGTCAATCCAATTCGCCCCTTATCCAGACCGAGTTCTTTAATTCGTTCGACCATCACCTCGCCGAAAAGACCCCCGCGTGATGGACGGACATCCTTGCAGTAGACTTTGCGTCTTGTCGCCTCGGCATGCGTGCCACCCATGGAGTAAATCAGCGTCGGTTCACCTTCCATAGGAACGACTACGTAAACAGCCAGGGAATGCCACTCTCGGTGACCCGTGAGCCACGTCACTCCAGCGCCGTTGCTCCAGTGATTGGGACCACCGCAAACGATGAGACAATCTAATCCCAGTCGCGCCATCTTTTCGCGCGTAAGGCGATAACGGCGCTCATATTCCTCATTCGAAAATTTGGAGTACACAGCATCTTCATAGTAGGGTGTGTTGCGCATATCCCCGAAGTTCTCCTGCTTATCAAGTTCTGCATAAATATCTTTAAAATCCTTTCTGGCCATGACCTCTCTCCTTCCTGAGGATCTTCGAACAGGGTGATAACGCTGATGCGAAGCACAACTTAATTGTTTTCCACACCTCCTTCACTTTGACAGTTTTAAAACTTCAAGAGGATGCTTGTGTGAATGAAAAACGCACTCAAGCCTGTGAAGTCGCTTTTTCCTGGCCTCCTTCAATAACAAAGATGTGGAGTAAACATGCACCCAGGATGACGGCTGTGCCAAAGGAAAGCCCCAAGATTCCATAGCCACCCGAAGCCACAATGGTCAGACCGCCTATGGCAGAACCTGCCATTGTCCCTAGTTCATTGGCAGAAGTATTCATGGATACCATCGTTCCACGCGCGATGGGAACCAGTTCAGAGATGAGGGCATTTCCAGCTACGAAGCGCATGCTGGCCGGGATAGCCGTCATGGTGTTCAACGCTATTCCCAACCCCAATGAACCGTGAATATTTGTTAACAGGATCATGAAAATGCCCCCAAACACCATGGCAAGGGCAGCAAGAGATTTCTTTGTAAAGCGGTCGGCAAGTACACCCCCAAAGCGGCTGGCAAGCAGGATAGCCAAACCTTGGATTGTGAAGATGGGTGCCAGGGCTTCTGTGCTGATATGGAAGGTCTGGATGAAGAAGGCACCGGTGTAGGTTGCCCATCCCTGCCAAAAAATGCCGAACATGCTTGAGGAAAGGAGGGCGATAACAGTGCTCCGGTTGCGCAAGATCAAGCTGAAACTGGATTTGTAATGCGCCAAGCCGCGCTCTTTTGATTTATGAGTCTCCTCCGTCGGTGGCAGAAAGAGAGCGACAAGTATGGTGACAATCAGAAAAACAAGGGTAAGTAATCCAAACATCCATCGCCAGGATAGGTAACCAGCTAGAAGAGAGCCCAATGGAATCCCTGCTACAATCGCCATGGTTGTCCCACTGACCACCCATCCGAAAGCGCGACCTCGTTCCGAATAGGGGAAATAGTCACCCACAGCCGCGAAAACAGAGGGGCTGACCGCAGCAGCTCCCAGTCCGGCTAGAGCCCGGCAAAGGGCAAGAATGAGGAATGTCGGTGCCAGAGTAGCTCCCAGGGAGGCAAGAATGAGAAAGGTGAGACCGAAGAGCATCAAGGAGCGGCGCCCATAACGGTCTGAGAGGGGACCGAAGAGCAATGCTAAAAATGCGGCCGGGAAGGAATAGGCTACACCCAGACTTCCGGCGATAGCCACACTGATACCGAAGTCCTGACTGATATCGATCAGGATAGGGCTGATGGCGCGCATATTGAAAAGCGTGCTGAAGGAACAAGTACATAAGAT
>MGNI01000177.1:2615-3292 GCA_001795115.1 Chloroflexi bacterium RBG_16_48_8 | reverse complement strand
TTGAATACACACACCCCGTTTTCTACAATGTGTGGATCAAGGGTGCTTGATAATTTGCTGGATTGAACAATCACATGCAGCGATCTTTGATGAGATGAATTGGCAGGTGTTTCTTCACCATCTTGTTTATGTAGAGACGTTGCATGCAACGTCTCTACAGGCTGCCGAAATGGATGGTTGGCTGCACGCAACATCTCTACATTCTGCCGAAATGAATGGTTTGTTGCATGCAACGTCTCTCCATTCTGCAGATATGGATTGTTGGATGAATAATGATCCCAACGATTGAGTCGTGCAGTAATCAGCCTGTAGGAACCATGTACTTCTCTCATGCTACTTCTTCCAGAGCTGCATCTGAACCTCTCTGGCGTCCCGCTTCTTTGACGAAGAACTGCAGAACCAGTGCAGCCAAGGTAGCGGCTGTTCCAAAGAAAATGCCCAACGTGTTATACCCGCCCAGGGTCCCAAGGATCAAACCTCCTGATGAAGCTCCGATGATCGTGCCAATTTCCTGGGCGGAGGAGTTCAGGGACAGGAAGGTTCCCCGTGCGGAGGGGATCAATTCCGAGAGAAGGGCACTCCCAGATACAAATCGCATCCCTGTGGGGATCGCCATGATCGTATTCAGAACTAAAGCTAGCCAAAACGTGTTTCCGAAATTGGTCAGGACAGCCATA
>MGNI01000177.1:0-2603 GCA_001795115.1 Chloroflexi bacterium RBG_16_48_8 | reverse complement strand
GACGATCATGGCAGCCACAGCCAGAAATTTCTTTGAAAAACGATCCGATAAGAATCCGCCAATCTGGCTGGCTGAGAGAATAGCCAGACCTTGTAATGTAAAGATGGGGGCTAGACCTTCGGTGGAAATCCCCAGCGTTTGAATGAAAAATGCACCGTTATAGGTACCCCAACCGTACCAAAATATCCCAAAAAACGCTGTGGATAACAGAGCTGCAGTGGCACTGCGGTCTCGAAAAACTTGTTTGAAGCTGAAAAGGACTTGAGTAATGCCTGTTTCAGAAAAATGCCTTGAGGGTTCTTCCACTGGCAAATGGAGAATCATAAGAAGCATGACAATAAGAAATACGAGCGACAGCAATCCGAACATCCATCGCCACGAGAACAAGCCGGCCAGGATGGATCCCAAGGGAACACCGGCCACAATGGCCATGGTGGTTGTGCTGATAAGCCAACCATAGGCGCGACCACGTTCGGAGTATGGGAAATAATCACCAATGGCAGCAGAGATCGAAGGACTGACAGCAGCTGCACCCAATCCTGCTAAGATACGGCAGAAGAACAAGAAGGAGAAGGATGGGGATAGCATGGAGCCAATGGAAGACAAGATCAGGATACCCTGCCCGATAAGAATGAGGGTTCGGCGACCATATCGATCAGAGATTGGACCGAAGAACAAGGCCAGGATTACGGCTGGTAGGGAGTAGGCTGCCCCAAGGCTCCCTGTGGCTGCTACCGTGATCCCATATTCCTGGCTGATATCCACGAGAATGGGGCTGATGGCACGTAAACTAAAAAGTGTACCGAAGGAGCAGAGGCATAAGAGCGGGAGGATCTTCCATCGCACGTTGGTCGCTAATTGTGCTGTGCTCTCCTGATTCATTAAACGCTCTCTTCCAGCCTTCAACCAATCCTGTTTTATTTCATTACAGTAGGTCGCAACAAGATCATCTTATGAGAGGGGGTGAAGATGTTATGTTGTTTTGCGGCGACAGATTCTGTTGTCTGTTCTCTCAGAAGGAATTGGAATACACCTTCGCACAAGCAGCCCGAAGGAAGGAGCAAGTGTAGCGCCAAGGGCTGCTATTGCTAAGGACGAAATACCAATCAGAATCATCCTTCGACGACCATACCAATCGGATAATAAACCAACGAACAATGCCAAGATGGCAAATGGTGTGGGATAAGCCACAGTCCACTGGCCTGCAATAGCAACACTGATCCCGATCTCCTGGCTGAGATCCCACCAAAATGGTTTCTAGAACACCCAGGGTGAAGATCACGCTGAAAATAGAGGTGTAAAGAACCGGCAGCACCACCTTTTGGGGTACTGCCTGAGATAGGGTGGTGCTGCCGGTAGAACCTTTTATCATGTTGCGATTAATAACTCATCTTTCAAATCAGTCACGCGTACGGCTCCATCCTCGGTGACGTTGAAGGTATGGCCGTAGAACATGCCCAGATCCCCCTCAGCCGTGATAGGGCAGGGCTCAAGCATGAGGCAGGCGCCTGGCTTAATCTCCTCTTCATACGGGAAAGCGCGCACGTGATCCTTGCCGATATGGGGCGAGTTGCTCACGAAGTCGATCCCGTGCAAGTGCAGGGGTCTCGATTGGGCGCCATTTTCACGGAAGAAGAGCCCGGCTTTTCGAACATCCTCGAGGGTGTTCCCGGGCTTGATCTTCTCAGCCATTTTCAGGTACCCTGGCAGGACGATGTTGTCGAAGAATTTCCGCACCCGGTCGGTAGGCTTGCCCACGCAGATGGGCATACCGAGTTGCGCGCTGTAACCGTGGTAACCGGCAGCCAGTTCGGTCAGGATGATGTCACCTTCCTTGAGTTCTTTCCAGGAGGGGCGCGGATTGCCGAAGAGCTGTGCCGGATGATCCATCGGTGTAGAACCGACGATCAAGAAATCTAATTGACCATCGCCATCCAGGATGGCTTTGGCAGCCGAGGCTGCCAGCTGGAATTCCATAATCCCAGGTCGAGCTCGATCACGGATAGCGTAAATAGCATCCACCACGAGCTTGCCAGCTTTAGCCACGAATTCCTGCTCCTCGAGACTCTTCAGGTAAACCAATTCATGGAAGAAATCCGGCAGCAGCTCGATGGTGGCGTCCGGACAGAACGCTTCCAACTGCTCGAGGTGGTTGATGGGGACATATTCGTGAAACTGCCAGTCCGATTCGGCGATGCCGATCTTACTCTTCTCAAGGCCACGTTCATGGAGCCACTCCGAGATGACCTTGATGAATTGTCCACCGCGAGAAGAGCGAAGGTCCTTCACATAGGATAACCGTCGGGAGGCCTCCAGATGAGCACCAGCCTGGGAGTAGACCTGCAGAGTTTCACCTTGCATGGGTACGACAACATACTCCACCATGCAGTGCCAGTTCCAGTGTCCAGAGAGCCACATCATCCCACCGCCGTAACTCCAGTGATGAGGGCCGCCAGGAGCCAGGAGGACATCAACCCCAACCCGCGACATCTTCTCACGAGTTATTTTGTATCGGCGTTCATACTCCTCATCGGAGAACTTTGGGTAAGTACAGCCTTCGAACCAGGGAGTGTCATAGATGTTGGTATAGATCTCTCGGTTGT
>MGNI01000176.1:13845-17861 GCA_001795115.1 Chloroflexi bacterium RBG_16_48_8 | reverse complement strand
TTGCCAACGACCCCCTCCACAGGGTCATGGTCTCACAAAGCAACAAGCCCAGCAGCTTTGGGAGCAGGTGATCGCCTTCTCGGGTTTTGGATTCAATCAAGGGCATGCCACAGCCTATGCGGCTGTGAGTTACCGCTCGGCATACATGAAGGCCTATTGGCCGGCAGCCTTTCTGTGCGCACGTCTAGCTGACCGTGGAGGCTACCACCATCCTGCAATCTATATGGCGGAAGCCACTCGCCTGGGGATCCGTCTCCGTCCACCCCATGTGAACTACAGCAATGCTAAATTTACGCTCACCTGGGAAGCGAGTCAGAGTGGGGAGACACCTTGTCTTTGGATGGGTTTGGATGCCGTACGAGATTTACGTCAAACCACCATTCGCGCCATCCTCAAGGAACGTAGGCGAGCTCCATTTCAAGGGTTAAGGGACTTGGTTGCACGGGTGGATTTTCAGACCAAGGAACTTATCCATCTGATTCAATGTGGTGGATTGGATGGGTTGGGTGAGAATCGAGCAACGCTTTTAACTGAAGCCGAAGGGATTAAACGAAGCGGCACAGAGAAACAGATGGCCTTCTCCTTTGCTGCAAAGCAAACTAAACCCGAAACTGCCCAGGAAGCTATGAGCTGGGAGATGCAGCTCTTGGGCTATCCCATGAGTGTGCACCCCCTGGACTTGGTGAAAGATCTGCCGGAGCATGTGCCACTTAAAAAGTTAGCTGATTTCGAGGGGGAGCTGCTCTCGATCATTGGGGTGAGATTGCCGGGCTGGACAGGTGGGGAGGGTTTCTTTTTCGGAGATGGAGATACCTTTATCATGGCTTGGTTGGACAGGGGACAAGCCCAACCGCCGGCCTGGCAACCGAGGCTTCTCCGAGGGCGGTGGGTGGGAGATGGGATGGGCACCTATTGGTTTAAGGTGCAGAATATATTGAATATTGAACCGAGATCCATCTGAGGATCCCTTCACACTCTCGTCATCCAGACCTGAATATAGGTGGCTCTTTTTACCCTCTTTTGAGAAGAGGCTACCTTATGAGATGGGGTTTATTCCATTGGATGTTGCCTACTTCTGGTAGTTTCGAGGTAGAGGGCGGTGTGGAGCAGCGCAGACGCCCCACACCACTGCAACCCTCACTTTAGGGATAGAAAATGCGAGGCCTCATCGAATGCACGCTATCAGATGGATGGCATTGGAGTAGGAGACTACCAAGATGTAAAGAGTTATGACAGAATTGTTATACGATTGTTGTGGGTAGAAAATTTCAAGTTGCTAGGTTTAGATCGTAAAAGTTCAACTCTTTGGTGGGAGTCCTGGAGGAAACCGCTATGAATTCGGAACGCAGTTTAAAAATCTTGTCTCTTATCGGGGTTGGGATCATCCTGCTATTGGTGTCCGGCTGCAATATGCCGAGCCTGAATCTTACAGAGGATTTGGCTACCCCTGTGGCTACTGCCACAGCAACGGAAGAGATAGCTCTTGAGACAGAGATCGCGACACAAATGCCATCTGAAACGCCCGAGCCTGTGGTTACCCCAACGGGTGTAATACCACAAGGTCCCACTATGACACCCCTTGCAGTACCGGTGTCACCACGTGGGTCACTTTCTGATGAGGGTCCATGGCTGTTGTATCGCGCCGGAAGCGAACTATCTCAGAATGCAACCTTGTTCATCGTGAACGAGGATGGCTCTGGTCGTAGCCCTGTTGGATTGGACTCATTTCCATCATCAGGTGTGAAAGTTAATCCGAGCGGAGACCGCATTGCCTATATCATGCCGGCGTCGGAAAGCACGGATCAAGTGCCACATCTTATGGTCCGCAGGGTCCCAGACGGAGAGATCGAAATGGACCTTCCCCTCATTTCAGAAGAGGTTTGGGAGACCCTATCCACCCAGGATGATTTAGCTGAACAAATCCTGATGGCTCTCAGTGGCGCAAATGCGTTTGAGTGGTCACCGCATGTTGGTGGCCACTACTTGGCCTTTGTCGCCGCCCTGGATAGCCCCAAGTTGGATCTGTACCGTTTTGACACCTGGTCGGACAATATACGACCTCTGACCACAGGTCCCTATCATCACCATCAGCCCGTTTGGTCCCCCAGTGGCGAATGGATTCTCTATCTCGAAATAGAGCGTTTGGGCGATAGTGCGGAGTGGGACGCGGTCGCCATGTCAGCGGTATCCTTTGATGGATCAGTGTCTAAGCGTCTCTATGAGATTGGGGGGAACCGACAGGCATTGGTCAAGTGGTTGAATGACACGAACTTTTTCGTGAGCGAGATCTCGGATGCAGGCCCGAGGAATTTAATAGGCGCCACAATCAGCGCAGGCTCACCCAAGGTGATCTATGAGGGGCCGGTTGCTGATCCTGGGGAAATGAGTTTCGATGATCTGCAAACGGTGGTTGCGTTTTGCCTCCAGGAGGATGAGGCGACGGCTGGGGTCTATTTCTTCAATTTTGACGAGGGTGTACCTGATCTCGTTCTTCCCGGTGCATGCCGAAGTGTGGAATGGTGGCCGGGGAAAGGTGTGTTTGTTGCCAACGGGGAGGAGGGTACAGCCTTCATACGACGGACCGGGGAAGTTGTGAAGCAAATGGATGATATCCTTGATCCCGTTGCACTTTCGCCGGATGGTCAATGGATGGTTTCGTATGGCGAGGAGGGGGCGACGGTTTACACGCATATTGGAGTCCTCATCCGACAGATCATGGAGGAGCCTGTGGAGCAGGTGCTGTGGAAACCAGATAGTACAGGATTGTTTATAGAAGTTTATGCAAGGGAGAATCCATTTAGCTCTCATCATTTATACATCTATGATCTGGAAAAATGGGAGCTGCAGTTGGTGGATTTGGACGTCCGAGGAGAGTATTGCTGGGCGGTTCCTGAGCTACCGAACCAATGATTTGATCTTCGCTCTGATCAGGACCAGGAGGAAGAAGACCTGGTTCAATTGTACAGTACCAGGACGAACCTCAGTTGGTTCTTCCGGGGGATTGGGGTGGATTGTCCTGCTGGGAGGGAAGGGAAATATGCATTGTAATGGGTGACTCGCAGGAGGTGGCTGGTTTTACGCTGGATGGAGAGGTGAAATTTCGTACGACGGTGTCGTGGGAAACGGGAAGGACTGTCGCCTCATCAAAGGAGGACTTGTTTGCTGTTTATAACGATCAAGGTGTGTGGCTTTATGATGGGGAGGGCAACTTAATCCGGCAGATGATCAATGCGTAGGTGGAAGAATTTTTCTGGGCACCGGATGGAGAGACTTTCTTTTTACGCACTGACCAGAACGACACCCTATATATTGGCAATCCCACCAATGGGGATTTGTTCATTGTAGATACTGGCAGTTCACATATGGAGTTGGTAAGGTAAGGACTAGAACCGGGAAAAGTAATTTCATCTATCGTATGCGTTTTAAACCCTCCCGTGGGTTCAATCCTGCGGGAGGGTTCGCGTATGAAATGTTTGAGGCTGAAGGGGAACATCTATTCTGTTTAACATCCGTCTCTCAAGGAAAATTACGTTGGGTACGGATCATGCAACCTATTAAAGGAGTAGCTGACCATTTTTAAAGCTGGCTGATGGTTCCGTATTGGTCAAAAAGGATGGCCAGGATCAGCCACAGAAAAGCCAAAGTTGAAGCGTATGGCTAAGAAATTGCAGCTTAAATGGAGATAGATTGGCATGGAGCGATTTAAATGGTTTGATTTCCTGGGAGCGTTGTTCTTGCTGTTTTCTGTGACCAAGACGGCGCTAACGCCACAAGAGGTCATGGGTGATTTGAATAGCACTATAGCCCCCTCCATCCCTGTAGGGCAGAAGGCGGACCCATTTCAGACTTCCGAGGGGAATTCGGGTTTGGAGATTGAAGTCTTGAACCCTTCAGTGAAGATGTTTCTTGAAGGAGATTCGAAAAGGTTGAGCATCCAAGATGGGTTGGTTGGTGAAGAAAACAGCGATGATCATCCTTTCCTTGATCAAGCGTTGAATCCATCATTCGCGCTTGGG
>MGNI01000176.1:12394-13802 GCA_001795115.1 Chloroflexi bacterium RBG_16_48_8 | reverse complement strand
TTCTACGACAGCTCCAGTCTTTATTTGGTAGACAAGGTTAAGCTGATGGGGCAGTGATCTGACCCGAGAACCTCGGGATGGATCTTAGCGGCAGTTATTCCCTCGGTCAGGTCCGGCGTCGTGAAGAAGTAGTCTATGCGCCAGCCAACATTGCGCTGGCGCGCTTGACCCCAATAAGCCCACCAGCTGTAGGCCTCTTCCTGATTGGGGTAGAGATGACGGAAGGTGTCAACATAGCCTTCTTCAACAATCTTGTCGATCCAGGCCCTCTCTTGGGGTAAAAAGCCGGTGGAGTTTTGATTATCCTTGGGGCGAGCCAGGTCAATCTCCCGGTGGGCCGTGTTCACATCCCCACAAAAGATAACCGAGCGACCTTGATCGCGCAGGTTATTGCAGTACATCAGAAAGGCCTCTTTATAAGCCATCTTGAAGGGTACGCGGCTGTGGTCGCGGGCGCCGTTGGGAAAGTAAGCTGTGATCAGCACAAAATCATCATAGTCCGCGACAATCGTACGCCCTTCAAGGTCATACTCGTCGATTCCAAGGCCATTCTGGACAGATTGTGGTTCTAAGCGTGAGTATAAGGCTACGCCGCTGTATCCTTTTCGTTCAGCCGAGGCCCAATAGATATGGTACCCCGGGATCTCTTTCAACTCCTCATCAAGCTGGTCGGGGTGAGCTTTAGTCTCTTGAAGCCCGAGGATGTCTGGTTGAGTCTGATGGAGCCAATCCAGGAAGCCCTTCTTCTGTACGGCGCGTATGCCATTGACGTTCCATGAGTAAATTGTAAGCATGGCAGAATTGTAATGGATTTTGAAAGGGAGGTGGTAGGAGGAATGTTGCATGAGCAATGGGTAATGAGTAAGGAGTAATAAGTAAGGAGTAATGTGTAGAAGCTAGCATGATGGTGATCCGTAACCGGGGATCAGGGAGCAGATAACAGGAGGGGTTATTTCTTTGCTTCTTAATGATCACGAATTGTCGATTCCTTTTCACTTTCTACTTTTTACTATTTCTTATAACAAATTCCTGATTACTGATCCCAGATCCCTGTTTCCTGATAACAACCAATTGCATATTTGGTAGGTGTCCACTAGAGTCTGTTGAATGGTGTCCATCGAGGAGGGAACAGCATGGAGTATCGGAATCTTGGAAAGACGGGTTTGAAAGTCTCGAGGCTGTGTCTGGGGACGATGCAGTTCGGATGGACGACAGAGGAAAGTTCTGCCAACCAGGTGATGGATGCCTTCGTGGAGGCTGGAGGGAACTTCATCGATACTGCAGATATCTATACTCATTGGGCGGAAAGTAATCCGGGCGGGGTTGCAGAGGAGATCATCGGAAGGTGGATGAAATCGCGTAAGAACCGGCGACAAATTGTTTTGGCAACCAAGGTGCGAGGAAGGAC
>MGNI01000176.1:10923-12388 GCA_001795115.1 Chloroflexi bacterium RBG_16_48_8 | reverse complement strand
GGGGCCCAATGGGGAGGGATTGAGTCGGGCCCACATCCTCCAAGCAGTTGAGGATAGCCTCAGGCGGTTGGACACGGAGACCATTGATCTCTACCAGACCCATTGGTATGACGAGGGGACACCCATTGATGAGACTCTGCGCGCCCTGGAGGATTTAATCCGTCAAGGCAAGGTGCTTTACATTGGCGCCTCAAACCTACCTGCATGGCGTTTCATGGAAGCTTTATGGAGTGCGGATGTAAATGCAATGCCCAGGTATGATTCTCTTCAACCCCATTACAATCTGGTTCACCGCGCTGAGTTTGAGCGTGAATTGAAAGAGGTTTGTGAAAAATTCGGGGTTGGTGTGATACCTTATTCTCCATTGGCCAGGGGCTTCCTTACAGGTAAGTACAGTCGGGATTCGCTCCCGGACAGCGCCCGATCGGAGATGGTGCAGGGGCGTTATTTCAATGAGAGGGGGTGGAAAGTGCTGGAGGCTGTTTGTGAGGTTGCGGAGGAAACGGGAACAACTCCCACAACCGTCTCATTGGCCTGGCTGCTGGCGAAGCCAGTGATCACGGCTCCCATTGTTGGCGCAAATTCGGTGGAACAGCTGACCCCAAGCCTGGCTGCCGTGGAAGCGACCCTTCTTGAAGAGCATATCCAGCGATTGAACCAGGCTTCAGAATGGAGGGATAAGGGATAGGTTTGAACCCCGAACAGTCGGAAGGCGTACTGCGCCAGCTTCCTGATTGGGCGAATTCTTTTACCTCATTTTGTGCTTTAGAAACCATCTACTCGGCTTAATCCATTCATCACATCAACCGCCATGGTATCATTCACCCGCTACCATCGATCCTTTAAACCGTAACGGGATCAACATGTATTTTTATCGGAATTGGATTGATCTCCTACCATGTTATTGCTTTGACTATACAAGGGCAGGGAATCTTTGTGTCTGAAGTCATGGAAGGACCCTAGAAAATGACGAATTGGCTGTGGCGTATCGACAATCGATACGGGTTCTTAATGCAACAGAGACATTCTTTCAGTTGTGTTGTAGGGTGGTTATGTACGAGAAGCGCGCCTATAGGGTGGGGACCTGCTTCTTGGGTGTAATTTTTAGGAGAAAGAAGGACGACTCGCGATGAATAGGATGGATTGTCCAGATCACAAGAGAAGAGCAGGTAAATGTGGATAAAAATCTTCAGGGGGAAATCTTATCAACGAGTCATAGGACAAAATTCAGCTATCCCATGGATGCGAGGCACACACGCATAAGGGAGCATATATCGCATGCAGCGGCATGGAAAATTCATAAGGCAATGGAGGGAGTATTAGATGTCACCCGTTAAAAGCCTGGAAGCTCAGACTTTGAGTAAACGTTGTGATCCAGAACAGTTTGACTTTGAGACAACGGATGAATTGCCCGAGTTAGATGAGATTATCGGACAGGCACGAGCTGTGGATGCGGTTCAATTCG
>MGNI01000176.1:5881-10877 GCA_001795115.1 Chloroflexi bacterium RBG_16_48_8 | reverse complement strand
GGGGCGGGGAAGCGGACCATACTTACGCAATTCTTCGAGAAGGCAGCCTCAAGCCAACCCGTTCCTTCTGATTGGGTTTACGTGAACAACTTTCAGGAGCCGCATAAATCTCGCGCTCTATGCCTTCCAGCTGGGAAAGGGATTGAATTTCGACAGGAAATGGAGGAGTTCTTGGACGAGGTCCGTACAGCTCTTTCCACCGCCTTCGATAGTGACGAATATCGTGCCCGGATGCAGGAGATCGAGACGGAATTGGAGGAGCGCCAGGGCAAAACCTTGGAAGAGCTTGGAGAGCGCGCCAAGGAAAAAGGAATGGCCATGATCCGCACCCCAACAGGCCTGGTGATTGCCCCTGTCCATGAGGGTGAAGTGATGTCGCCCGAGGAGATTCAAAGTCTCTCCGAGGAGGAGCGGGAACGTCTTGAGAAGGAGGCTTCAAATCTGCAAGAAGAACTTCAAAAGATCCTACTACAGGTGCCGCGTCTCCAGCGAGAGGTGCGGGAGAGGGTAAAAGATCTCCATCGGGAAGTGGCCGAAATCTCTGTCGGCAGCTTAATAGGAGAATTGAACGAAAAGTACAGCGAATTCCCCGAGGTCGTGGATCATTTGAATGCCGTTCGGGAGGATATTGTCGCTAACATCCAAGAAATGATAGGTCAAGAAGGGGAGAGGGAAATAGCTTCTATACCGATCCCCGGCTTGCATTTAAGGCAGGGAGCACCTTTCCTGCGTCGCTATCAAGTGAATCTTCTCGTCGATCATAGTCAATCCCAAGGAGCTCCTGTGATTTATGAGGATAATCCCACCTATCAGAACCTAACCGGTCGCGTGGAGCACATTGCACAAATGGGTGCCTTGATAACAGACTTTAATCTCATCAAGCCGGGCGCACTCCACCGAGCCAACGGTGGATATCTGATCCTGGAAGCCTACAAAGTCCTCACACAACCCTATGCTTGGGATGGGCTCAAGCGTGCTTTGCAGTCCGAACAAGTGCGAATCGAATCGCCAGGCCAAATGATGAGTCTGATCAGTACCATCTCGTTGGACCCAGAACCTATCCCATTGAAGGTGAAGGTGGCTTTAATTGGGGATCCCTTGCTGTATTATCAACTGAGTGCCCTGGACCCTGATTTTAGCGAACTCTTCCGAGTCACGGCGGATTTTGATGAAGTTATGGAATGGAACCTGGATAATCAAAGACTTTATGCTCGTTTGATTGGCAATCTGATCCGAAAGGATAATCTGCGTCCCTTTGATCGCTGTGCGGTAGCCCGGGTTTTCGAGCAGAGCGCGCGGATGGCGGAAGATGGTGAGAGATTGACAACACAGATGAGGGATGTAGCCAACTTGCTGAGAGAAGCGGATCATTGGGCCGAGGAAGCGGGAAAGGATGTGGTCGGACTGGAGGATGTTCAGAAGGCTATCGATGCTCAAGTTTATCGGTCTGATCGGTTGAGGGAACGGATTCAGGAGAACATCCTACGTGAGATGATTCTCATCGATACCGAGGGTGAAGTGGTGGGGCAAGTCAACGGGTTGTCGGTGCTTCAGTTGGGGGACTTCGCTTTTGGTCGACCCAGTCGCATCACGGCCAATGTACGTATGGGCGGAGGTGAGGTGGTGGACATCGAGCGAGAGGTGGAATTGGGTGGTCCCATTCATGCCAAAGGTGTGCTGATCCTCTCTTCCTTCCTGGGTGGGCGCTATGCTATTGAACATCCTCTCTCCCTATCTGCCAGCATTGTTTTCGAGCAATCTTATGGGGAGGTGGATGGCGATAGCGCCTCCTCTACTGAGCTTTATGCCTTGTTATCGACCATTGCAGATGTCCCCATCAAACAATCTCTGGCTGTGACAGGTTCCGTCAACCAACGCGGACAGGTGCAAGCTATTGGCGGTGTAAATGAAAAGATCGAAGGTTTCTTTGATATTTGTAAGGCCCGAGGCCTGACAGGGGAACAAGGAGTACTCATTCCGGTATCCAATATCAAGCATCTCATGTTGAGGCAGGATGTTGTGGATGCTGTCGGTGCAGGTCAATTCCATATTTATCCTATTGAGAGCATTGATGAGGGGATAGAGGTTTTGACCGGGATTCGGGCGGGTGAAGCGGACGAAAGTGGCGCTTTCCCGCAGGATTCGATCAATGGTTTGGTTCAGGCCAAGTTGGATGAATTTGCCGAACGTCGCGCCGCTTTTGCCAAGGCTCAAGAGGAAGATAGCGAATGAGTGCGCAAGGAATGGAAGGGAGGATCAAACGCATCCTTGTTGCGGTTGATGCCTCTCCACCCAGCCTGGCGGCCTTGGAGGCGGCGGCGGAACTGGCTGAGAGCCTGCAGGCGGAGTTATTGGGCTTATTCATTGAGGATATCAATCTGTTGCGCCTGGCAGAAACACCTTTCGCGCGGGAAGTAGGACTTTTCTCGGGTTCCATCCGTGAGTTTGACTCCCAACGGCTGCAGCGCCAGCTTCGGGCTCAAGCCAACCGAGCGCGTCGCAGATTATCTCAATTGGCTGAACGCTCTCAAATCCGCTGGTCCTTCCGCGTCACGCGAGGCGTGATCGACAGCGAGCTCCTTTCGGCTGCTTCAAATGTAGACCTCGTGATCTTAGGACGAGCAGGATGGTCAGGGAAGCAGCAATTAGGGTCGACAGCACAAACTATGGCTTCGCAGGCGCCAGGTCCTGCGCTGATTCATGCACCACGCACCGCCATAAAGCCAGCCGTTCTAGTTGTCTATGACGGCTCAGATATTGCGCAAAGGGCATTGACCACAGCTGCTCATATGGTTCAGGGTCAAAAGGGATTTCTTTCTGTTGCTATTGTTGCTGCCGACCACGAGCATGCCAAGCGTCTCCAAATTGAGGTGGCACGGTGGCTTCGATCCCGTGATTTGCAGGCCCGTTACCGCTGGTTGTTTGAAATCGACGAGGAAAAAGTAAAACAATTGATGCAAGCAGAAGGGGAGTGCATGCTGGTTTTGCCGGGATCCATGTTGGTCGGGGAAAGCCTCGTAAAGCTGCTGCATGGGCTGAGGTGTCCGGTGATGGTTGTGCATTGATTTGGGATGCGCTCTCCAAATCCATAGAAATGATCGTAGGGGCGACCGAGCGGGTTACCGAGGTCGCCCTCACGCTTCTGTATGGGTGAAGTGCTTCAAGTGCTCTTGCCAGCCCGATAGCACGCGCACCTCGGGACCTTCAGTGTCAAGCTGTAATCCAAAGACCTTTCCCATCGTGCGCAGGGCATGCTGTGCCCTTCCTATCCCTTTTCCAGAGGCAGACGCATCCAGAATCTGGGTAGCGAAGTGTTCCAATATGGATAAAGCTGAGGGGGTATCCAGGTCAGCATCCATGGCCTGGTGAAAGGCATTCATGGTTGGAGACGGATCGACAAATGAACCTTGACCATTGATGGCAGCGGCTGCAGATCTCAGCACCTGCGCCAATCGTGCGGAGCGCTCCAGCACCTCGATCTCATGTCTCCAGATTTCCCGGTAATGATGGCATCCCAGGTAAAGCCGGAGGGAGTCGGGCGACCAGGCTTCCAGGAGGTCTCGAACCATGATGAGGTTTCCCAAGGATTTGCTCATCTTTTCCCCCTCATGATGCACCATGGCGATGTGCATCCAGAAGCGGACACAAGGTGTCTTTTGGGTAACTGGCTCGACCTGGGCAACCTCGCATTCATGATGGGGGAAGGCAAGATCTGAACCGCCAACATGGATATCGATGACCTCACCCAGAAGTCGGGTTGCCATGGTCGAGCATTCAATATGCCAACCCGGGCGCCCCGGACCCCACGGGCTTTCCCAGCCGGGTTCACCGGAGGCCTGTGCCTGCCAGAGCACGAAATCCAATGGATCTCGTTTATTGGGATCATTAGGTCGATTGCCTCGTTCGTTTGCGATCGTCAGCATCTCAGGTCGGGGAAGTCGGCTTAACTTTCCGAATTCAGGATAAGAGTCGATGTGAAAGTACACGCTTCCCTCAGCCTGGTAAGCTACGCCCGCATCCAGCAGTTTCCGCACCCACTCTTGGATCTCAGAGATGAAATCCGTGGCACGGGGAAAATGGGCTGGGGCAAGCACGTTCAGACTCATCATGTCGTGGATGAAATGAGAGGTCCATTGGTTTCCCAGAGCCCGCCAGTCCTCTCCCACCTCCCGAGCTCGGCGCAGGATATCGTCATCAACGTCGGTTACATTCTGCACGTATATGACGCTGTGGCTTAGAAACTCTAGATAGCGAATCAAAATATCGATACAGGTGTACGTGAAGGCATGACCCAGGTGTGTGGTGTCGTAGGGAGTAATACCACAGGCGTAAAGCGTGAAATCCTCCTTCTCCGGTGTCAGCTTTTCAAGATTGCGAGTCAAGTTGTTGAATAGTTGCATGCCATGCTTTCCTTCTTCTGTGATGGATTGTACTGTACTTGATTGCTTCGAGTGTTGTGGGTCGTGATGCAGTTCATTGGGGCGATGATTGTTCCTGCTGGTTTGGTTTGATGGCTTTGATCAGCTGCTGTTTGAGATCCCAAAGCCGTATTGTGACAGAGACATGGTAGATATGAGGGTTCATGATCCTGCGCACACCCGGGTCTAGTTTTTCTAGATCTACCTGACGACGCTCTCTCATCTGCTCGATTGAGGGCAATTCATAGACAAGTTTGCCATCTCTTAGAATTTCAACAAGCAGAGGTTCGATGTTGGAGATTTCATGCTGCCTAAGGGATCGAAAGGCGGTGTGTTTGGTGGGATGGTGCAGGATCAGAGGGTCTAATTCTTTAGGATCTTCATCATCCAGGCTGATGAGGTCTGCATCCGCCTTGTCGCGTAGATCGTAAATCCGCCATACGCCTTTTGGACCCGGGTTGGGGGTTTTGCCTGCAGACTCGGAGATCTTGATGGCGGGGACCCACATATCTTCTTCTTGCATGGCTACCAATTTATAGACGCCATCCAATGCGGAGTGTCCTTCCGACGTGATAAGC
>MGNI01000176.1:588-5835 GCA_001795115.1 Chloroflexi bacterium RBG_16_48_8 | reverse complement strand
CAACGCCATAGCGAGGCGCCTCATCTTGAATCTGAGTACAAATCTGCCATATGACAAGTTCGTCAAGTTGATTCGATAGCACAATCGAGACATGGGGGAAACCAGCCTCATTCAGCATCTTGGCAGCTTGAATGCTCAGGTAGGCAAGGTCACCCGAGTCGAGACGAATCCCCATGGGGCGATGGCCTTTTTGACGTAACTCCTCAAAGACTTTGACGGCGTTGGGAACGCCGCTTCCCAAGGTATCGATAGTATCCACCAACAGCAGGCAATCATCAGGGTAGATTTCCGCATAGGCCCTGAAGGCATCCAATTCTGTCTGGCCGAGTGCCAGAAAGATCTGGACCATGCTGTGCGCATGGGTGCCTTTAGGTGGGAAGCCTAATATATGGGAGATTCCCACATTGGAGGAGAAATCAGCTCCACCGATGAAGGCCGCCCGAGCGCCAGCGTTTGCTCCAGTTCCTTGCGCCCGCCGTAAACCAAATTCGAGCAGCTTTTGTCCATGGCCACTTTCCCGGATGCGCGCAGCCTTTGTAGCGATGAGGGTTTGAAAGTTAAGGTGGTTAAGCAAGGGCGTTTCTAAAATTTGAGCCATGGCTAAGGGCCCTTGGACGACGGTAAGTGGGACATTGGGGTGAACCACTCGACCTTCTGGGATGGCCCACATATCGATCCCATCGAAGCACCCATTTTCCCGAAGCCAACTCAGAAAATCATCTGCGAAAAGGCGTTCCCCTGTGCTGCCTTTTTGATGCCGCATTAATTCGATGGCCTTATCGTCAAAGCGGGTTTCGCGCATCCAGTCCAGCAACCACTCGAGGCCTGCATTGATGCAGTAGCCAGCTTGATGGAGGCCGTAGTCGGGGCAATTACGGAAAGTGTGATCGAATTGGGCACGCCTCTCGTGTAGTCCCACTCGGTAATAGAGTTGAGACATGGTCAACTGATATTGATCGGTGAACAAAATCCCCTCTGCCACCGCTCGGTCAACGGCTTTCATCAGGGGAAACCTCCTCTCGGTTGCTTGGGGCAACTCTCCAAGGATTTATTATACGCCCAGGAGAAGGATTATCTGAAAATGGATGAGAATGATAGATGCTATGAATTTTCTTCAAATGTAGAGGTTTATTAGGTCCATCCCCATGGGCAATTTTATCCATTAACGCAGACTTCAGAGTGAAGTCTACTGAACCCATAGGCTTTCCTTGGAGATGGTAATCAGAACCAGGTGATAACGAAGGTCATATCAATGCTTCAGGTACGTTGCCAGCTCGGCTTGAAGCTTAGGTATGCGCAGCCTTTTCTTGGCTTGTACTTCTATCTGCCGCACGCGTTCTCGAGAGATCCCCATCTTCTCCCCAATCTCGCTCAGGGTATGCGCTCGCCCGCCCTTCAGTCCGTACCGTAGCTGAAGGACTTTTACCTCTCTGGGGGGCAAGGTCTCGAGAATCTCCCACAAATGCTCCTGCAGAAGTGCCAGTTCTGTGCTTTCTTCGGGATTTGGAACATCCTCGTTCTCAATAAAATCTCCAATTTCGGAGTTGTCTTGATCGCCGACTGGAAGCTCCAAGGAGATGGCTCGTTGTGAGATGCGTAGAGTTTCAACCACCGTCGAAACGGGTTCTCCGGTAGCATTGGCCAGCTCTTCGGGTGTTGGCTCACAGCCAAGTTCTTGTGTAAGTTGATGCCTCCTGCGAAGCATCTTGCTTATTCGCTCACCCATATGGACTGGCAGTCGGATGGTGCGACCTTGGTCGGCAACTGCCCGGGAGACAGCTTGGCGGATCCACCAGGTAGCGTAGGTTGAGAATTTGAATCCACGTTGGTACTCGAATTTCTTCACTGCTCTCATCAAGCCAATATGACCTTCTTGAACTAAATCCATAAGGGATAGGCCGCGCCCCGCATACTTCTTTGCCACGCTGAAGACGAGGCGTAAATTAGCCAGGATCAGATGCTCGCGAGCTGCCAAGCCATCCTCAACCAGATGCTTCAACATAGCACGTTGTTTCGGGGATAGGCTTCCACGAGCAAGCTCCTGGCTTGTTCGCCGCCCACGTTCAATGCGTTTAGCCAACTCGATCTCTTCTTCGTGCTTCAGAAGGGGCACCTTGCTTGCTTGGTTGAGGTAAAGCCCAATGGTATCACCTGCATCAGCAGCATCCATAGCGTGATGCTGCTCACGTTCATCACTAAAAGGATCTTCGATCTCGAGTTCCTTCGTTAAGGATTGCTCTTCGACTTTCTGCCCTAATTGGCCATTTCCAGAGAAGGGGATACCCGCTGCCAGAAGCAGATCACACATCTCTTCAAGCAGGTCAAGGTTCTCCTCAACATGTGGGAACATCTCCAGGATGTCATCGATATCGATGTAGCCTTGATTCTCGCCAAGTTCTATAAGCTGATCCATCATGGTTTTTTCATTTGAAAAGGATGCCTCATCGGACATATGTCTGCCTGTGAACACTAGGTTGTGGATATCCAGGGCTTTGTTTGCCCAATAAAATGGGAGCCCATCCAACCTTTCCTCTTAGTGGATGCAACACCCCGCTTTATGACAAGAAAGGGTAGCTAAGCTTTCCACGATTGCGGCCCCCTTGGATCGAGTACTCATATGAATTAACATCCCTTTTGGGTGGTATGGGGGCTAAGAGATTTGAAGTAGAGATGAAGTCCAGGGTTCAATGTCTGATCCGATCTGTGCTTGGGGCATTGATAAGAGCAACCTGCAAGACTCCGTCTTCGTAAGGGATCCTTTTCCGGCTTTTGCTAGAAAAAAGCCTTAATTAATACTTTATCATGTTGTGATTCTACCATGGCGTCTTTTTTGGCTATAAAGGAAGAGAAGCCGGTGTTGTCATCTCTTTCAATGTATAGTTGCAGAATTGTCCTTGATCTCTCCTCTTATTCTTCGAGGGCAAACCCGCTCACTCCCATGAACCCTCCAGATGCCTTTTCCCCAAGAACCGCTGTAAGGAAGGCTTCGTTTCTGTTTCTTCACAACGATGGGTTGGACGCTTTGTTGACAGGGCGTTGAGAATAGAGATCAGATCCTCCCAGGTCGTAAATATGGCGCTGGGGAATCTCTTTTGTGCAGCCAGCACCTTATCGGGGGCACCGTCGCAGAAAATAATGGGGATCTCTCTGCCCCATTTGGATGACCATAATGCATCTGCAACCTCTCCTCCATGGGAGGGCAGTCACCGCTGGGAGATAACAACTGCCGCGGGGGGATTCTGCCTGAGTCCGCTCATTTTAAACTGGTCAGAGCTATGTCGAAGGATGACATCCCAACCATGCTCTCGGAGGGTGGAAGCCATCTTCTCAGCTTCGCTTTCGTTCCAGTGAACGAGGGTTAGATTGCGGTTTTTCATCTGGCTTATCATAATCCCTCCTGTATATCCTATCACGGGTTTGTACGGGCGAAGCAATCGTGATGGATGTTTAAGAATTCCTTCATCTAAAGGAGAGCGCTTCGCCTCTACGCCGTTCCGATGTAAAGCCCACGCCCGATGAGGCCACCCTCGTCAAAGGTTACCTGGAGGTCTGCAGCGATAAATGCCGCTTCCATCTCTTCTTTCTCGAATAATCCCAGCTCGTGACGTTCCACAAAGTGTTCGATCCCATCCAGGGTCCCGATCAGGTAATGGAAGTCAAAGTAGGAAATTCTTCCCTCCGAATGGCTCAAATTCATCCGGATCATTTTCAATTCGGGCTCGTCGACAACTTGAGCATGGAGTGTCCCTGGATGCCAATCTTGCGGGGTAAACCAGGGCTCGATGATGAGCAGGCCACCAGGATTTAAATGGTGGGCCATGGATTCAATGGCTTTCTTGAGATTTTCCTGCGTTTTTACGTAACCAATGGAGCTGAAGAGGCAGGTAATAACATCGAACTTGCACCCAAGATCGAAGTCGATCATATCTCCCTCATGGAAGGTGACCTCAGGATTCCGCTGGTGGGCAAGCTCGAGCAATTCTGGGTTAATATCGAGCCCCTCCACATCGAAATGTTCCTTTAGGTATTGAATGTGTTGTCCCGTTCCACAGGCCACATCCAACAGTCGTTCGCTAACGGATAAGTGATTCTTGCGAATGATGGCTAACAACTTATTGACTTCAGCGCGGTAATCCTTCTGGGAATAGATCCAATCGTAGTATTGAGCGGTTTTGGAAAACATCCTGATGCCTTTATCTGAAAGAGGAGAGGATTTTGATGGGCTGTCCATCCCTTGGAGCTGCGGAAAACCCATTGTTTCAAATTCTTCCTTATAGTATACACAGGGTTCTTGAATGTGCTTTGTTGAAGATATTCTTGTATAAGGATCTGCACAACCACAGCTGTAGTTGAGGGTTTTTATAGAAAGTGGATTTTTCTCAAGAAAGGCGTGCTACCAACGATCAGTCGTGAAACACTTCGTAAAATCCTCCCTGACGGTTGGATCCCCTATCTTTTCTATCTGCGACCGCGATCCTGGCCCATCGTGGGTGCCCACATGTCGGTGGGGTTCTTTCTGGCCAACGGTTTCAATTTCACGCCCGATGCCCTCCGTCGTTGGGGAATAGCTGTATTGGCTTGGGCAGTATTGGGAAATGGAGGCACCTTGGCTATTAATTCGGTTTTTGATAAGGATGAAGGGGATATCGGCTATTTGGAGGATCCACCCCTCATCCCGCGTTATCTGCCACATTTCTTGTTGGTTTTTTTACTCGCCGGGTTGCTTATGGCGAACACGCTGGGGAATCGCTTCCTGCTTGCGTATGTCATCTGCATGTTGCTTTTTCTTGCCTACTCTGTGCCGCCGCTGCGCGCCAAGGCTCGAGCAGGTTGGGATGTGTTGATCAACTCCGTTGGTTACAGCGCTCTCACCATTTATGCCGGTTGGGCAGCCATGGACCATCCCCTTGAACCTCCCATTATCAACATTGTCTTGGGATTCTTCTTCCTGTTTGCAGGGTTCTATCCCCTCACGCGAATCTATCAGATGGAGGAAGATCGAGGCCGAGGCGACACAACACTGGCGCTGCTGCTTGGAAAGCGAAAGGCGATCCTCTTCACGATAGCAGCCATCGGGGTGGCGTTCCTTTTCATTTTGGGGGAGGTCTCTGTGCGCTACCTTCACCTTCGTTCGTCTGGACTCGTGATGGCGTTGATCCTGTGGGCGGTTGTGCTTTTGCCCTGGTACCGCCGGCACCAGGAAGTGGACGAGATATATGAGCAGCGCGGCTTTTACAACGCGCTGTG
>MGNI01000176.1:354-540 GCA_001795115.1 Chloroflexi bacterium RBG_16_48_8 | reverse complement strand
ATCGCTCAAGCTTCATCACACACCTTTATTGTTCTTCGATAGGCAAGTTCAGCTTTTTCCCGGTTGAGCCGGTGCACCACACAGACTCAGGTGTCTGAATCTGTTTTCTCTTGAGACTCCTCCTCAACCTCCGGCTTGGATTTCAGATACAGTCGATGCAATTGATCCCCGACCACAAGCGGAATG
>MGNI01000176.1:0-276 GCA_001795115.1 Chloroflexi bacterium RBG_16_48_8 | reverse complement strand
AGGAAGATTACAGCCCCTATGGTTGCAACCATCAAGATGCGCCATAGATATTTCCGGTGATCTTTAAAGAGTATGAGGAGGAAAGCAATGTCTGGAAAGAGGGTTAGCCCAAGTATTAGATACAGAAATCCCCAATGGATCAATGGCATGAAGTTGTAGCCCCAGCCCACTGGCGCAGTGTTGGCTGGCGAGGAAATAAATACTGAAAATAGCCAGATTGCCCAGAAGATACCAAGAATGATGAGGAGCGCCGGTTTCTTAATTATTCGCGCTGCT